>CAZPTT010000196.1:8488-10585 GCA_964589435.1 uncultured Pirellulaceae bacterium
TTTGACATCCGGCCCATACATCTTAAGGATGTGCTCGGGTTCATAGGAAATGTCGGTTAGCTCTGGAACAGAAGCCTGCATCCGAAATGAAAGTTCATACTGCGCGATTCGAGTTTGAATTTCTGGATCGCCAACCGAGTCGTGTTTCAGTTGATTGAGGGCATTCAAGTCGCCCAACATTTCATGTCGAAGTTGTGTCGTGCAGCCGGGCGGATTGCTCAGGTAAAGGACCGGCTCTTTTCCGCTTCGCAATTTGACGCCCTGATGTTTTGTTGGCAGAAACCCACTGCCCCAAAGTCGATCGTAAAGCGGTTGGCCGGCGGCGCGTCCTGTGCCCCGCGAGGCCATCACGACATAGGAGGGCAAGTTTTCATTGACGCTGCCCAATCCATACGCCAGCCAAGCACCGATGCTCGGTCGTCCAGCAAGTTGAAATCCTGTCTGGCAAAACGTGATCGCGGGGTCGTGATTGATTGCCTCGGTTTTCATCGAGCGTATCATGCACATGTCGTCGGCGATTTTTGCGGTGTATGGCAACAGTTCGCTGATTTCAATTCCACTCTTGCCGTGCTTGGCGAACTTGAAAATCGACGGAGCAATTGGAAAACTATCCTGACTGCTGGTCATGCCCGTCAGACGCTGACCTTTCCGAATAGACTCGGGCAGTTCCTGTTTTTGCAACTCTTGAAGTTTCGGCTTGTGATCAAAAAGCTCGAACTGCGATGGAGCACCCGACTGAAAAAGATAAATCACTCGTTTGGCTTTGGGAGATTGGCTGGCCAAACGGCTATTGAGCAGAGGCGATTCTTCCCCGGCTGACGTTCCAGAAGTCCCCATTGCGTTGAGAGCCATTGCTCCCAGCCCAACCTGTGACCTGACCAAGAATTGGCGGCGGTTGAATCGCTGAACTCTCTCGAGTGCGTTTGTTTTTGCTTGTGGGTCCGTTTTGTCGTTCATAACGTTCTGCTTAGAGTACCGAAATTCGGTCTTATTCTTTGGTGATCGTCTCGTCCAAGTTCAAGATCGTGCTGCACACGATTGTCAGTGCGGCAAGATCGACGTGGTCGATGGAATTCGGAGTAGTCAATTCACCAAACTCAATCAGTTTATCGGCCGCGTCGCCGGCTGCGGCGAAACGTTTTTGGTAACGGCGATAAGCCTTCAAGAGAATCGTCAACTCTTGATCGATAGGCTTGCGGGAGAGTGCCTGGTGAAAAGCAAATTGAATCCTCGACTCAGCGGTATCCCTCTCGATCATTGCTTTGGTCGCCATCGCGCGGGCGGCCTCGACATAGGTCACATCATTGAGCAACGCCAAAGCTTGAAGCGGAGTGTTGGTGCGTTGTCGTGCGACTTGGCAAATTTCGCGACTGCCAGAATCGAACGTAGACATAGCCGGATGTGGAACGGTGCGTTTCCTGTAGATGTACAAACTGCGACGGTACAGCGATGCATCCGTAGCTTGGACATAAGGTTTTTCACCGGCGCCTCCAGCCAGTTCTTTCCAAAGTCCTTCCGGCTGATACGGTTTCATGGATGGCCCGCCAACGGTTGTCGTTAACAATCCACTGACGGCCAATGCGTTGTCACGAATCGCTTCCGATGAAAGTCGAAACCGAGGGCCTCTTGCCAGCCAACGGTTTTTTGGATCTGCCTTGATAGATTCAGCGGTCATTGTTGATGACTGGCAGTAGGTGTCGCTCATGACGATACGCTTTTGAAGTGACTTTACATCCCAGTTCGATCGAATGAATTCGATTGCGAGCCAGTCGAGCAATTTTGGGTGAGACGGAAGTGGGCTCTGCACGCCAAAGTTTTCAGACGTCTCAAGCAAGCCTACGCCAAAATAGTTTTGCCAGAATCGGTTTACCGCCACCCGAGCGGTCAGTGGATTGTCGGCATCCACAATCCACCTAGCCAGGCCTAGTCGGTTGGGTGTATGTTCGGCTTTGGGTTGAGGCAAAAACGCGGGGATGCCCGGCTTCAATTTTTCAGACTCATCAGGCTGATCGTATTGCCCTCGTTTCAACAGGTAAGTCTCGCGCGGCGTTTCCAGCTCAGCCATCACCATCGTTGTCGGGACCTTCATCATAAAGG
>CAZPTT010000197.1:0-4854 GCA_964589435.1 uncultured Pirellulaceae bacterium
CTTGACAACCTGTAAATGCTCGACTTTGTCACGTGGGGTTCCATACCGAGCCCAGTGGCTGCCTGTGCTGTTCATGGCCAAGACACCGCCGATCGTCGTCACGGTGCGGGCAGCGGGATCTGGCCCGAGGACTTGGCCGTGAGACTTGAGTTGACTGTTTAGGTCACTCAGAACTACGCCGGGCTGGACGGTTACGTTTTCTCGGCCCAATGTCTGAACACGACGCATTGAATAAGAGAAATCAAGTACGATTCCAGCGCCGACGCTGCCGCCAACAAAGTTTGAGCCAGCACCGCGTGGAATGATTGGGATATGGTTTTCGTTAGCGTATTTTACGCAAGCCACAACGTCTTGGACACCAGCGGGCCGAACGATACCAAGGGGGAGTATTTCGTAGATGCTGGCGTCGCTGGCGTACATCTGTAAGAAGGTCTCGTCGCACCGAATTTGGCCGTCGATTTGACCACTTAAGTCAGCCAAAATTCGTGCGCGTTCAGGATCCATAGCTGGTGATTCTAAGGTATCTCGCTCGAAGCGGTTACCAGAATAAAATGAGAAGCGGGAATTCGGAAGGAAAAATGTTTGCTCTTATAGCTTAACTTGTCATCTCCTTTTATCCTATTGCGTCACCCGCGCTAACCTTCACAAACAGTGGGTGAATTGCCAATCAGTGTAAATTGACACTGGCTCGGATTTTCATGGACACTTTATGAGCTAGTCGAGAACGCTATGCCGAAACAGCTATTGATCATGCGTCACGCGAAATCTTCTTGGGAAGATTCTGGGATAAGCGATTTCGAACGAACGCTCAATCGACGTGGCTTAAAAGACGCCCCCCGAATGGCACAGTTTATCGCCGCCCAAGATTGTGTGCCGGACTTGATTGCCAGTTCAAGCGCGACGCGAGCCAAGTTGACGGCCGAACTGTTCGTCGAAAATTGCGAAGGCGTTGAAGCTGAACAGCTTGTGCTGGTGGAAGATTTTTATCACGCGCCACCGCGAATCTATTTCGAATACTTGTCGAAGATTACTGATGAAGAGGTGGAAACCGTGATGGTGATTGGACACAATCCCGGATTGGCAGAGATGGTTTACCGGTTGTCGCATTCTCACGAAACGATGCCTACCGCGGCGATCGCGCATTTCCATTTCGATATTGAAAAATGGAATGAAATCAGCAACTTAGCGGGCGCGAAACTGGTTAACGTTTGGCGTCCCAAGGAACTTGATTGGTGAACGCAAGAGTTTCTCTAGAAAAGTATTCTCTAAATAAATACTCGGCGATTGTAAATGAACCATTCGGCCGTGATGACGGCAAGTGCAGCCAAGATCAGCCACGTCCAAAAGTCTTTTCTCGCTGGAGCGGACGACACTTTGCCGCTGATTTCTTCATAGCCAAGCTTCAACTCCGCTCGGACGGCCAGATCTGACTCCAAGCGATCCAACAGATTGACCGCAAACATTTGGTCAATTTCGTTATCGGATGCTCTAACTTCGTAGACACCAGCATGGTCAGTTTGGGTGTAAACATAGTTGCTGTCGGCGCGGGGCAATAGCTTTGAACTGTCACCCTTGGGCCCTTTGACATTTACCGATGGGAATGGCGATCTTGTTCGAATTGTGATCGCATCGCCCGGAACCGTGCTTCTGGAGCCGTTTGCTCCCGAACGCGTTCCGTAGAGTGAAATCAAATTTTGCACAAACAATGGAAAACTTAATTTCTGCGGCCAATCGGTATTGATGGAAGTGTCACCACCTTCAAGATACTCGATCAAAGGAAAACCGATCACGATGTCTTCGAATCCACCGCGTGGAGCAATCATCATCACGCTGCCTTCGACAGAATCTACAAGCGACAGTCTTCCTTGAGGGCCGGAGAGGGTTTGGCCTTTGAGGATGTTCACGTTGTTTAAGTTAGTTGCAAACATCAAAGGATGTGTCGCATCAAAATCAACAATCGGAATGGTTTCCAGCTCTTTGTCAGCTTTCCAACCTTCGACGTTTGGAATCGCTCCCCAAAACAGCGTATTGCAAACCGGCATTTGTTCTGGCACGCATTGGTCGAAAATGACTAAATCGTAGTATCCCAAAGTTGCCCGTTCGGCGTATTCGCTATTTTTCAGATATTCTCGGTCTTCAAATTTGACCGAGGCAACTTTTTGAATTTCTTCTGTGCTGGTAGCCAGATCGAGGTACTTGTTGTAGTCCGAAACGATCAAGACATTGGCGATGCTAGGAGGATTTAGAATGCAATGAGCGACGTTGTCTTGAAGGTAAATGTCTTTGTCGTCAATTTCCAAACGAATCGGAGTCGCTTCTTCCAAGCCTGCCATCAAGCTGGTCAAGTCGAACTGGAGGCTTGCGGATCCTAAACCGGCGACATTAACCGAGCCCCGGGCGTCCTGTAATTCGTCGTCGACGTACAGTGAAACTCCCACCGAAGCGTCTTCCATGCCGGAGTTTTGTAGCCGCGCGAAAATTTGGACTTGGCCGCCCACATCCATTTGGTCGTTGATGGAAAACGCAGTGATGCCAACATTGAGGGGCGGATCAATTGAACCGATTGGTCGATACTCGGGGGTCAAATTGCCAAGCGAAAAAGTTGGCACGCGTTTGACGGCTCCATCACTGAAAATGTACAGCGTCGCGTCGAGAGCCTCGGCGACTTGAACGTCGATCGACGAATTTCGATCACTTGTGCGGCCTGGATTCGCCAATCCGGATGCTGCCAGCAACGCTTCTTGAATGTCGCTGCCGCGTTCGGTCTGCTTGATCAATTTGATCTTACGCTTGAGAAGCGATTTGTTCTTGGTGTAAGACTGCTCGACGATTGCTCGATCAGAGAAACTGATAATCATCGCCGCGTCTGAGGACTTCATCCGTTCGATCAGCGTCGTGATTTGCTTTTTCGATTCTTCCAAACGAGAAAGGCCATTTTCGGTATCCGTTGCCGACATGCTTGAGGATTGGTCAACAATGAAAATGAAGCGATCGCCAGCCAACGCTTCGCCTTGGCAACCAGGACGCAAGCAGGAAACGATCAAGAGTGCAGCCGCAATCATCTGCAGCAGCAGAAGCAGGTTCTTTCGTAAACGTTGCCAAATACTGTTGACGTGCATATCTTCGACGGCTTTAGTCCACAAGTAAGTCGATGGGACTTCCAGCGGCACGCGTCGAAGTTTCAAAAAGTAGAGCAGGAAGATGAGTGGCGGAACCAACCCAAGGATCAGCCACTGGTAGCCCGGCAAAGTGTTGATCAAAAATTTCAACGAACCAGCCCTCTCTGACGGAGGTAACGTGAAACGAGTCGATCGACATCACGCTCAGTACTGGTCATGGTGTAAACGATTCCACGACGGGAGCAAAACTCGCGAGCCTGCTCAATGAAGGTCGCGAGTGTTTGGCGATAGCGATCAATCAGTCGTTGGCTGACACTAATTTCGGCGATGTCCCGATCCTCGCAATCGACCAGCTTCAGGTCACCCGTGATGTCCGGGTCAATTTCTTCTTGAGACAGAACGTGGATTAAGTAGATGTCGAGATCGCGAGCGACGAGATACTTCAGTGCCTCTTCGTAGCCTGACTTATCCATCAAGTCCGTTATCAAGACCAAAATACCTTTGCCGGTATTTCTCAGGCAGAATGCTTTGACGGCTTCGGTTAGTGAAACGTTGGTGTCGGTCGGCATGTTTTCGAGATAATCAACCATTCGCCACAGGCTGGTTCGTCCTCGGAGCACAGGAGCCGTGTTGGTCTTCGATCCATTCAACGACTCGATTTTGACGCGGTCGGTTCTGCACAAGCCGATGTAACCGAGCGCTCCTGCCAATTGTTGCGCGTAACGGAGTTTCGTTGGCGAGCCGAACTTCATCGATTGACTGACGTCGACAAGCGTGTAGAAGTGTAGATCCTCTTCTTCCATGTACAGCTTTAAAAAAAGCTTGTCTAAACGAGCGTACATATTCCAATCAATGAAGCGGAGATCATCGCCGGGAACATAGTTGCGAAAATCGGCGAACTCGACGCTTTGACCTTTCCGACGACTCCGGCGTTCGCCTTTCATGCGACCGCGAAAGATCTTGCGGCTGACCAATTCCATGTTTTGGAGTTTGGCAAGCAACGCCGGGCTGAGCAAAGGTTCTTTGGCGTTTGACGCACCTGGTTTTGTAATCGTTGACGACATAGAGATTGTTTCGCGAGAATGTTTAGTGGGCCGAGCTTAAGGTGAAATCAAAATTTCTTTCACCGATCAAATCGAGTGTTATCCGTCCACTTTCTCTGGGACTTGATCGAGGATCTCCAGAAGCACCTGATCCGGCGAAACGCCTTCAGCTTGGGCTTCAAAGTTAACAATCACGCGGTGACGCATGGCCGGCAAGTAAACGCGGCGAATGTCTTCGAAACTAACATTGAATCGGCCTTCAAGCAGGGCTCGAACCTTCGACGCGAGCGCCATCGTTTGGGCTCCACGTGGACTGGCTCCCCATCGTAAATATTGGTTCGTGACCGGGGTCGCGTATGGGCCTTCGGGATGCGTGGCCAAATTCAATCGAACGATGTAATCGCGAAGGTGGTCGGCGAGAATGACCTCTCGAATCAAGCCTTGCCATTCGATAATTTCGCGACCATCCATGACTGGATTGACTTCAATTTTGACGCCCTTGGTCGTGCGATCGAGAATTGTCGATAGTTGATCTCGATTTGAATAACCCACGTTCAGCTTGAATAGGAAACGGTCAAGCTGAGCCTCTGGCAGCGGGTAAGTTCCCTCCTGCTCAATCGGGTTTTGCGTGGCGAGCACAAAGAATGGTTTGTCAAGCACGTAACGCGTTCCCGACGCCGTCACGGTGCCTT
>CAZPTT010000197.1:4864-10579 GCA_964589435.1 uncultured Pirellulaceae bacterium
CGCCATGAAGAAGAATGGTTTCTGAAGTTCGAAACGTGTGCCGCCAACGGTCACCGTTCCTTCTTGCATCGTTTCGAGCATCGCCGACTGGGTCTTTGGCGTTGCTCGGTTGATTTCGTCAGCCAAACAGATCTGCGTGAAAATTGGGCCTTTTTGAAATTCAAAATTCCGCTTGCCGTCTGGAGATTCCACGACCATGTTGGTGCCAAGAATATCCGCTGGCATTAGGTCTGGCGTGAACTGGATACGATTCGATTGGAGGCTGAGTGCCTTCGATAGCGTCGACACCAAAAGGGTTTTGCCCAGTCCCGGTGCGCCTTCGAGCAGGCAGTGTCCGCCGATCATCATGCACGTCAAGACACCGTGCACGATTTCGTCATGGCCGACAATCACCTTTCCGATTTCATCTTTGACTACTTGATATCGTTCACGAAATTTTTCTGCCTGTTGCTGAAACTTTAGTTCGTCATTCATTAACGAGTATGCCTTGTCAGATAGTAATTAGATGTAGAGTTGCCGAATATTTCGGCCGACATGTTTTTGATAATTGTGACGCGACGATTCGAAATTTGCTTAATTGAAAGCGGTTCAACTGCAACCGGTCACCTCGCCGCCGTGCTTTCATCAATTTTCCTTTTCAGGATTTTCGTTTCGCGATCGATCCTTTTGAACTTTACGTTTCGCGTCCAACAGCCTCGAAGTATAAGAGGTCTCTTGCTCGGCATCGAGTTTGTCACGACTGATTTTCGGAGGAAGCTTGGGAGTTTTTTCGATCTCGCTGGCGAGGACGTCTTCCAGTTTTTGCTTGCCGGTCATTTTGTCGTCCGCGACCGGTTCAAATTTTGTCGCCGCTCGACGCGATTCAATCTGTCTTTCAATTTCAAGTTTCTTACTTTGCAGGCGAGACATACTTGCTTGAGGTGCCACGGATTCTTTGCGAAAGACCTTGGCCTTGATCTTTTCAATTCTCTCTTTTGCCCAATCCGAGGTAACGAAGAAAGAGAAATAGCAAGCCGCATAAATTGCCAATACGGCAACTGTGATCAAGATGGTGACCCAATTAACGGTCGGCAAGTTGGTAAACCATCGAGACTGGCTAACGCCGTAAATTGCCGCGATCAGATAGGCCACGGTCAAGCCCGCCAACAGCATTGTCAGATAGGAAATGATGATCGCCAGTGGAGAAGTCGCAACACGGCGGACAAAAACGTCGGTGAAAAAGGCGGTGCCGCAGATCACAAGTAACCACGGCCAAATGTCCTCGATCCCGACTGCTGCGGAGAGCGTCGGCCGGAAGGTGTTCGTTGCCAACAGTTCAGTCAACCCAGAGTTGCTCAGATTGCCTTCGATGACCATTCCTGGCTGACCGCCGCGCGGTTTGAATTTTGTGAGAGAATCGAGCAGAGACATGTTGGCTTCCCGATCCGAATACTCCGACGAATAGGGCACACTGATACCTGATGTGAGTCGCTCGTATCCTTCGCCAGGGAAAATCGAAAAGAGAAAGTTGCCTGATCCCGAGACGTCTTGCTCAGCAATGTAGCGACCCGGCCCGACCTGATTGAATTCCAAATCGAAGTCTTTGTTCTCTGGTGTGATGCCCCGACCGTTGACATCCAGGAAATTCAAAAACTCGTCGTCATCGTTAAGAGCCGTAACCACGATTCGCGCGGTTCCGTCTTTCACTTCCGATGAAACGGTGAAGTTAGCGCTCTCGGTAATCGGCCGCATTGCGTATCGAACGATCTGAGTAAAAAGTTTGTCGTACTGCGAATCATTGAACCACTGACTTGTCCAGCGATGGCCGGCATCACTTGTGAAGGCAACGGTTCGTCCGTTGCCATAACGCCATGCAGCCAGCAGCGTCGAGTTTTCGCCACCATCGTTTGCCGGGTCGCTGGAAAGCGCAAGCTGTTCAACAAGCTCATCTTTCTTGATCGTTGTCATCACGTAGCCAAGAAACGGCGGAAGGTCATCGACAGAAATGCCACGCAATATTTCGTGGCCGCCAGTACCGGGAACTGGAACGGCCCGCATGCCGGAAGCCGATTCCTTGATGACAGGCTTGGCCACGCGGCGAGCTTCTCGCTGGTAAATTTTGGGAAGCGCTTTCGGATTCTTGCAAACGTAATAAGAACCGCCAGTGACTTTGGCTATTTTTTGAAGCGTTTGATTTCCTGCTGGGCCATGGGTGCCAATCGCCACGGTCGAGACTTTGACTTTGTTTTTGACAAAGTCATTCATCAGAGCCTGAGTCGGAGGCGTCGCATCGCCGTCGCTAATAATGATGGCGTGCTTCATTGAGGCGTTGACTTTCTTCAGTCCGGACAGCATCGTTCTGAGAGGCGTGTTAAAGTCCATCATGTCGCCGGGAGTCATTCGGTTGATCAAGCCCAACATTCGGTTGCGATTTTGGTGAACTCGATCAATTCCATTTGGCAACTTCCAAAGCCAGCGCGGGTTGCCGCCCACGTTGCTCCATTCGATGACACCGCAATAATCCATTGGGCCCAGGATCTTGATCGCCTCTTCCGCGACTTTGATTTCCCAGAAGTTTCCGTTGGGCATTTCGCAGGCATGCATCACCAAAGCCAACGCGCCAACAGCCGAGACCTTGTCATTCTTAATTTGAAAATCAACCGGCATCGCTTTTTCTAACGGCGTGCTTGACCAGCCACCGGCCCCAAACGACCGATCACCTCCAAGCATCACGATTCCGCAACCAAGATGCTCGCAGTTGTCGACCAGCATTTTGATTTGAGCGTCCGTGAAGGATTGAACTTCGGTTCCCCCGTCATCACCAGCGGCACGAGGGAGGTTCCCCAGAATCACCGCGTCGTATTGAAGAAGCTCTGCACTGCTGGTGAACAGATTTCTAGTTGTCATGACATCGATGACGATTGAGTTGGCTTGCAATCGTTCAACCAGGTGGTTGAATTCGCCTTCGTAAAACGCATCCTCGATGAGAAGTACTTTTCCTTTGCCGCGGACATTGGTGAACGCGGAGGCTTTGTTGTTCTGCGTGACAAGATCTTGAGTTAAATCGTCAGGAACAAACGTTGCGTCGTAGGTGTACACCGCCGAGCGATCGAGACGAGAAGTGAAGCCCTGGATATTCTTTCCTGGATCAAGCGTGATCGATTGTTCGGAAACCAACTCTTCGGTTTGCGCCGTTCGTCGCGTCACGCGAAGCTTTCCAGCGACTTTGCCCTCTGGGTTTTTGTCTGTCAATTTCGAATCGTTGGTCAAAACGACGCGCGTTTCAAATTCCTGGCCTTTGCGAATGTCGGACGGCACGACAAGTTTGTCGACGGATACTTCAGATTCGGAAAGGAGCTCAATCGGAATCACATCAATTCCAATTCCGTCATCGGCCATGGATTGCGCGACGGATGAGGAGTCGCCAACATTCTCGTTGCCGTCTGAAATAATGACGACACGACGAGCCGTGCTTTCCGGGAAAGACGCTTTGGCGAGTTTTAATGCTTTCTCGAGACTGGTCGATCCGGTTTCCAGATCGTAGCCGGCTGATTCGATTTGTCCGATCAATGGCAAATCGCCATCGTAAGGCGCTGATTCGATTTTAGCTTTTCCGCCAAAAACGATCACGCCGGCCATGTCGTTTTTAGAGTCCCGGCGATGGGTGGAGACTTCTTCGAACACGTAGTCGAGCATGAAGTCGCGTTTTTCAAGTGGGATGCTCTCACTTTGATCGAGCAAATAGATGACGGTCAATTTATCTGTGTGTTTTTGCCACTGCATTTTTGCGAGTGCGGCGACCATCAACAGGATGACAAGCGACCTCAGGAAGAGCGCAAAAACCCTACGGCCCTTTCCGAGTCCGGCGAGGCTGTTGAAACTGAGCACCCACATCGCGGGCAAAATCAGTAGCAGGAGCAGGAACCACGGTCGGTCAAATCCAATTTGAAATCCAAGATCCATTCGTTTGCTCGCCAAGTAAAGGAGCGTCAAGTAAAGGAGCGTCAAGTAAAGGAGCGTCAAGTAAAGGAGCGTCAAGTAAAAGAGTGTCGAAAAAAAAGGGTTCGCTAAATCGCTAGATTCGAAATCACTCAATCAAAAGTCAATCGTTGGAATCGGTTCGCCGTCAAATGAACCATCCAACTTGATCTGAGAAACTACATTCTGTCCGATATCGCTTGCGTTGTCCAAATGATGACTCGTTTATTTAGCTCGGATCGAAAATGGACTTTGACGGCCTTCGTGTTTTCTGGTTTTGAGTTTCCAGAATCCGTCGTGTTCGACCCGCGTTTTTGGTGCAATACCTCTGCTTCAAGCTTCAATATATCAGGTTTTTCTTGGAGCAATGAAATTGATTTCTTTGGATCTAACGACCTTTGTCATACCTGTCAGTGCTTTAGGTCTCTTGATTTTGTCATCTTCTTCGGGCTAGTGCGCCGGCAGCTAAACCTCGTTCTCCAGTCTCTTTGGTTGGCAAAGTTGTCTCCAACGTGCGTTTTTTGACAATTTTTCAAGTGCATTGTCCGTACGATCGTTAGGAGATGGATGTTCTTGCGGTGCGAAAGACCAGCTCGGCTGTCTACCCCGTACTTTGTCGTGTTTTTCGTACTACAATTGGGCAGTAGCTTGACTACCCTCAAAATCCGCTTATTGATTCAAAAACTACTTAGATTTCCAAAGGAGCGCCCAAATGCAACGTTCTCGCCGTTGTCAATTTACGTTTAGCATTTGTTTGCTTGCCGTAATTGCATTCGCTATTCCCGCGATTGCGCAAGCCGACGATAAAAAGACACCGCCCAAACCCAAGCCTCCCGAGTTTTCCTCGGTTGCCAAAGTGACAGAGGGCTACACAGAGATTAAAGGCGAAGGCGGCTCGTTGTTCCGTCTTTGGAAGAAAGCGGATAGCGGCAAGCTATTGGCTGAGTTGCCGAAGAACTACGCCAGCTCATCGACGCGCCACTTTATCGCCCCGACCGTTTCTGGCGGTGAAGAATTTGCTGGTCTCCAATCAGACGACTTCTATGTCTATTGGAAACGATACGGCAAACGAGTCGCTTTGATCGCCGAGAATCTTGAAATCAAAGGTTCCGATGACGAGTCAAAATCTTCAGTCAAGCGGATCTTCACCGATCGCGTCTTGCTGAGTGTGCCAATCGTCGGCATGGACAAAGGCAAAGGCCCAGTGATTGATCTGACGTCAATGCTTGTTGGCAACGCCAGCGTTTTTCTTGGCGGCGGCTACCGTGGCCAGTCGACCTTGGTGTCGATCAAGAAGGCCAAAGCTTTCCCAAAGAACATTGAGGTCGCGTTTGAAGTTCCAATGTCACGCGGAAACCTTAAGACACTTCACTACTCGATCAGCAAAATCGAAGGAACGCCGACGTACAAGCCACGTAAAGCTGACCAGCGTATTGGTTACTTTACGACTTCGTACGCTGACTACGGCAAATACGAAGGCGACGACAGCAATGTGCATTACATCAATCGTTGGCACTTGGAAAAGCGTCAGCCGAAATTGAAGCTGAGCCCTCCCAAGAATCAGATCGTTTTCTACATCGAACACACAACGCCAGTTCGTTACCGTCGTTGGGTTCGTGAAGGCATTTTGAACTGGAACAAAGCGTTTGAGAATGTCGGAATTTTGAATGCGATTGATGTTCGTCAACAAGACAAGTCAACGAACCAATTCATGGATCTCGATCCAGAAGACGTTCGCTATAACTTCGTGCGTTGGTT
>CAZPTT010000198.1:0-10522 GCA_964589435.1 uncultured Pirellulaceae bacterium
CTCGCGAGGCTCATAACCTCGAGGTCGCAGGTTCAAATCCTGTCCCCGCAACTCAAACCGATCTTCATGATCGGTTTTTTTATGCGCGAACGCTCCTTCCCCGCTCAAATCGATGATTTACTCATCGATCGTTTTTATCGCCTTTGCTTCGCCCCCTTCGCTTCGCCCCCCTCGCTTCGCCCTTCGCTTCGCCCTTCGCTTCGAAAGCAAACTCAAAGTAGCTCCCGGCGTGGATTCGGTGGTTCGTTTTGGCAAAATTGGAATCCGAGGCCGAGTCGTCTCGATTGCGCAAAACGAACAGCTCCGTTTTCGACTTGATGTCCCAAATCTCAATTACTTGATGTCCCAAATCTTAATTGTTTCTCGCTGGCGCTCACGATCCGCTTCCCGTCTTTTGAGAAGCACAAGCTCGCGATTTGATTCTGATGCGCTGAAATCCTTTGAATCATTTTCCGTTCAGTGACGCTCCACAGCATAACTTTCCCGTCATCGCTGCTGCTGGTGATCAGCTTGCCATCTGGCGAAAACACTACCCACCACACCGTGTGGGTGTGCCCCACAAATTCGCTAGCGAACCATTGTTCGTCATCGTCGTAGATATCGCTCATTGAATGGATTCGATGATATAGCCAAGATTGCCCGACAGATGTAACGTTTGGCAAATCATGATCAATGGAGATGAAAATGAACTTATCCAAACTTTTGGTTCCTCGTTATTTCGCTTGCTTGGTACTGTGCCTATCGCTGTTCCAACTGAGTGAATTGCAAGCTCAAGTGCCAACCGAAGCTCCAACCGATACCCCAACCAATGACCCGCATTTCAAGATCTTAGCCAGCCAATCACTTGGGTTAACCGGCTTCACAACCACTATCGATTTCAAGCTCTACGACGATAGTGGTTTTGCTTACGACGCGATGAGCCTATTGACCAACGAAGAAGTCAAACACTCGCTCAATATCTCTCGCGAACAATCTGAGTTGATTCGTGAAAGCTGGCTAGATTCGAAAAAACAGATGGAGTCCATCGCGTTGAGCGCGATCACATCTGAGAAAAAGCGGAATCAGGTCGAAGCACTCTTTTGGCAATCACAAGAATCGGTATTCTCCCACCTGGAGCCAAGTCAAATTGACAATTTAGATGCCGTCAAATCTCGTTTGGCAATAGCGCAATACGGAATCGCGAACTACTTGAAAACGAAACATGCACGTGCCCACTTAGATTTGACCGACGCGCAACTATTGGCGATCGAAGAAGACGACACCGCATTCAAAACGAACTTAAGTAGCGGCGTGAAAGTACTGATGCGAGAGGCCAATTTGGCGTTGATTGATGAGCTTTCCAAACCCGAGAAAGCCAGATTGGAAGAAACGCTTGATGAAGAAGCACTTGAGAAGTTTCTCGACTCAAAGCTGTTCCTCAACCAAGAACAGGCAACAGCGGATTCTCCCATTGCCACCAAGACTAAGAACCGTGCCGCGATCTTCAACGCTTGTTTAATTCGCAAAATTCGCAGCCAAGCCAACATTGATTCCGACCAGTACAAACGAATTCGCGACTTTAGAAAGTCCGCCATGGAAATGGACGCCGAAGAGTTCCAATCAGCGGTACGAAACGTGATGACATCCACACAATTCGACATCCTAGCCTCCGTGGCAATCGACAAGGAAGCGAAAAAAATTGGAACGGTCAATTCAATCAGCCATGGCGTCCTTGGGGAAGCCATCAATATCAGCGAGGCGAGGGCAGAGCACTTGTTTGATTTTGGAAAACAACTGCAACAAGAACTACTCGAAGACGCAAAAGAAATGCAAGAACTCGCACTCGCCGATGCTTTTCAAACTTTGTCCGAAAAACAAGTTGCGCATCTGGCAAAATTTATGGAAGCGTCTGACCCACTAAAATTTTCGCAAGTTCGTTAGCCGACAGCCTGTCAAACGTGGTTTTGCTAAAATGCGACAGAGAAATAATCCTGTATCGTGTTTATGATTCACCTGGTGTGTTGAATCGCGCAAAAAAACCAAGGGCTCCAATTTATCCATCAATGATTGTTGCCTCCCTTGCAGAGAGCATCAAAAATCATTTTGAGGTTCGCAGAACTCGCAAATTTGCTATGCTGTTTTAGCAAACTGATCCCTCCACTTCATTTTCTGGAATAACGTATGGTTGATTCTAACGCAGCCTGCTTTCCGTCAGGCGATTCCCTGTCGCTTGAAACCAAAATTCGAGACACGTTTCGCCAGCTTGGTTACTCACAGCTTAACGCCATAAAATGCTCGTCCATCGACGGTGAAATTTGCTTGAGCGGCGAGCTTGATTCTTTCTATCTCAAACAAGTTGCACAATCCGTTGCCATCAAGGTCTCAGGAAAACAAAATGTGCAAAACCAAATTCAAGTCAGTTGAGATCAAGCACCAGTTGAAAAACGCGAATCTAAAGCGGTTTTAACGTTGGATGTATTGCGGCGATGCCATCTCGCATTGTTGAAAGCCCCAACTTCTACGATCAACGCCGTGTAACGCATGCTACGGATGCTCTTCTTGCCAGCCGCGAACCACAGGACGTTTCTCTCTTCGTTCACCAATGTCAAATGACCTGATTGCATAGCCAACAAGTCGCAGGGAGCAGATAGAAGGCTCGGCAACGCAAAAGGGCTTTGAGTTTCTATCCCTCAAAGCCCCTCTCGATTTGAATTGGCGAATCGCACACATCTGCATTAAGTCAGTGGGCGGACGTTCCAGATTTCGTCAGCATATTCTCCGATCGTGCGATCACTCGAGAATTTGCCACTCGTCGCCGTGTTAATAATACTCATGCGATTCCAATGATCCTGATCTTTATAAGCTTCATTGACTTGAGCTTGTGAGTCGATGTAGCTTCGGAAATCAGCGATCGTGAGCCATTGATCAAATGAATTTCGCAACCCGGCTGTCAACAAGTCGAATACGCCAGGCTCATGTCGGTTAAATTGACCACTTTCCAACATCTGCATAACGCGGTTGATATCATCGTCAGCCGCAATGATTTCGTTTGGCCGGTAGTTCTCTTTCGTTTTGACAACTCCAGATTCATCAAGCCCGAACAGGAAGAAGTTTTCATCTCCAGCCTGCTCTCGAATTTCGATGTTGGCCCCATCGAGGGTTCCGATCGTCAGTGCACCGTTCATCATGAACTTCATGTTGCCGGTTCCCGAAGCTTCTTTGCCGGCCGTCGAAATTTGCTCTGACAATTCAGTCCCCGGACAAATGATCTCCATCGCCGATACTCGGTAGTTCGGGAAGAACACCATCTTCAACAAACCGTTTGCCTGCGGATCATTGTTGACGACTTTGGCAACATCATTGACAAGCTTTACAATCAGTTTTGCAATGTGATAGCCCGGAGCCGCTTTGCCGCCGATGAGGATACAACGCGGCACCATGCCTTCGGCGTCACCGCGACAAATTCGATCATAAAGATGAATGGCATGCAGCACGTTCAGTAGCTGTCGCTTGTACTCGTGAATACGTTTGACCTGAACATCAAAGATCGAGTTAACATCGAACGAAACGTCGGCATGTTGGGAAATGTAGTGTGCGAGACGAACTTTGTTTTCAAGCTTCACCTCTCCCCACTTTTTCCGAAAATCGGCTTGCTCAGCAAACGGAGCCAGCATCGCGATCTTGCTGAGGTCAGTTTCCCAATCCGTGCCGATCGCTTCGTTGATCAAGTCGCGTAGTTTTGGATTGCAATGCGCCAACCAACGACGCTGAGTCACTCCATTCGTCTTATTGTTAAACTTCTTGGGCCAGATTTTGTTGAAGTCGGAAAACAAGCCGTCTTTCAACAATTCCGTGTGCAGCCTAGCGACACCGTTGACCGAAAAACTGCCAACAATTGCCAGGTACGCCATGCGGACATGCGGATTGTCGCCTTCTTCGATCAAAGACATCGAGCGAACTTTTTCAGGCTCGTCAGGCCAGTGCTCGGCCAATTCAATCAAGAAACGACGGTTGATTTCATAGATTATTTCCAGAATGCGAGGTAGCAAGCTGCTGAACAACCGGACTGACCATCGTTCCAATGCTTCCGGTAACAACGTGTGGTTGGTGTACGCCATACACGACGTTGTTACTTTCCAAGCCTCTTTCCAACTGAGACCATGCTCATCCATCAGCAAACGCATCAATTCAGGAACGGCGCAAGCCGGATGAGTGTCGTTTAGCTGAAAACAATGCTTCTCGCCGAACTGAGAAAAGTCTTCGCCGTGCCGTTTGACCCATTGGGCGATCACATCCTGAAGACTTGACGAAACGAGAAAATACTGCTGCTTGAGACGAAGCTCTTTGCCGTTTTCAGACGAGTCATTCGGATAGAGCACCATCGTGATCTGTTCAGCGTTATTTTTTTGCGCGACGGCCTCCGGATAGCTGCCTGCATTAAACTCTTGCAGATCGAACGCGTCGGTTGCACGAGCTTTCCACAGCCGAAGTGTGTTGACAGTATCATTTCGGTAACCAGGAATCGGCATATCGTATGGCACCGCCAACACGTCGTGCGTGTCGACCAAGCGGGCACAATCAATGCCGTCTGGGCCCATCACGTGTTCCGTTCGACCGTAGAATGGAATCCGCTTGGTGTCTTCCTCGCGTTTGATCTCCCACGGATTTCCGTGTCGAAGCCAATGATCTGGGTGCTCGACTTGGCGACCGCCTGAAATTTCCTGGTGGAACATTCCGTACTCGTAGCGGATTCCGTAGCCGACGACTGGCAATGCCAAGTTCGCACAGCTATCAAGAAAGCAGGCTGCCAAGCGGCCCAAACCACCGTTGCCCAGTCCCGCATCAAGTTCTTCTTCTTCTACTTTCTCAATGGCGACGCCGTAGGCCGTCAGCGCATCCCGCACGCCGTCTTCCAAGTCGAGATTCTGAACCGCATTATTAAGCGAACGTCCAATCAAAAATTCCATCGACAAATAGAAAGTTCGACGTTCGTCGGATTCAAGAATCTTGCGACTGGTCTTGCGCCAGTTTCCAATCAGTTGGTCTCGAACCGAGAGCGCCAACGCGCGGTACAGATATCCAGGCGCGACATCTGAATCAAGTTGGCCAAGCGAAAAATTTAGGTGCCTTTGCAATTCAACCGAAAGTGCCCCCAACGCGTCGGCGGCCACTTCATTGGTGTTTTGTTCAGAGCTTTCAGAATAGGTAATTCCACTCATCGTGACTTTGAAATCCTTTTAACTGATCGTGCCGCAAGAAAAATTCTTTATCACCGTTATCGGCAATTTCGCGTGCAATACTCCGCAGTATACCGGTAGATTGGACTAATCAGGAATGCCGTTGCTTTGACACCATATGCCACCCTTAGCAAATGATTGGGGCGGATAATGCAACAAGGAGAAGATTTCACTTTGGGGGGTGTATGCAAGCTGGAATTCTTGCCGCAAATTCCTTCCGCCCAATCCCGAAAGCCAGATTCTTAAAGAATCCCGTGAAAAGCACATAAGAAACCGTTGGGCTCATGCAATCACCTCACCCAATCTATGGATGAAGCCACTTCGCCGAGCGATGTGAAATGGATCAAGACGCGGGCTCGCTTTTTTCTTGCGAGCAACCGTCGCAAATTTGATTAGGGAACCAAAAAAATCTAGTCAGTTCAGGTTTTTTGCGAACCCCTCGCCGGCAGAGCGTACGAAATGAATTGATTTCAAGATCGGTATTTATCATTCAACCCAACTCCATCGAGAATCATGGGAAGGATCTTCTCAAGCCGCTTAAGTTTTGTTTCGTCTCGTTTCGCATCGGCGATGTAATCGGCATACTCTCGCCGCTTGCCTTTGGTCATTGCTTGGAAGCATGCATGCGCGGCCTTGTTTTTCGCAAGTGCAGATCGCAGAACATTGGGGACGATTAAAGGTTTTGCTCGATTCGCTTTGATCTCTTTGCCGGAACCAACCAAAGCCATCGCTTCCTTGGCGTAGCTCTTCAAAATTCGAACCTTGATTTCCTTTTTGGATTTCATGCGCCACTGACGAAGTGCTTTGGTCTTCCCTTCACTTGCATTGATTAGCAGGCCATGTGAATCTTCGAGCAAAGCTCCCTGATGAAACCAAACGCCGAAATAGGATTTGAACGAGAAAATGCCCAGCACGTTTTTGCCTTGGTAGGTGTAAGCGGGCGAAGACCACTTTACGGTTTCGACCAAATCGGTCGTAAGCAAGATCTTCCGCAACGCAACAACTTCGACTGACCAAAATTCACGCGTCTGAATGTACTCGTCGACAGTTTCGATTTTCTCCACGCTGTGCTACTCCGGCAAAGCCAAACTTAAACCACTTGAAAAAAGCAAATCCAAAAGGCTCAGGATTTTGGCTCAGTTTCGAACGGTTGATGAACAAGTCGTAATTTCCAAATTTTGATTCTCAAACCAACATAAAGGCCCTATAATCCAGCCAGCAATGCTTCTATTTCAAGAGAACTTATTCTTGAATTCTAGCGGGGCAACGGATTGGCCTCGCAATTTTTCTTATCAAGAACGAATCGTTTTAACCTTGGACGTACGATGTCTTTCAACACTATCCGCAATTGGCGATTTAACGATGGGCAGATTCCCCAGTTCAGCCTCGTCAGCATGGCGATCTTCACGGCTCTCGTCGCCGCGTTTGTGGTCGTACGGATGTGGAGTGTTCCTGTCGCGACGCTGTTGATCCCCATCATTGTCGGAGCCTCGACGGCTTACGTTTGCACCCAAGATTTTAGAGCCTTGCCCATCGGAGCGATGTCAGCATTCTTCTGGTCGGCTCTTTTCGTCTTCTTCATGTTTGGATTCGTGCAGCAATATCTCCCAAGCCAATTCTATCAGTTCACAATTGCCGAAGGATTACTTGTTCTGCTCAGCGTCGCAGCTGGATACCTCGGCGCCGTCGTCCACCGCCATTGAGCCCCCAACGACATGGACTAAACAATTCGAGCAAATGGACAAGGCATTTTCGAACGGCCTATTCTCCATCGACATTTTTGTCAGCTTTTTTCGTTCCGGCAGCATCCAATTCCAGCTTCAGCGATTCCGTTTCGCCGTCCTGGCCCACGACAAACTCAACACTGCCGGCACTCTTAAGGAATCCGAATCGTGTTGCGGAAAGCGGGATCATTTCCAGTGGGCCAACCATGTGTTGGAAGAAGAGAGTCTCTCCCTCTAGCTTCACCTTGTACTGGCCATACTTCCCAACCAGCCGTTGCTTTTCTTCCAATGAGATTTTCACAGCGTCAGTCTCGGTGGCATAAGCCGTTTTGGGTCGCAGACGATCGCCAAGCGGACGGATCCAAATGTTTCGATAGCGAACCGGATTGCCATGGTCTTGAAGCGAAAGGACGCCCTCGCTTGGATGAGTTGTTGGATAAGGGTTGTGCTGAATCCAACCAGTCGGACCAAACACGGCCGAGTTGTCTTGGACCAAAACACCGTTGTGCAGGACTGTGATTCTTGCCGGAGAATCCATCTCACCGTCCTCGCTAAACTTTGGCTGTCGAAAGATGATGTCGTAAGCCTGCCACTCGCCAGGTTTTCGCGACGCGTTGACCAGGGGAGGGTACTGCCCGTAAATCGAACCTGCGCCGCCGTCGGCATAAGTTTCATTATCAAAACTGTCGAGAACCTGGACTTCATACTTCCCCATCAAGAAGACGCCACTATTCCCGCGTCCCTGGCCGTTCCCTTTTACCTTGGCGGGTGACGCCCATTCGATGTGCACCTGACAATCGCCAAATTTTTCACGTGAATAGAGAAAGCCGCTTTTTGGTACCGATTCGATCGCTCCGTCAACAATCTTCCATTTCGCCTCGCCGCCTTTTCCGTCAGCCCATTTCGAAAGATCGGTTCCATCAAACAACACGATCGCATCGCTCGGAACATTGGAAGGCAAAATGCTCTTGCCGGGATCAACGACCCTTGGTGCCGGGCGATTCAAATCATGGGCTTTCCAACCGGTGGCCAACTGAGCCGGCAACTTTGCATGATTGAAGAGAATTGCTAAACAACAGAGCGACGCAATAACGAAGTGATTTCTCATCGGAAGACCTGGCGAAAGTTGGAAGGAAGTTCTCGAATCCCAATTTTGGAATCCGTTTTGTCGAAGTCCATAGAATACTCGATAGAAACGACAAATGCTCCTATCGAACGAACCTTCGCGCTCCTCGCGACGAAGAATCTTCGAGAACGTTTTTTCCACGCAACGCATCAACTCCGACGCCGCCTCGCTGCTGGCTTTGAACTTGTTAAAATTGTCACTACTGGCAGAAATAATGGACGTTCAACCATCGTGAAAATCTACTGATGAAAATTGCTCAAATAAGTGCCTACCAAGTCGACTTGCCGCTGCACGAAGGCAGCTACAAATGGTCGGGCGGCAAATCGGTAGATGTGTTTGATAGTACAGTCGTTGAAATTGAAACCGACACGGGGCTGAAAGGATTCGGTGAAGTCTGTCCGCTTGGCCCGTTTTATTTACCAGCTTACGGGGGCGGCGTTCGATCCGGACTGGCTGAACTCGCTCCGAAACTCGTTGGCCTCAACCCGCTACATGTCGGTGAACTCAATCGGGCGATGGACAAAGCACTCAAAGGCCACGCGTATGTAAAATCCGCGATAGACATGGCTTGTTGGGATCTGCTGGGCAAAGTCGCCGGACTACCAGTCTGCACGTTGCTTGGCGGACGATACGGAGATGACTTTGTGTTGTATCGAGCCATCTCGCAAGAGTCTCCCGACGAAATGGCCGCGAACGTCGCCGGCTATCGCGCTGAGGGCTACCGTAGGTTCCAACTCAAGGTAGGCGGCGATCCAGATATCGACATCGCTCGAATCCGTGCTGTTGCCAAGGAAATTCAACCCGGTGAAAAGTTAGTTGCTGACGCCAACACAGGATGGGTCCAGCATGAAGCAGCCCGAGTCGTACGCGCGGTATCGGACATCGACGTCTACATTGAACAGCCCTGTGAAACGTACGAGGAATGCCTGGCGATCAAGCGACGGACGACCCATCCTTTTGTGATGGATGAGAACATCGATGGACTTTCGATGCTTCTTCGCGGGCATAGCGATCAAGCGATGGATGTTGTTAATCTTAAGATCAGCAAATTTGGCGGCATCACAAAACTGAAACAAGCCCGTGATCTTTGCGTTTCACTGGGGATAGGTATGACTGTTGAGGATAGCTGGGGAGGCGACATTATTACGGCCGCCATTTCACATCTCGCCCACAGCACGCCGCCGGAATTGCTTTTCACGTCGACGGACTTCAACAGCTACGGACCGGTCAGCATTGCCGACGGTGCGCCGCAACGAATCAACGGTCGAATGTCCGCATCCGAAACACCCGGATTGGGATGCAAACCCAAAATGGACGTGCTGGGGAAGGCTGTTTTCCAAACAAGCTAGGGCCAGAATATTTGACGAAAAAGTAGTGACTCGCCAACCAGACCTGATATATTTCTTGCTGCCAACAACGGTTGTGAAATTCTTCGGATCGGATGGCTAATCTTTGTGGTGCATAGATTTCGCGTTCTTTTTTCTCTTATTGGTGACCGGGACGATTCGATGCGTGCTTGGCAAATTTCAATCGCCGCCCTGATGGGCGTCACCACGGTCTCAATGATCTTTTTGTTTTCTGATCGGACTTGGTTGATTGTCCTCACGGCCGGCATCGCTGCAATTTATTTGATGTCATATTTCGTCACACGAAACTTGCCGTCTGGGATCACGGCCATGATGGAGGCCAACACCATCCGGCTTGATGGAAGCACTTCGCAGCGGCGATTTGACATTGAAAAACGATCAGCTTCAAAATTGCGACATGGCTTGTTTGTCATCTTCTTGATCGCATTGTTTCCAACCGTTTTCCTGCTTTGGATCGTCAACACCGAAGTCATTCCACTTTCAATCGGATTCAACTCGGTAAAAGAGATGGCCGTTTCAACTGACGGATCCAATGGAACGCTACGCCTTCAAGAGGCAGCTTTCGATTCGTGGAAATCGAAAGTCAAGCTTTCCCCGGATTCGGAAACCCACAAGAAGCTGCTCAAAACCTATTGGCCGGCAATCGTAGCGGCAGCGATCGCGTGGCTGATGTTTTGCGCAGTGTGCGTTCGATCAGCCTATTTCCAAATGCTCAAGGATCTAAAGGATTCAGTTCAGCGACGCGCAGAAGGCTACAAGCATATTGATCGCGCAAAATACTTCGAGCTTTCGGCGTCCACCGAATTGACTAACTCACAAATGTCTTAGCGGTTTCCACCGTTTGGCGACGGTAGCTACGACAAAAAATCGCCGAAGCCCTTCTTCATTGAACAGTATTGCGTTTGCCCCGATGCCGAAGAGAAGGCATTCACTCAACTTCTTCGAAAAAAAAACCTCGCCTCCGGCGTCGGGTTAAACAGAGATTTGCCGAAGTTGCTTTTGCCGAAGTTCCTCAATTCAAGTTTTGCATTTTTTAGCCACGAAGTGGCGATCGCATATAGCCGCGCGGCGTGAGCCCGCGGTTTAGTT
>CAZPTT010000199.1:0-5716 GCA_964589435.1 uncultured Pirellulaceae bacterium
AACATCTATATGGCCTTTTGAGTCAAGTCGTCCGTACCGGTTTGGCGGTAAAAATGATTTAGTTTTTTCGCGTTGTTATATGACGCTTACGAACCTGTCTTCCCTTGGGGTGAATTCTCGGTTTGGCTTTGGCTCCATTGGTTAACTTGCGGTTTCTTCTGGCGAAATCCAACTCGTCGGGTCACGTTTTGGTTTTGGCTCGCAAGCGGATCCCGCGAACCTTGGTAAGGGTGTTTTGTCTGTTGTGACTTATTAACCCGTCGGTTGCTTCAAACATCTACTGGCGTTTCTAGCCGATTCGATAGACCCGACCAAGTATCGGTGCCTTTCAAACGGTGCGTTACCGATCAGCCTAGTGCTGACCGTGGGTGCAACGCGGCGGAGGAAAGTTGGGCGTTGATGTCGTTATCTGTGTTTATTTCTTTTGACAGCTCGAACATGGTTTATTCTAATTGGGATAAATCGTCGGCTTAGTGGTGGTTCACGCGAACCGCCGGTTCGGTGAACTGCCGTTATCCCGCTGACACGTCTTATGCCTGTTTCAACCAAATGGCGAGCCAAAGACACGTACGAGTATTCGTGGTCTGTCGCCCAAATCAAAGCACCACTTGCAGATGCCCTTGCGTCGATAAGTCGGTCGCGCGGTTTCAAAGACACGAGGCAGATTTGGAATGGCAAGCACTTTGAAATCGAACAGAACGGTCGCGGGCATGTAATCCTCTATTCAAGATCCTCCTCGGACTGGACGTTTGTTGAATGCCTTGGCAACACGTTACTTGATTGCGGTGCTCTTGTTCGGATGTCAAAAAAGATGCAGACAGATATTCTCGCAGTGGAATTCTGTTACGAAGTTGGTGGGCTCACCTGTTCTCATTGCAGAAACGGTTCAGCTGTTGAAGAATACACCACTGCAAACAACGTGGAGGATTTCCACTTCAAGACGATTGATGGAAAGCAGCGCCAATGGCAATCTGACGAATCGAATACCATTTTTAGATACGGTAAACGTGAGACTGGGCTCAATCTAGGCTGTTCAACTTTTGCTGATTGGTGGAATGAGATGGCTGACTTTTTGGATTTGGAGATTCCTTTTTTGTGCTGGAATAGATGGGAATCCAACAACGTGGTTGGCGTCGACAGCGCTAGCGTATCCGATGTTACTGGCGCTCATCTTGTATCCACAGACCGATGCTAACGCTCGTCTTCGCCTGGCCAACTTGATAAAGCATTGCGAGATTTAAAATGCCTGTCGCGAGATACCAATGCGATGTAAGCGAAACCCGGCTTGCGTGTGTTTTTTGAGGCGATGATTTCGTTTCCGGCTCGGTGATCGTTGCCGTTATCCGCCACACCAATGAAAAACGGTTTTGAAATTCAATACACGCTAAAACACTTGATGATTGCAGTGTCAATTCTTGCTTTGACGCTTGTAGCATATGCGATTGGCTTTAAACGAGGGAACAGCAATGTCCATGTCGACGGCTATTGGGCTGACCGAAGCGCCGAATTTGGTACCGACGGTTTCAGGATTGAACATTTGAGAACACAGGATGGGTTTCTCGACTCCAATGGGATGATCAATGAAATTCGGCGAAATGTTCTCCCGACTTCATGGGTTGGCAGCGGAGGTAAAGCGCGTATCCAGACAAGGACTTATCATGACGGTCTTCATCTCCACATCAAGCATACCGAAGATGGTATTGAAAAGATCTTGCAGTATTTGAGAACGAAGTATCAAATCCCACCGACGACTTGGGGGCGTTAACAGAATGGTTGCTGTGTTTGGTGCAGATTCAACGGTTCTCCTTAAGTTGGCCTTGAGTTGGCAGTCGGGTTGGCAGTTGAGTTGGCAGTTGGGTTGGCAGTTGGGTTGGCAGTTGAGTTGGCAGTTGAATTGCAAGGGCTTGGCCAGCCAAGAGGCGGGCCTCAGTTTTGATTGGGGGGACGTTTTTCGCTCCGTTGCCACGCGCGACGGATGACGAAATTTACAGCTCGTCTGTAGCGGAAAGACTTACTCGTGCAGGGAGGCCATGACAGTGGCAATGTGATGCGTGCGAGGCCGGTTTTGCCTTGGGTTGGCTGGTCGCGGGAATACTTTACTCGGGGTTCACTCGGGGTTCACTCGGGGTTCACTCGGGGTTCACTCGGGGTGAAGCGTTTTGCTTCGCTCCGTTACTTGGTGGTTGGCGTTATTCGTCGACCTTGATTATCTTCGCCGTTATCTGACTCAACTCGATCAATTATGAACCTTTCGTTTGAAAGCTTGTTTATTGCTAATAAAAAGGGAGATGTACTCCGCTGGTTGTTTGATGCTGCGCAAGCAGGGAACTTTGGCGCCATTGCAATTTTTCTGGTAGGCATGGCGGCGGTTGGATACACTTTGTGGGAATCAGTAATTAAGAACCTAGTTCCCAAACCTCAAAACCAATCTTGGGCTCGATGGAGAAAGGTTGGGATTGGTTCCGTTATTGGTTTTTTGTTTTCAAGCGTCGCCTTTTGTTTTTTTATCAGGTCAACGATTTATGTATTTTTTGCCCCCATATTGTTTGGGACGTTGAGCGCGTGGTGCTCTAAGAACTGTGGCAAATTTTGTTCTTCGAAAAATTCTACGAAAGATTTAAAGCTCGACTCAGAACAAGAATTCGATAGCGATCCATTGGGCTAGAAATCAGCAGGTGACAATGCGATGCAGGTGAAAGCCGTCCAGTTTGGGCAGTCAATAAATGGAACACAAATCTGAACACTATTCACATGGATTTTCATAAGGACTCAAAAGCACATCATGAAGGAAACCTCCACTCTTTTGACATTCGTAACTGAGAATGAGGACGGGTCGTCAAAAATCAATATTTACGGTAATCCTTCTGGCCTTCGCGATTTGGCAAATGCTCTAATCAAACAGGCCGATGTTGACCAGACTGACATGACCTACCTTGGCGATCATGATACCGATCATACGCATTACAAAGCGTCACACGTTGGTGGCATTCTCTCCGCCTCATCAGATGAATTGCAGCTTGGTCGAACAGATTTGAGGACAGGGGAGATGGCGTATTGGGCGAAGGATCGAATTGACACTGCTGGCGACACTGAATAACAATACGACTCGCAGTGACCATAAGCCGGGATTGCATGTGTTTTTTTTGAAGTTCAGATTGTCGTTCCGGGTCGGCGATCGTTGACCGTAAGTCGGAGACCATCTCCTTCGCATTCGCTCGACAACGTATAATCACGGCCACGTTATCAGGACGCTATTTGGCTTGAGTGCATCAATGTCTGAGAATTTCGACCGGCTTGATCTTAATTCTCCTCGATGGACACGCACGAATTTTCATCTGATTGCGACTTGCGTTCGGTCTGGACAAAAATTTACGAATTACCCAGCGATCAGCGGAACGACCTAATGCTCCTACTTCTGGAGCGGACTGAATACGTAAATCACCCGACGATCGCATTTCATTTCGCCTCGCCCTATTTGGTTGACAATTTTACCAGCAACTTTGAGGAGAATTGGCCAGCATTTCTTGTGTATTGCGGCTTTCTTCATTACGCGTTTAACGGGCCGACGGGGCCATGCTTGGATCAGATTTGGAATGACAGAGATCGTATTTCACAATTGATGATTCGCGGGTTAAAACATCTTGAATGCATTGAACAATCCGTAGAAGATCGCCGCGACAGTTTTCGATTATTTATCGCGGGCATTTCAACAGTATTTGGTAATGAATGCTTAGGGTTTCACATTTTGACGGATCCCGAATAGCCAGATTGCAAAGCGATGGACATGAAGCCGCAGAACGGCGCGAAATGATTACGAACTACCCGGATGGTATTGCCTGTATCCGCTCCGTTGTACTCACGACCGGCCCTGTTTTGAGGTTCAATATCGTTTCGCCGGGATGGATGTACTTGAGAATCGAAACGATCAGGATTTCCCTTGGACTCACCGGAACGCTGAGTTGACCGGCGGCTTTATAGGCTTCGATAATGAGGGATAGGTTCTTCGTGAATATTCGCGAATTCGGATATGCCTCCAGGGCTTGAAGCGATCCACCGAAAATACAGAATAACAATGTGATAGAGGATAGTGACTTGCTCGTGTGAATTGGTATGAGGACGCTGGTTCTGGATTCTTCGTCCGGCTTTAGCAATGTCAAGGCTCGAAGCATCATTGAATCGCCTGCTGGCTGTTTGGGCGGAGCGAAATTCAGGTTGGAATATCGCAACGCCACTTACGGGACTAAGCGAGAAGTCAGTTTTGGAAATCAGCTTCTCTCTGCCAGCTGATCCAAAAAAATTGCTGGAATTTATTGGCTTGTACGATTTCAACTGCTGTCAGCTTTTTTGTTTTTTGATTCATATTCGCCGCGAGAGTATGCGGCTAGAATCATTGCAAGACGGTCGAAGATTTTTAACGAATTGTGATAATCAGTAGGGCCTTATGGACGACCTCGATTTGCATTCAGAGAGAACCCTGTCGATTAAATTCGGGCATGCATTCTTGCTCTGGCATGTGCTCTCAAATTTCTCAGGCGAAACCAGTTTCAAATCGGCTTTTACTGAGTACGAGCAAAAGGCTGTTTGGGCATTTGAAGATCAACTTGAAAAGATATTGGCTGCGGATGACTTGCATTATTCTGCAGGTGAATTTTCCTCCATCAAAGAACAGCTTGAGCAATTCGTAGCAGAGTATGTCGATGCTGATTTTACATAGCGGACTGGTTGCAAAAGCGTTATTCAATGAGGCCGAGAAGTCTTGACTAGCCCCTGCGACGCAAACGCCGTTGGATGGCAATGCGATGCTGCGAATTTTGCTTTTCGAGTTTGAGGTCATTCTTCCGTGGCGGCTCGTTGATCTTTGGCGAAATTTACGGATCGAGTTTGATTTGCGAACCCGTCGTCGACTGCTTCAATCAGAGGCTTCCCCGTTTCTCATGAGAGATTGTACCGGTGTGCGGCTATCTTGGAGCATACGCTCGTTCGGATCGTTTTCTTGCTTTCATTGATTGCAATCGCTGCTCTAATATTACTTGGTTTGGTTCGTTTGTTGGGCTCAATGGTTAGATCACTGTTGTGGCTCAGCTAGACTTTGAAGTTAACCATTAGACTTTGAGGTTAACGATATAACCTTTGACTTTTTCGAACAGCTATTATTTCTTTTCCCTGTTTTTTCGAACGAGCTATGAGCGAGAATCCATATCAAAGTACGGCGGCCATGAGCGTCAAGCCAGCGAATAGTGCTCACGATCAAAGTTTCGAGCTGGTTTCTCAAGGTAAGCGGTTTATTAACTACTTGATCGATCGCGTGTTGATGACGATTGGGGCGATTGCATTGGGGGTAATGTTCGGGGTGTCCTTGGCCATCTTCGATCCAGAAGGTGCTGTTGTCGAGGACAACATGATCGACGTGGTGGGCAACATAATTGGATTCGCGTTTGTCTTTCTCTACTTCGTATTCTTTGAGTCAATTTTTCAGAGATCCCCTGGTAAATTCGCGACCGGCACGAAAGTCATTGACCAAGCTGGCGGCGCCCCCACTTTTGGTCAAATTGTTGGCAGATCAGCGTGTAGATTTATTCCATTCGAAGCATTTTCTTTTCTATTTGGTGATTCAGCTCGGGTTGTTGGTTGGCACGACAAATTATCGGGCACAAGAGTAGTGGAAGCTTAGCTCGTTCGCTTCCAAGCTTTGAATGCTTGCAAGTCCAGGAGTCCA
>CAZPTT010000199.1:5816-10450 GCA_964589435.1 uncultured Pirellulaceae bacterium
TGCGTCGTTTTTGATTTCTCGATCACTCGTCTGTGGCTCGCTAGTCGCAGTTCCTGTTCCCTCAAGCCTATGTCAACCAAAACACGAATCGATGAACAGCTGTATCGCGATGACCTTGCCCAAATTCATATTGAGGGTTACGGGTTTCATTGGGAGCGTGCCGCGCCAGTGATCCTTCGCTGGTTTCAAGAGTATGGTTTCAACAGCGGACTGTTGGCTGACCTTGGATGTGGGGGTGGGCAATGGATGGCACATGCAAGCGAAGCTGGATACAAAACAATTGGGATCGATGTTTCTCCGGCGATGATCCGCAGGGCAAAGAAGACGAGTCCCAGTACCAGTTTTTTGTGTGCTTCTTTTGCAGAGATGAAAATCCCAGAATGCGACGCAGTTACGTCGCTTGGGGAGCCATTGAATTACCTGAACAGCGGTCGACAAATACGACGCACGTTAAAAAGCGTTTATGATGCACTACGGGAAAATGGCCTGTTCGTTTTTGACGTCCGACACCCGCCCTTGCGCCGCGTCGATCCGATCAATCATGTGCGATCGGGAGACGAATGGTTTTGCCACGCACTAATTGAGGAAGACGCTCGACAACTGGTGCGACATATTACGACTTTTCAAAAAGTGGGAAGCGATTATCGACGAGATCAGGAAACCCATCGCCTTAAGCTCTACTCGAAATCAAAGATGTTAGAATGGCTCCGGGGAATTGGATTTCGTGTTCGCACTTTCCGTGGGTATGACGACTACCAGCTTGCAAAAAGGCAATCGGTTTTTGTTTGCCGAAAAGCTTAGGCCGGAAATGGCGTTGTGTTGATCGGACGCGGCGAAGCATCTCGGTTGTGCAGATCTAACTTTGGGCAGTCGAAAGACTGGTTCGTAAATCGGCATCGGTGACGATTTCTGAGGCTCAAATTAAAGGGTCATTCGTCACTTTTCAAACTCGGTTTCAAGCCTGTCAATGAACTGAAGCCGTGTTGTCACTTGTTCTTGATGTTTAACTTTGATGGCGACTTTTCGGATATCACGGGCATTATGTCACATCCTCAAATGAGACGAATCAGACTGCCAACTCTGGCTTCAATCTGCGTGCTACTTCTTCATGCCACCACTTGGGCGCAAGTGGAGATTGACTACTCTGGCGAAGTCGAATGGAATCAACAAACTGCAACGCTCACGTTTCAATCGAGTGGCGCGATGCCCGATTCTAAAGAAGGCTTTTTCTTTCGCGTTCCAGCATCGGTAAAGCGAATTGTTGTTGACGCGGATGTGCGCATCACCGGCGGTTTTCGTGTTCTTTATCGCGAGAAAGACAACCCGCTGATCATCATCGGTAAAGATCGAAAATCGTCTGAAATTTTCGGCACCAATGAAGAGTCGTGGACTGACAAGAATAAAGTGTCAGAAAACGACAAATGGAAATACAGTAGCGTTAGCGTAGTCGAGGATGCAGTTGTCCACATCTCAAACGTTACTGCGATAAACCCGCGTGGCTACATCATTTCGGGGTACGCAAATGAAGCCGTGATTCACGTCGATTCATGTTCGTTACTGGACACGCGCAATGGCAACAACAATAACAGTGATGGCTTTGCGGGAGCAGCTGGATCATCGGTCAGGAACAGCTTAATAAGTACAGCGGATGATGGAATCAAAATTTACAATGACATAACGATCGAAAACGTGACGATTGAGCACCACAGAAACGGAGCGCCGTTGCAATTTGGCTGGGGCAGCGACGCTAAAACCGTCAATGCGACAATCAAAGGTCTTGTGATCGAGGGAGTTGATTCTGAACACCGTTACAATATGGCTCCCATGACTTGGGAGCGGGGAAAGGACGCTATCAGAAATTTGTCAATTGATGGCATTGAAGTCATAACGAAAGGGCAAGTCTATGACGAGGAAACGATGGCTTGGCTGCCAATAGGTTTGTTCGAATTAAAACCTGCCAATTGCCAGTTCAATCTGACAGCGGTCAACGCCAGGCTACATGGCTTGCCTTTAGGTCGTCGTAAGACGACAGGAACGATCCGCATTTCGGAGCCCATTGAGAAAAAATAGTGGCAAGAGGGTCGGAAGAAGCCCGGTTTTGACTGGGCTGGTTTGGGCCGAACAGTACAACACCCCCCTGGCCTCCCTTGCTGGCAAGAGATTTTGACTTGCTCCACGGCATTAAGGGCGTAGATCGCCTGGTAGTTAAATGACAAGTAAATTGGTAGAAGCGTCGATTCGTGCGTTCGGTTAAAGTACATGATGTCCGGCCCGTTTCATCATCCCTGTTTACATACAGCATTGAGTTATGTCTCGATTGAAAAGAAGGCTAATTGTTTTTGGTTTAACAGTGGTCACGCTCGTGCTGTTAGCCATTGTATCGATGGCTTGTTGGCTCTTTTGGCCGAATGTAAACACACTGGTTCGCCAAGCCGAATCCGACGATATCACCGGGATGCAACGCAGTTTATTCTTTGGCGTCGACCCGAATGGATTTGAACTCACTAGCTGGCGAATGGATTGCGATGGAGAAACTCCGCTCACTGCGGCTGTTCGAGCCGGCAACATTCGTGCTATTCGGGTTCTTCTAAAACATGGGGCCGATCCAAGCTTGGGAAATTGCGGCGGCAAATTGAGTTCACAAGATACACCGCTATCACTAGCTGCCTATCATGGTCGCTTAGAAATCTGCCGATTGCTAATTGATCACGATGCAGACCCAGATGCTGTGACGAATCCGAACCAGCCCGCAACGTGTGGCGGAAAATGGACTTGCTTGGATTGGGCGATATTTCAACGGCATGACGAAGTTGCCGAATACTTGCAAGGAGTTGGCGCGTCAGAAAGTGGCCTGCGAGCCAGCGCCAAGATCTATCGACCGCCTCCCCAGTGAGCAATAAGGCAAGGCGGGGGTGCAAGGTGTTGACGAGGCTCGCACAGTTTTTCCGGCTAACGAATTTGTAAAACCGATAGAGTTCGCCGCGCAAAATAGATATGGTTTAAATTTCTACCCTGACGACTGAGTCCAAACTGGCGCGCTGTCTCCGTATAGAGCGTCAGGCGGCCAGTCGTTGAGCCGAATTCGTGGTTCGTTTGATTCAAGGAATCGTTGAATGATTTTTGGTCATAAATTTTCCATTACCTGCTCTATTTTCTGCGCGATCTTCTCCGGTGTCTTTTTTGCGTCGTTTCCCCGGCCTGCCCTCGATTAGGCGTTAATTTTAACGATGAAAATTCGCTTTAACATTCTGACGCTCCTTGTCGTGACTGCTGCCGTTGCTGCATGGTTTGCTTCGCTTGATCCGCATGCAAAATTGGAAGTTGGTGAATCAATGTCGTCCATGGGCGATCGATATTTTAGGGTTACTTACTTGGTGCGTCGCGGAAAATGGGAGCACGTTCCGGATAAGCTTGAACTCGGTATCATCCAGTCAGAGTTAGGTAGTTGGCCTCCTGACCTTGAGTTCGAATTTCATTGGTTAGGGAAATACAATCTTAACGAAGTCTCGCCACCGCAATGGCCAGTTGCAGCTGTTAAGTTTGGTGGGGAGAGAATCTCGCTTCCATCGGGAAGTCAACTTCATGAAATTTGGGATGGCGAACATTCCGCATTGGACACGGATTTGGCGCAAGAATTGTTTCAGCGTTTTATCAACACTTCCGACTCGATTCCGAGGTTGTCGCAACTGCAAGCATTTCTTGATGAGCAATCCAACGTAGAGTAAGACTTCGAGGTGTGGCCAGGCTAAAGTCCGAATTCTTGTCTGGGGTTCTACGCTTTTTACCCGGCAGTTGTGGCACGCTCAGGCGAGCCGCCTGCTTGCGCCAGTCGCAACTGGCAATCACGAGTGATAAACTGGATGAGGCCAACTGATGTTTGCGAAAAATGATGTCCAAACGCAGGGCTTTGCCTGGAACTTCATCGGCGCAAAACGAGCCTGCAAAAAACGAGATTGTTTTATAGCAAAGGGAGCAGATATGGCTCAATACATTGACGGATTCGCCTTTCCCATTTCGCGCGCTCGCTTAGATGAGTACAAGCGTGTTGCTGAAGTGGTGGCTGAAATTTACAAAGAACACGGGGCGCTTGATTACTTGGAGTTCGTCGGTGACGACCTGAATCGGGAGGGAACACATTCGTTTTCCGATGCTCTGTCCTCAGCCGATGGCGAAACCATCGTGTTTGGCTGGGTGGTATTTGAGTCGCGTGAATCTCGAGATGTAGTGAATGGCAAGGTCGAAGCTGATCCGAGAATGGCGGAGTTGGTCGCGCCTTTGATGGATAAATCGGATCCTATTTTTAATGCCAGTCGGATGGCCTACGGAGGGTTTCGAGCACTTGTGACTTCGGCAGGCACCCACTCCGAATAACGTTGTGGTGAATTGAAGCGGCGAAGCCGGGGGCGTTGCGGGCCACGAGGGGGCCACCCGGTAAGACTCGGGTTGTTTGGGCTAAGGTGCTTTCGAGTGAAACTTTAGTAAAGAGGATTGTGTATTCTCGTTGCCGTGTTGCATTTCGGATAAACAAGAGTCAGGATGAAATTGTGAAGCAGTGAAGGCTCTCCACACTGAATTCACGAACTAAAAAACGAACCATTGAGAAAAAGAAAACGATGAAAATTCAATACCTCGAA
>CAZPTT010000200.1:0-10380 GCA_964589435.1 uncultured Pirellulaceae bacterium
GCGGTTTACAAAACCGCTGCTCTCCCAACTGAGCTACGCTGGCAAATCTATCTTCGAAAGCGGACAAATATATCGAAATCCGATATCCCCGCAATACGAAATGACAGGATTTCCGCCTCTTCGGTTCGGTTTATTTCGCGGACTTCTCAGTCCAACTTCCTTCGACCTTCAAAAGCATTGAACCGAACAAACATTGAACGAGCGAAATAATCGCAAAAGATGACATTCGCGGTGAGGCCGAGGAAATCGGACAAAACAAAGAATTCCTGCCTTTCCAGAAATTGTTGATCCAATCCAGCCATCGCTTGGCGTCTTAGACTCCAGAGCCGCTTGAATTCGATCTGCCGGGCACAGCCAAAATGAACGATTTGAGAAATAAAAACATCGAGCCCAAATTCCATCGAAAGGCCACACCAATTGGGCCACACCAATTGCCGGGGAAGAGAAACATTCGAGCAACCGAATTCAGACTATGATTTACCTGAGCAACAATGGCATGAACATCAAAGTTTGAGAAACAACGATTCAAGAGACCGCTGCTTGGAGCAAAACGACGTCGACAACATCGACGTGACCAACCAACAAGCACAAGAGACAACCAGAACATCAACGTCGAACTGACACCAAAGCCCAAAGCAGGCACCCAACGCAGAAGAAACAGGAATCATTATGTCACATCGTGAATCGACAACCGAAGATCAATCGACACCGAACCCAATCTCTCAAACCAATTGGCTTCGCAACTCGTTCCGATCAATGACGAAATATTGGTTCGTGTTGATTCCAGCCATTGTGATCAATGCCGTTTTGACAATCGATCACGTGGTCGCCAAGAACAATGAAAAAGCGATCACGGTTCGATTGAGCGCAGAGGCCCTCGCGCAAATCGGGCAAGACGATGAGAAGCCATTGACCGAAACACTGCGTGCCCACTGGGTTGCTGCCAATGACGAAGGAAACCTCGACGGACGAATCTCATCGATCGACGCGGAACAATCAACGTCTACTCCTATCGAACAACTTGACGTGACTCTTTTGCAAAAAGGGCAAAAAATCAGAATCGCATCAACGAACGAAAACGGCAAGTTCGTCCTCAAGGATGTCGAACCGGGTGTTTACACCCTGGTCGCCGCTGGCCAAAACGGATTTCTTGCCTACGGCGTCCACGTCCTTCCTAAACTAGAAGACTTTGATGTGCTTGACCTAGACACCGATGCAACACCACCAGCCACGCTCGCCGAGAAAAGAGCTTATTACGTTTCTCACTTCGGAATTCCCGCCGACGCAATCGTACAAGAAGAACTTCAAATTGATGCAGCTTGCGTTCCACCCGAATTCAGCACCCTCCAGCGAATCAGTCGAAACTACCTTCCTTCCGCGACTGCATTCGGAATGGGAACCGACACGGACGACCAACAAGCCATCAGCAAAGCAACGGATATCCTGGGCGGATTCCAATTCCCATTGACCGCCGAAGGAAACTTCAACGGCCGCATCCAACCCATCGCCACTGAAGACGGAGAGCCCGCCGAACTTTCTGACATGAATATGTTTCTCGTCCAGGATGACCTGGAAGTCGCCAGAGTTGCTGTCGAAAAAAATGGCAAGTTCGAAATCGAAGATGTCGAGCCCGGCGTTTACTCACTGATCGCAGCAGGCACAGACGGCTTTGCTGCCATGTCACTGGAATTGGTCGCCAAGCCTTCCGATCTAGAACTAGGCAACAACCAACTTAATTCACCCAACAACTACGTTTCATACAACGCCAAACAGGCCGCTGACCCAGCTTTCGGTGTTGCGATCGTCACCGATCCAGAAGATATCAAAGCACTGCAGCAAGAACTTGATAGAGTTGCTCAACTGCGACAGCAAGCCCAGCCACCGGTCAATCAATTCGTCAATGAGACTCCGTTTCCCCAAGACCCCAACGGCGTGACCTACCAAAATGCGTATTCATCCGGGTTTGGCGGAGGTTATCCGACCGGCGGATTTCCTGGTGGGAGTTTTTCAGGTGGCTTTGCTGATCCGGGGTTCATATCCACTCCACCGCAAGGCTTCTCTTCGCCTATTGCCTCGGGAGGGCCACGAGGCCCGGCCATCAGACCTGGAAATGGTGGACGCTTGCTACTAACCACACTGCTGTTGGCCGTTGGAGTCGACAGCCTCAATGACGAACCGGCCGTTGTGGCCAACCCACCCATACAGTCCGACAACCTAAGTGTTTCGCTCCAGTAAATCGCCGAGAGGATTTCCCACTTCCCCCGATCCTGGCTGGCAAAAGCTAAACCGATTGCCAATGATTAAAACAGATTGGCAATCGACAAAGGAAAGTAGATAATGGCAGGCAAGTGTTTCGCTGCCACCACCGTCTCTTCGCCGGTCAATGCTTCCTATGAGTTCTGAACCCAACAAAAACGGGCCAAACGAACCGGGCAACTCGCAGCCTCAAGATGACTCCGAGCCGGAGGATCTTGATCGCACGCTAGAATTGCGGGTTGAAAAAACACTTCTCGATGCGGCGAGCGATCAGACGATGGAAACGTCGCCCGACCTCGCCAAGCAACAGAATGATGCCCAACAGCCCAGCCCCGCCCAGCAAATGCTGAGCGCGGCAGAGGATCTCGCGGCTGCCGATCAAGACCAACCAAACTTGACCGATTCGGATATCACGATTGACTCAATCAAAAGTCTAATCGTATCAAACGAGTTCCATGGTGACACGGATCAAACCACTGATTCTGTCAAAGATGACCGCGCCGATGGAACCATCATCCAAGGGAGCTTCGGCCATCAGGCTGCCGCCAAACCACCCTCCAAACCGAGCGCGACTCCTTCTCCGCCAGATCACACCGAAGCGACGCTCGCGCCATCGCAAACGGGTCGTTCACGAATGACGGCCAATCCCACCGACGCCACCATTGCCAGCCAAGCCGCCGCTCATACCAACGAGGATGACGACGAATTCTTAATCGTCGGTCAAACCAAAAGCCGCGGTGAAGACATCCCCAAAACGATCGGTCGCTATTCGATCAAACGCTTGCTGGGCGAAGGCGCATTCGGCCGGGTCTACGAAGCCCACGACCCGCAACTTGACCGCCGCGTTGCTGTAAAAGTCGCGAAACAAATTTCTGGCAACACACAAGTTCAACGCTTCCTACGCGAAGCCCGCGCCGCCGCCAAACTTAGACATCCAAACATCATTCCGGTTTATGAATACGGCCAAGTCGATGATGAAAATATTATCGTCTACGAGTTCGTTGCTGGCGAAACACTCAAATCCTACATCCGACGCCATTCAAAACTCCCACTCGATGAAACCGTCGAGATCATCCGCGACATCGCCAGCGGGCTCGATTATGCACACGAAGAAGGCATCGTTCATCGCGACATGAAGCCCGACAATGTCTTGATTGACAAATACGGCAAACCGCACATCGCCGACTTCGGCTGCGCTCGCAGCATGGACGACCAAACGAACCTCACCATTGATGGCTCGATTCTCGGAACGCCGATGTACATGAGCCCAGAACAAGCCAGTGGAAATTCCAACACGGCGGACGGTCGAACCGACATCTGGAGCCTCGGCGTCATGCTCTACGAAATGGTTTCTGGAGAAAGACCATTCCGAGGCAGCTTGACAGATCTCCTTTACTGGATCTGCAACAACGACGCGAAACCACTTGGCAAAATCAACCCTGAAACGCCCGCCGATATCGAAACCATCTGCGCGAAGTGCTTGACTCGTGAACTCGACGGCCGCTTCCCAACGGCCAAGACTTTGGCTGACGAACTGGATCGGTTCCAACGTGGCGAGCCCATCCTTTCGCGCCCCATCGGACCGCTGCAACGAACGTGGATGTGGGCTAAGCGAAACCAGACGGTTGCAGGACTTCTCGCAACGGTTGCGGCAACACTCTTGATCGGCAGTGCCGTCTCGACTTCGTTTGCAGTCAAAGCCTATCGTGAACAACGCAGCCGAGCGTTCACTCAGCTGAATGCATTACAAACCTCTGAGCCGGCTGCGATCAAGCAAATATTTGAAGACTTGATTCCCTTTCGCTCAAGTATCCTGCCAATACTCAAAGAACAACTTGCCGATGAGGCGACCGAACCATCCGCCCAGCGGCGATTGCGAATGGCAATCCTCGCACTGGAGGCCGACACCTCAATACGAGAATCATTGGCCGACAATATGGTGGAGGACCTGCTGACCTCCGACGCCGGCGACTTCGCGGTTTGCCGCGAGTCCATGGCCTTTCGCAAAAACCATTTAAGAGAATCGCTTTGGAAAACCAGCTTAGACGCAGACGAAACTAACCCTAGTGAAACCCGATTCCGCGCCGCGACGGCGCTTGCACTTTACGATCCCCAATCGCCAAATTGGAAAACAGCTGCCCCTGACGTCACCGCACATTTGACGTCGCTCAGTCAAATCGAAGCAGCCCAATGGCTACCTTCGCTACGGCCAGTTCCTGACGAACTTAAGTCTTCGTTGATCAACGCGTTTATTGACCAAACCGACGGTGATGACACGACTGCCATCAAAGCGGCCACAATCATTGCTTTATTATTCGAGGATCAATCTGGCTTTCTGGTCGATTTGATTCCTAAATGTCGGAATGGCCAAATCCCTCCCCTGATTAAGTCGTTGAGCAATGACCCAATTGAAGCAATCGAAAAACTTCAAAGCCGCCTGGACTCGATCAGCGAATCAGAAAATGCATCAGCCAGTGACCACGTGTTGCAAATCGCCAACTTGGCAACGGCACTTATTCAGTTGCAGGACTCTTATCAATGGCACTACTTCAATAGCCGACCAAACAACTCGGTCGCATCGCAACTGATTGAACAACTCGGACCGGCTGGGACTCCGTTCGAACTACTATCCGAACAAGTCAAACTCTGGCGCTCATCCGAGGCCGACCTTGTATCCGGAGCCATCCTGGCGCTTGGGCAATTTCGGCAAAATCAAATCCGCGAAAAACAACGGCTGAATTTAAAACCGACCTTGCTCACTATATTTTCCGAACACAGTGATGCACGAGTCCATTCAAGCGCCAGATGGCTGTTGCAGCAATGGGGTTTCGAAGACGAAATCCAGCGCCGAGAAAAACAGCTCCGGCGAGCCACACCAGATCCCCAGAAGAACTGGCACGTCGACTTGCTGGGCAATACTTTTGTCCTGTTTGGCCCAATCGAGTCATTTCAAATGGGACTCAACAAGGACTTGGCGGCGATTAGCAGCTTTGACCCCACCTCGATCCTGGACGAAACGCGACACTCCAAACGGGTTCCTCGCCGGTTTGGAATTAGCACGCACGAAATCACGATCGAGCAATTCGAAGAGTTCGAAGAAGAACTGATTGGGATGTTCGAACGCCAAGTCGAAGCTTACAAATCCCAGATCAGCAAACTCAAATCGTCGCCCGTAGTCTCAAATGAGGAACAGCCTGAACGTGACGACACCAAAAAAGAGTCAAGCAAATCAGCAAAGCAAAGCAAAGCAAAACGAATCAAGGCATTTGAAAATGGGATCCGACGGGCTAAGCTCAAAATCGAGAACATCGCTCGAAACCAAAAAAGGCGTGTCGGACTTGACCAACGCGTTCCCATTGGCGAAGTCGATTTTTATCTCTCGCTGGGCTACTGCCGCTGGCTCAGTGAGAAGAATGGCCTTTCCAGTGGCCTACCCTCGGTCGAAAAACTACAGGACTTCTACGACGCTGGAATCTCTGACTTTCGGCTGGACGAATCGAACCTCAGCCTTAACGGCTATCGCCTACCGACTACCAGCGAGTGGGAGTTCGCTTGCCGCGGGAACAGCGACACGATTTTCCCGTTCGGAACCAATACTGAATTGGCCGATCGTTACGCCTGGTTTGCCAGCAACTCAGGAGATAGCCGTCATCCGGTTGGGCGTTTGAAACCTGGAACAACGGGCCTGTTTGACATGCTTGGTAACGCCAGTGAATGGTGTCTCGATTACTATCGCAAAGACCTCCCTGCCCTCAGCGCAGAGCTGGGACGCGAGTATTTCGTTGACTTCGGGCCTGAATTCGCTCAGCGTCGCAGCCTCACCCGTGAATTTCGTGGCGGATCATTTGCCAACGAAATCAAAGACGTCCGATCAACAAAACGTTTTTCCACGCACCCCGGCAAAGGACTACCTCGCATAGGTTTTCGATTGGTGCGAACTTACGAGGCACAGTCGCCAGCCAACTAAGATTCCAGCAACTTGAAGCCTGGAGAATTCGAGGGCGTTTATCAACCTGACGATAAACTTGGCACGCTCAATGATGCGCACGAAGCCCACGCGGTTAACTTCTACTCTTTCTGCACCCAGCAAAAAAGCGAAGCCCCATAAATGAGACTTCGCTATATTTTGCCATGAGGCAATTTGATTCGACGCGCCGATTTTAGTTGTCGGACTCAAGAAACTCTGGCATCTCAACGTTTTCTTCCTTCGCGGCAATGCGAAGTTTGTTAAGAGCACGAGTTTGAATCTGTCGAATTCGTTCTTTTGTAACGCCCAGTTCTTCACCGACTTCTTTCAACGTCAACGGTTCCTGGCTGTAGTCCAAACCAAAGCGACTGATGATGATCTTCTGTTCACGATCATCCAAAGCCTCCATGATTCGGTTGACTTGCTGCTCACGTCGCTCCTGCTCAGATTCCTGAAGGTAGCGATCCGAACGCATATCCTCTTTGGACAAGAAAAGCTCTTCCGACGTTGGCCGGAACCGATCACGTTGTTTGAATTCACCGGGAATCGTCCGAGCGAAGTTCTTCATGATCGCCCAACTGGCGTAAGTACTGAACTTGTTGCCGCGTGAGTAATCGAATTTCTCGACCGCTCGAATCAGCGACATGTTTCCATCACTTACCAACTGGAAGAAGTCTTCGCTGGCGTTGACGTGACGTTTGGCGATCGAAACCACCAATCGCAAGTTCGCTTGCACGATTCGGTTCTTAATCTTGACCGCTTGATCATAAAGCGATTCGATCTGATCCATGTCGGATGTTCGAGCCCGCGAAGGATCAAGCTGCTCACGCAGTTTCGATGCCTGGAACTTCAAGAAGTTGTACTTCCGGAACAGGTACTGCTCTTGCTCACGAGTCAGCAACGCAACCTCGTAAAGCGACGCCAAGTATCGCGGCAAGCCGGCAGGCGGCTTCGTTCGCCGAGTCTTGGTTTCTGGAACAGGCATATCCGCATCGACGATTCGCTTCGACGCTGCTTTGCGATGGAACTCTTCGTTGTCCATGAAATCCAAAGGCAGCTCGATGATCATCTTGGCACGCATCTCATTGATGACGCGATAGACGGTGGTCTTCGTCCGGCAATACCGTTTGGCGATCGAGTCAGCCGATTTACCAGCGGCAAAGTCAGCGTAGATTCGTTCTTTCATTTCCAGGTTGAGCGGGCCGGTTTGATCCGGGAAGACCGCAATCTCAGGATTGTCAGAATCGAAATTCTTGATCGTATAACGGATTGTCTCAACGCTGCGATCCATATGCTTGGCGATTCGCCGAGTCACCTCAGCCGGGCAACCACCGGCGCGGGCCAAGCGGCGAGCGCGGTCGATGATGTCGTCTTTATCGACGTTGGTCAGTTGGCTGAACCGCTCTCCACGCTTGACCTTCTCGCGATTGTTCTTAATGAACTGGTCAACGCTTGTGTGGAGGAATCCAACACGCTTACGCCCGCCATCAAAAATAAACTTACGGCTGACGAGCCCTTGTTGTCTCCAACGTGAAATTGTTTTGGTCGAAACACTGAACATTTTTGCCAGGTCATCGACAGTGTGAACGGGTTGACTGAATTCCTTGGCACTGACATCGGCCGATTCTGAAAGATCTTCGATGAAGTTATGTAAATCTTGACGAAGATTGTCGCCACCGATTTTGACAATCGGAGCTTTCTCAGGCCGGAAACCAGTCACGCGGAAACAGACGAACTCGAAGTTATAATCACGGTCAGATTGAATTTCGCGGAGAAGTTTTTCCGCGTTGTCCACCTGCTCAATTTTCTTCTCTCTTGGCGCAAATCGAACCTGCTGATCTCGCAGCCCTCGGATCGAATCACATTTGTAGTCGGTATGCATTTGTCAACTCTCTCTACCCCCCGGAAACTGCATCTCGAAAATTACGAAAACAACAGCGACCGGGAAAAGTTTTTAAAGGTTGATCATCCTGATCTTATCTAACCGAACCAACATCATGTGTGCTCGGACTAAATACGTCGTCAGTCCTGTGTCTGTTCTGTTCGACGTATTTAATGTTTGGGGAGCTCACTTTTTTAAGGTGAACAATTTGTGTTTGCTGAATCGACAAAGTGTGGAAGTAAACACCGCCTCTACTAATAAAACGAATGTCACTCGAATTTCTGACAATTTTATTACTCAGCGGATGTCTTCTAAGTAGTAGACGTTCATCGCCTGAACGCCTTACTAATACCCGTTTCCAGCGGGTCAAATTCAACAAAAGTTGCCGATTTCCCGCTAGCAAGTAATTCAGTTCACTTTCATAAAGCACGACTGACTTTGTGGCGGAAAAGTCGTTAAACACAACTTAAAGTGCTGCAAAACCCATTCCAAGTTCGCGCCAAAACCCGGTTTTAGCGTTTTGATGGGAGTTTATAGGTATTTCAGAAAAACATCCAGTTTTTTGGCACCAATCCACTGTTATCAAAATGTGAATTATAGAGACGAGTTTGTTCGATTTGAGACAGCCTTCTTGCCGATGTTTGACCAAGCGTATTTGGTTTCAGCATTTTCTTGTTGAGTACCATCTCGTGTATTCGCAGGTTGGCTTCAAATACTGGACAAAAAAGATGAGCAATTGGCAAAATTTTTCGACGCGTTTCTGCACAGGAATTTTTTCGTTCGCGGTTGTTGCGATCGCTTCGATGTCTGTTGAAGCTCAAGACAAAATTGACATCGACATCCATTACGAAAAAGGACGTCAGTACCGAGTTCTGACTCAGTACCAACACGACGGTCAAATGGCCGTTGACCATGCCGGCCAAGATTCCGAAGTCAAAAACCTGACGCTCGATGTCGACGCGCGAATCGATTTCCATGAGCGGTACGTCGGCACAACAACCAACGTGCAAGCCGTTCGATTTTACGACCGGGCTCAAGCCGAAATCAAAATTGATGACGGTACCAAAACATCAAGCTTGAGTGATTCAAACTCAATGGTTGTGGCACGTCTACAATCAGATCCAGTTCAAAGCCATCAGATGGCTTCCTTGAAGGACGTGTTGATTCAATCTGAACTGGAACTCATCACCAATCCGGCTGACCCCCTGACATTGGCAGGCTTGCTCAATAAAGAAGATGTCAAAATTGGCCAAGAGTGGACGCCTGATCGCGATGATCTAGCGAAATTCTTGAATGTCGATCGAATCTACCAATCGGATATCAAATTGAAGCTTCGGGAATCCGACGGCAAGACGGCTAAGATCTTCATGATGGGTAAGCTCCGAGCCGACGTCGATGACGTTTCGACTGAAATGGACGTGACTAGTGTGATGATGGTCAACCTTGATTCGCACTTCGTGTCCGCCGTTCGCTTAAGCGTCAAAGAAGTTCGGGAGCCTGGTCAAGTCGCACCTGGATTCAATGGTAAAACGAAAGTCGATTTGCAAATCTCGACAGGAAAACAAGTTTCTGAGCTCACTTCGGCCTCCATTTCCAAGCTCACGAAATCTCGCAAGATCCAGCAGCTCCTGCAGTGGAGCCCGAAATCGAAAAAGTTCAATCTGATCTACGATCCGTCGTGGAAACTGATTGCATCTGAGGGTGAAGCAGCGATCCTACGATACCTGGACGATGGCGACCTATTGGCTCAATGCAACATTGTTGAATTGGCCTCGCGCCCTGCCTCCAATCCATTGACTTTGGAAGACTTCAAAAAGGAAGTCGCCAAAATTGTTGAGATTGATCCATCGGCAAGACTTGTCAACGCCTCGCAATCACAGACTGCAGCCGGACTCAAGGCGCTTGTCGTCACGGTTTATGGCGAAGAGGGAGGCGTGCCTTTGCATTGGGTCTATTACAACGTCGCCAGCCCTCAAGGCCGACAAGTCACCTTCGTGTTTACTTTGGAAAAAGAGATTGTCAATCGTGTTTTGCCTGCCACCAGGAACCTAGTCAACGGCTTTACGTTCTTGCAACTCCCAAAATCCAAATCAAAAACAGCGTCGCGCTCAAGCGCTTCGAAAACATCATCTCGAAAGCGATAGCGAGAGATGTGAGATAGCCTTTGAAGAACGGCACATTGTCACCTTTCGGCGATACGTGACGGAAAGCTAATTGCTCAACTGAGCGGTTGTAGGCCGCTATCAAGGAGCGTCAGCGACGATGATACGGCAAA
>CAZPTT010000201.1:0-10300 GCA_964589435.1 uncultured Pirellulaceae bacterium
ATTCATGGATCGCCTGCTTACGTTGGTGCTTCCTCGTGTTCGTGACTTTCGGGGTGTCAGTTCGAAGGCGTTTGATGGTCGCGGCAATTACAGCCTTGGCCTGAATGAGTACGGAGTTTTTCCAGAGTTGAACCCGGACAAATTTGTGCGGACTCAAGGAATGAACATTGTGTTCGTGACGACGGCGGAGACTGATGAAGAAGGCCGTGAGTTGCTTCGGATGTTCGGCATGCCGTTCAAGGAAGATAAGAAGGAGCTCGTTAAGAGCTAAAGACTCAGAGTTGAATTAGAAAACCAGTTGGCCGTTGCATTGGCTGCTGACTGAAACTGTTTAGTGTTTTTTTACAGGCGTTAGCTGTGGCAAGAAAATCGAAAATCGCCAAAGCATTGAGAGAGCCGAAGTATCCGGTTCGCCGAGAACGACGTTGCAAGCTTTGCGGCCGGCCTCGTGCGGTTTACCGTAAATTTGGAATCTGTCGAATCTGCTTTCGCAACCTTGCCGAACAGGGAGTCATTCCCGGCGTTCGCAAGGCCAGTTGGTAAGGCAAAGAAGAAAAATAAGCGACTATGATGACTGACCCGATTGCCGACATGTTAACCCGCATCCGTAATGCGGTAAGCGTGGAACGGCCCAATGTGGAAATGCCAATTTCCAAGGTCAAAACTGGTGTAGCCGAGGTACTCAAGCGTGAGGGCTTCATTTGGGATTGGAAAGCTGAAGAGGCCAAGCCGGTCGGACAGCTGCACATCGATCTCAAATATGGCCCAAGCGGTGAGAACGTAATTCGTCACGTCAAACGAATTAGTAAGCCTGGCTGTCGTGTTTATTCCAGCGCTCGCGATTTGCGACCTGTGCTTAACGGGCTGGGGATTTCAATTCTCAGTACCAGCAAAGGCGTGATGAGTGACCGTGAAGCCCGTCAACAAAAAGTTGGTGGCGAAGTGTTGTGTGAAATCTGGTAGTCCAGGTTTTGATGATCCAATCAATAGCGGCTTGCAATTGCTTGATAACGAATTGCTCGATAACAGATTGCCCGCTCAAGAATTTGTCGGAATAGATTGATGTCACGAATCGGAAACAAACCCATTCCCATGGTTGATGGCGTAAAAGTCGACATCGCCAATGGTTCCATTAGCGTGGAAGGGCCCAAAGGGAAATTGTCAATTGACCTGCGGCCAGAAGTCAGCATCGAGTTGGACAAAGAAGCGAACGCTTTGAAAGTCAGTCGCAGTGGCGACGATAAGGGCTCGCGTGCTTTTCATGGTCTGACCCGCGCCTTGGTCAGTAATATGATTTTGGGTGTCAAAGAAGGCTACGAAAAAAAGCTTGAACTGCAAGGCGTTGGTTACGTTTGCAACATCAAGGGAAAGACATTGTCTCTTCGAGTTGGTCTTGCCAACGAACTGAAGAAAGAGATTCCGGAAGGATTGGATGTTACCTGCCCTGACCAGACACACGTCGACGTCAAAGGTTGTGACAAACAAAAAGTTGGACAGTTTGCTGCCGAAGTTCGTGCATTGCGAAAGCCAGAACCCTACAAGGGTAAAGGCATTCGTTATGTTGGAGAGTTTGTGAAAATCAAACCTGGTAAATCCGCGAAAGCGTAGTGACAGGCTACTTGGATCAACCCTTTGGATTGGGTTGGTTGAGAGTCTGTTTGATTCAGGTTTTAAAATATTCTATGGACAAGTGAGATAGTTCGGTGAAACAGCAAAAAATTGTTAACAAGCAGCGATGGCGTCGAGCCAATCGAGTCCGCAAAAAATTGCGTGGCGATGCGGACTGCCCGCGGTTGAGCGTTCGCCGCAGTAACAAGCATCTTTATTGTCAATTGATTGATGATGAAGCTGGTAAGACGATTGCGTCAGCGAGTACTCGGGACAAGAGTCTTGCCGGACAAATCAGTTACGGTGGAAACTGTGAAGCGGCGAAAATCATCGGGCAGGCAATTGCCGAGCGAGCCAAGGCCGCCGGAGTTACTCGAGCCCGTTTCGATCGAGCTTGTTACAAGTTCCACGGACGTGTCGCCGAACTAGCCAACGCAGCCCGCGAAGGTGGTTTGGAGTTTTAATCGGTTGTCAGCGGTGTGATCCGCTCATTCAACCAGGCTTGACGTTTTAAAAATACACAGAGGCTTATAGAGGTTTAGGTTACGTGGCAAAGAACAACCGAAAAGACAAACGCGACGACGGTGCCGGTTCCGGACTGATCGAGCGTACTGTAAAAATCAAACGCTGTGCCGCAGTTGTTAAAGGTGGACGCCGGTTCAGTTTTGCTGCGATGGTCGTTTGTGGTGACGGCAAAGGCAAAGTTGGTTGGGGATACGGCAAGGCGAACGAAGTTCAGCCCAGCGTCGAAAAAGCCAACAAACAAGCTGTTCGATCCATGAAGCCGATTCCAATGGTCGAAGGCGCGATACCTCATCGAGTCGACGGTCGCTACGGCGCTGCTCGGGTTGTCATGCTTCCCGCCGGTCCTGGTACCGGAATTATCGCCGGCTCTGCCGTGCGTGCGGTTTGCGAAGCAGCGGGCCTGAAGAATATTCTGACAAAGAGTTTCGGCAGCAATAATCCAGTTACCTTGGTCAAGGCCACATTGAACGCCTTGGAGCAAGTCCGAACCAAAGAAGACGTTGAACGTTTGCGAGGAGTCCAGCTGTGAATCTAAATGATGTCAATGAAGGTATTGTAAAATACAAGAAGCGCAAGCGTTTGGGCCGCGGTACTGGATCTGGATTGGGTAAAACCTCTGGTCGTGGACACAAAGGTCAACGCTCGCGTGCAGGTCACTCGCAGTCACCGATCTTCCAAGGTGGTGCGATGCCGATGATTCGTCGAATCGCCAAGCGTGGTTTCAACAACAAATTTGCGTTGTCGGTTGGTGAAGTGAACGTCTCCGATTTGGAAGCCCGGTTCGATGCTGGCGAAGAAGTCACTCCAGAGACGCTGGCCGCGAAAGACCTAGCGAACTATCGCTACGATATCTTGAAAGTGTTGGGCAACGGCGAAATCAGCAAGAAACTGACCGTCACGGCTCATCGTTTCAGCAAATCGGCTCGCGAAAAAATTGAAAAAGCAGGCGGAACGGTTGTTGAGATCGCACCGAAGAAACCTGTTGTTAAAAACAAGCAAAAATCGTCTCAGAAGTAAAACGGTTGCCAATCAGGATGATTGCCCGCCGAAGAGCTGTCAGTCAAAATTTTCGGATCGGAAAATTTCGGCTGACAGATTGTGCGGAGTATTTTAGGGAACGAAGTAAGTGGCCGCCGGCGAGTGTTTTTCAGCATCTTGTCATAAGCGTATCTTTTCACGACAAGCGCTATTGTCCGCTGTGTCGTTTCGTCCGAGAATGACTCTTCATCCGGAAAACTCGTTCGAGATTTTGATTTGATCAAGCCTCGATGCGACCCATTCTTGCCGTTTCGTCCTTCGCAATTCGGAGGGACAACTGTCGTTGGATCAAAATCATGATTGAAAAGCTACGCGTCATTTTCACGATTCCTGAACTCCGTCGGAAGATCCTTCTGACCTTGTTCTTGTTGGCTATCTACCGAATCGGCTGGCAGATTCCATTGCCGATGATCGATCAGGAAGCGGTTTCTGAATTTGCCAAAAACATGAGCGGCAACTTGTCGAAGTTTCTCGCGAAAGTTTCGGTGTTCAGCGGCAGCCAACTAAATAATGCCACGATCTTTGGATTGGGCATCATGCCGTATATTTCGGCTTCGATTATTCTTCAACTGATGGGCACGGTATACAAGCCACTTGAGGATATGAAGAAAGAGGGCGAAGCCGGCCGCAAGAAAATCAACGAGTACACTCGATACCTAACAGTTGTCCTTTGCCTGATTCAAAGCGCCGGTTACCTGTGGTGGGTTGTCATGGCTGGCAATGATGGAAGCGGTGGAGGCAATATGACCGCCGCCCAATTCGAGAATCCTGCGACCGGAAATCTAACCTTCATGTGGCAGATGGTCGCCATCTTGATTATGACCAGCGGAAGTGTCTTCCTGATGTGGTTGGGTGAACAAATCGACGAGTACGGTATCGGAAATGGTATCAGTTTGTTGATCATGGCCGGTATCGTGGCTTTGATGCCAGGTGCATTGGTCGGTTTGCTGAACAACGCAGCCTTTGAGCTGAAGGGTTTCGGTGGTGGCGATGTTGGACTTGAGAAGATGATCATGTTGGCACTGATGTTCGTCGGAGTCGTGGTTGGAGTGGTCTTCATTACCCTCGGGCAGCGAAGGATTCCCACACAGAGTGCGAAACACGTACGTGGTCGCCGAGTCTACGGTGGCACGCGGCAGTACATGCCGCTTCGAATTAACCAAGCTGGCGTAATGCCGATTATTTTCGCCCAGTCGTTGTTGATGCTGCCTCCGTTCTTGTTTACCTACTTCGGTGGCAAAATGACTTCGGATGGATTTTTCGCAAAGACATTCACTAGTCTTGGTAGTGTTTTGCAAAACCCGACGTCGATGGTTTACAACCTGATTTACATTGGAATGATTTACTTCTTTTGTTACTTCTGGACAGCGATCACGTTTAACCCGAAAGAAATTTCGGACAACCTGAAAGATAACGGAACATTCATTCCCGGTTATCGTCCCGGTCGCCGTACCGAGGATTATCTCGAGAATGTGATCGAACGAATCACTTACGTTGGTGCTGGATTTCTCGCGTTGATCGCGGTTGTTCCAACCATCATCTCTGAACTACTTGGTGTCGATTACATGGTCGCCAGTTTCTACGGCGGCACAGGTTTGTTGATCGCAGTCAGCGTTGCGTTTGACCTGGTTCAAAAAATCGACAGTCACTTGGTGATGCGAAACTACTCAGGCCTGCTTGAGTAACGATGTTCGATCAAGAATGAAACATGAGCCGAGCCAGTTGATTGATGACTGGTTCGGCTTTTTTTGTGGCTATGAGCCATAGCGTTCATTGAAGCGGAAAACCTGTATCGGCTGTCCTCAAGACTTTGATTTTTCTGGGCTTCCGCTATTTTTGGTCACGGATCGTCCAGAACTCTTGACGAGTTCCGCTACTTCGTTGAACAGTCGTTCAATGCGACATTCAATTGCGTTGGTCTTTCTTTTCCGGTTGCCACCGCATTGCGACAGAAGCGAACGCGTCGAATTTTCGGAATATTCAAGCCAGCCAGCCAACACAGGTTCCATCAAAACTGTCAGTTTGCGGGTTGATTGCGGCCACGAAGTTGCGGGTTATTTCTGCCACCCCAAATGACGTAACTTTTTTTTCGAATGCCCCGCGCCCAGCTATGGGGGCGTTTGACAAAAAAGTTACAAGACTTACGTCGAATCGAGTGGCCGCTTCGAACCCGCAAACGTGTGGCCGGTTTGACCCGCGCCCTGACACAAAACATCGTGAACTTGGCTCATCGCTAACGAGGATAACGTAGGTTTCAGAGCAAGATTTCAACTCACCGCTCACCAAGACTTTCAAAACCAGTAATTAAGATGCCGAAATTCATTGTCCCAATTTTGTGTTGCGTTGGTTTCTTCGTGCCTTTCATGGCGGTCTTGGGCATGAATCAAGACAAATTCTTTCACTTGGATACATCCGTCGGGCGCGTCCTCTACTTTCCAAGACTTACCTGACGAGGGTACAGAAGTGATCCGGCGGTCGCCGCGATTATTAGTCAGGGATACCCAATTGAGGTTGTCGGTCGGAGTCAAGTTAAGCAATGGCGTAAGTACCGAGTTCTAAAAGGCCCAACTTTCGTTCAAGTAAAAAACGGCGAAGTCATTTCCCGAGCCTCCGGAGACTTGAGTGAGTCGCGGATAAGGAGCTTTTGGGCGACGTATCGCCTGAAGATGTTCAATGATTGACAGCGGAAGCGGTACGCCTTCCTGATTCCGGTTACAATTCAGCTATTTGCGTCAACGACCATTGGTGATGGCGATGCCCAAGTTGAAGGACTTCATTCAAATCAATTGGCGGCTCTGCTTGTGCGGAGCCTTCTTTCTCCTGGCGTGCGGACGGTCAGTTAGTGGCGAAGACGGGGCTAACGGATTGAAAATTGCTCGGTCGGTTAGCCTGAGTAAATCGGCCGATTCGAAACCGAACATCGTCTTGATCAATCTTGACGACGCCGACCTCGATCTCTTTTCGCCAGATATGTTGAGCCTGTATCCAAGCATCAACAGGATCGCGACCAGTGGTGTTAAATTCACTAACTTGCACGTTACGACTCCTTTTTGCGGCCCATCGCGAGCATCGCTATTCCGAGGTCAATACGCTCATCGTTGTGGAGTACGTGTCAATATTCCTCAGTCGCCGTTGTCGCTTGGTTTTGCGGGCGGCTACTCACGTTTCTTGGAATTGGGTCACGACCAGGATGAGCTTGGCGTGTGGATGAAGAACGCTGGCTATCGAACCATGATGATCGGCAAGTACCACCACAACGGATTCGATTTTCGACGTCCACCCGGTTGGGACGATTTCTTCATGTCCAACGGTGGGCGATATCAACAAACGTACCGATTCACGACACGCGACCACCCAGACGGAAAGAAATTGGCACCAGAGTCTGATGTCTATCGAACCGACCAGGAGGCCTCGGACGCAGTAACGCTTATTCGCCGGCAACTAGAGCCGGCGTACGCAAACCAGCCGTTTTTTCTTTATATCGCCCCGCTGGCTCCGCATCGTCCAGTTGGTCGTGATTTCACTTTGATGGTCGACAAAGAGAAGTACGGGAATTGGCATCCCGAGTTGGTGGTTCCGCCCGCTCCTGACTTCAATGAAGCCGATATTTCTGACAAGCCATCTCGGCGTCAGCCACCGTTGTATACCGACAATGAAGTCGAAATCATGAACAATGAATTTCGTTGCCGGGCTCGAGCTGTCAAATCGGTTGACGATTTGGTTCGAAGAGTTTTCGAGGCACTCGATAAAACGGAGCAGCTTGAAAATACGTTTGTCTTTTTTACTTCTGATAACGGCTATCAGCTAGGGCATCATCGGTTGCATAACAAACTGGATCCCTACGAGCGTTGCACGCGTGTGCCTCTTTATGTGATGGGGCCGGGAGTGAAGCCGGGGCAGTTTGCGAATCACTTGCTGGCGCACTTTGATATCTGCGCGACCATTCTCGAGTTGGCGGATGGGAAATTGCCGGCATACTGTGATTCCAAATCCTTTGCAAAGTTGGTCAAAGATCCAAGTAGCCATCGTCCACGCGACTGGAGGGAATTTCTTGTGATCGAGAATTGGCAAGCCAAGCAAAATCGAGGTGGCGTGATTCCTGGAACCTACAGTGGTCTTCGGTTGTTCGATCAAACCTATATCGAATGGGCAACCGGCGACAAATCGTTTTATGATTTGTCGGCTGACCCTTTTCAATTAGAAAATAGCTACGAATCGCTGACGGCGGCGCGAAAGATTCAGTTGAAGGAGAATCTGCTTAACAGTCGTTCCGTAGAGATGGAGCCAATCGTAACGATCACCGATCCAAGCTCTAACAAGACCGGGATGTCCAACGCTTTGGCCATTCATGGAGTTGCCGAAGATGATCATATGGTCAGGGAAGTATTGCTGACGATCGAGGATTTGGAGACGGGGCGGTTTTGGGCTGGTGATCGCTGGGCTGACGATTCGACGAAAGTCATGGCCCAAATGGCAGCCAATGACCAGCAGATTTCATTTTGGCACTATCCGCTGGAGAGGCTTGTGGAATCGCTCAGCGAGTCGCGTGAACTTAAAGTGACGGCTTGGTCGATTGATGCGTCCGGCACTCGAAGCAAAAATCCGTTCGAGCGAAATGTGTTGGCTCGCCGCAGCGAACGTTCGCCCAAATCAAATTAGTTCCCGTCATGGCTTATCGATGCTAGACGTATTTCGCTACTCGAATCCCAGCTAACTCAGCCGAAATACTTTCCTGGCATTGTTCGTTGTAAGTTCCCCCAAGTGCTCCACGGAAACGCCGCGAGCATCTGCGACACACTGAGCGGTATGTTGCACCATTGCCGGGTGGTTCGGGCGAACGTGGCGAAAAGGATGAGGAGAAAGGTATGGCGAATCGGTCTCGATCAACAGTCGATGCGCAGGGATTTTGCCGGCGATCTCTCGCAGATCTGTCGATTTCTTGAACGTGACCATCCCGGCAAAACTGATGTACATGCCCCACTCCAGGCACTGTTTTGCCGTCTGCCAACTGCCCGCGAACGAATGCATGATCCCGATGACCTGGTTTTCTCGCAGGTGATCGCTGAGCACTTCGAGAATGTCGGCTTCGCAGTCCCGCATGTGGACAACCAAAGGGCGTTGCGATTCAAACGAAAGTTCAATGTGATGTGAGAACCACTTTTTCTGAACTTCGATCGGGCAGTCATCCCAATACCGATCCAGGCCAGTTTCACCAATCGCCACAACATTTTCGTTTTCATCGACGAGGTTGAGAATTTGCTGCCAGTCATTTTCACTGGCCTCCGCACAATTGTTGGGGTGAATTCCTACGGCGGCGAAGACGTTTTCGAACTGATTTGAAAGCTTGACACAAGCTTGGCTGGATTGAACCGTCGTTCCAATCGCCGTCATGCCAACAACGTCTGCGGCCTCCGCTTTCTCGACCAGCTCTGTGATTTGCGGGGCAAGCTGTTCGTTGTCTAGGTGGGCGTGCGTGTCAAAAAAAGGCATGGGTGGAGTTCAGTCGTGCACTGCGGAAATTCTGCGTCCTCGGATACGCCGACGCTGGATTGACGAAAGCGAGTTGGATTAAAGAAGGGCAGTTGGCTTGTTGCAAACGAACGAATTAAATTACTGGGCTAAACGCTTTCGGAAAATCTCAGGTCGCCAGACTGGCGAATCAATTCCAAATCAACGGGTTGGCGTTGAGAGCAATCTTCCTCTACGGCGTGCCAATACTTGACTTCGGAATCGCCTAATCTCCAGCAAAGACAAACTGGCTCGTTCATTCGTTCCGCTGGAAAATCAACGAATCCATCCAGGGCATTTGAGGTTCCCAGGTTAAGCTGTTCCAGCTCTTCAATACAGTTGCTGATTCGTTCGGATTGTTCGTTTGTGTGTTTCTCGATCGAACTTAGCTCTTTGCCGTATTCGTCATTGTTGTCGTCGGTACTTCGACCGTCGTACAGGTAATCGAGTCGTTCACGCGTTTGCTTGACTTCCTGATTCAACTCCACCACGTCAGCGGTGATTGGAGAAACCAACGGAAGCATCAGATTCGCCATGCGGATTGAGAAGAGTCTTTTTGTCGCCGGAGTTGAAGTCATGCTATGAACCTGGATTCCGTAGATTGTTTGAAGAGCTAATTATAGCTGGCTGCTACGATTTGGAATAATGGGTGGAGCCCGCGAAAGCGTCGGTTTGAGTACTTCAAATTACGGTTAAGGGGCTGGCGAGAATGATATCTTTGAGCTGGTCGGGTTCAGCGCAGCAAAAACAAAAGAAGGATTTTTGACCGGAAAACGCTGGGAAACGAGAGATTCGGTGCACGGACAGGCAGTTAATCGCTTTTTTAGTCGAAAAAGACGGGAAAAACGCTTTTGCATTTGTTGACTCTGGAGAGGGCCTGCGTAGAGTAAATGATGAGGTTTCGTCAGTTTATTGATGTCAAGCCCCCGTGGGTTTGGAGTGACGGTAGGCGGCTCAGGTTGAGTAGCCGATCTCGGAACAAAGGAATGGCAAATGTTGGTTCTCTCCAGAAAGAAAAACGAGAGCATTGTTATCAATGATGACATTACAATCGTCGTTGTTGAGATACGCGGTGACAAAGTACGTTTAGGCGTTGAGGCGCCCAAAGAAGTACCCGTGCACCGTCGTGAAGTCTACGACGCGATCAAACGAGCTGAGAACGAGCAGTCTGAATCGGACGATTCGAACCGCACCGCTTCCTCAGGGTCAGAATAGTTCTCGGCTGATAGCTCAATCGTTTAAGTCTTTTCATTGCCAGGTAAGTCGCTGGTATCAGATGTTCGCGCGGATATGCTCGTGTGGCTAATTCCGCAGCGACGTTCTTATTGCACGTTTGCTGATTTGGCTCATCGTTCGATCGAGCCAGTCGGAATTGTCTATTTGGCGTTTGGCGGCCCAGGTTCGGCAGCCCAACGAATTCGCCAAGATTTTTTTGCGGCACGTCAGACGCGAGTTTGTCGAGGATTTGCAGCAAAAGTCGACTTGGTTCGTGCCCTTGACGGACTGAGACCAAAGAGACTATTTTAGTGCTTCGCAAAAAGTGCCGAAGAGATACGGTACGATGCTTCAATGCATCAGACATGGCCCCTTCGTCTAGCGGTCTAGGACTCCGGCCTTTCAC
>CAZPTT010000202.1:0-10227 GCA_964589435.1 uncultured Pirellulaceae bacterium
CAACCGAGCTGAGAACTTCGGCAACAGCGCGATCATAGCGCCGCTCATACTTTCCATACTCCATGCTTGGCGACATATCGATCACATAAACGATCTTGTTGCCTGTCGCTTCAATTCCAAAAAAGCCAGGCCCACTTTCGCGGGCGATCATTTCTGACATTGACTCCGCAGATTCGAACGCGGAATGAGTCGAAACATCCTCTAGCTCGGGAGGTGTAAAATCGACAAACGAATCTAGCTCAGACGTCAACTCTTCCACCGGAAGTGTTTCGATTTCTGAGAGATCGGCTTCGACTGATTGCGCGTCGTCGAGAAATTCAATCGACACAGACATCAAAGATTCAAGATCTTCCGTTGCCACATTGGTACTGCTTTCGAGAGCAATCAATCCACCCATCCGCGGGCTCATGATCATCACCGATAGTAACAATAAGACAATCAAGTGGACGCACATCGACACAAAGAATGATGTGCTTGAGCGTTTGGCATTTCGGGAAACTTCTGCCACGAGAACCTACCTCTTGCGTCAACCTAATTCGAATAATCTGCGCGCGTCTTTGGTAGAAGTGGTATCCCTATTGTAACAAGATGTTTTGCCCACGTATTGATTTTGGAATAGACCAACGAGGGGCAAGTTCTAATCGTCACTTCGCACGTCAAGATTGTGTAATGTGTGCGAACGCAGATACCACTCCGTCCACAACTGAGCGTTGTATCCAAAATCCTGTTCCGTGATGGCTTTCAAGCCTTCCAATGAGGGAACGTTTTGAAAGACGCGTTTGACGGCCTTCTGCGAACTGCCTTGTTGCATTCCGACGCCGCCATCACGGCTGTCGCGGCGGATATTCAAGCGGCCCGGGTCAGCGGCCGGAACCACTGTGTGCTCGGTCGTCAAAGCTCCGATCAAAGGCAAAATCCCTGCCGGCGATTCAAGTTGCCCGATCACAAACGCAGCGCGAACAACGATTGCATTGTCCTTCGCACTGAGATAGCCAGCCTTGGCAATAATTCCGGTCGATACGGCACGGTTGTAGTGTGGTTGGCGAAGCAGATCCAACGCCCGTTCGCGGACGCTCGGAAAGATTCCTTGAACTGCAAAATAACAAAGGGCCTCGTTGGCTCGATAAGAAGGCACCGCTCCGAACGCCTCGATGTAGATCAAGAGCATCGTTTCGTCTTTCTCTTCCTTCGCCTCCTTCTCCATGATGATCGGAACAGCAATGTCGTCGCAAAAACTCATCAGCTTGTTAGTCATCTGATTGCGTTGAGCACCCGGCCGGCGCGTCTCTTTCAGCCACAATGAAAACAGCTTTTTTCTTTCGCCTTGCGCGTTGCGAATCTCTTCTTGCTGACGTTCCAAATCGGCTTGAATTGCTGGCGCCCAACTGGTGCCATTGCGCACGTAACCAATGCTTGACCACAACTGCGACTTTCGTACCCACCGACCGTCAACTAATTGATAGCCAAGACCACGCCGTGCGGGTTCATCATGCTCGTCCAACTCGACAATTCGCTGAAGTAGATATAACATTTCGTCTTTATAAAACGACTTGCCTTCTTTCTTGCACCAGGCGTGCAGTTCCCAAAGCATGTTAGGATCGTCACCGGCAATCTTCAGGTTTCGGTGGAACTTGGCTTTGTCTTTAGCCAATTGAACGCGGCGAACGGCTCTGGCTTTGTCTATCTTCATCAGGCCGCCTGAGTCCGATTCGAATAGCAAATAAACCCGGCCATCCTCTTCGCTTTTGAATTCCTTACTGATTTTGCCTTTAAGTTCGCTGCCCGACTTCATGAAAAGTGTGTCGAGGTTTTTGGGCAGAGTTCGAACGATCGCTGGGGCGTTTTCGTTATCAACATCGGCGTCATCCGCTATGGCAAACGCAGAAACCAACATCCCAAACAAACAAGCCTTCAGTCCGGTCTTGAAAATCATATCGATTCCTAGGTAGAAGGTTTTAAAGACTCGTTCAGATGCCAGTGAAAGGGTTTTTAAATCCTTCGCCGACGCCTGAAGAAGCAGACACCAGAAGCAAACAATCCCAACATCGCCATGCCAGGCTCAGGAACGGCGGTTGTGGAGAATCGCCAAGCCAATGCGAAATCATGATCACTGTCACTCGTGACGCGCAGTGTATATCGACCAGCCGCCAATCCTTGGGCATAAATGTGTTCGACGTTGTCCACCGTGCTGACGCTTTCGTCCAAAAGTGTTCCTAAGAACGTGCTTGATGAATCGTAAAGTTCCAAATCCATGTTCGCGAGGAATGTCGTCGGGTCGAACAATCCCGAAGCATCGTTGTCGGTCACGTCGATGTTCCAAGTCAGAATTGCCGATAGTTCATCCAATACTTCACCTGCTCCGATTTCAAAATCGTATAGCAATGGGTCGGTGATTCCAGATGAATAGTCCCAACCAAACGCGCCCACCGAAGCGATCGGTTCTGTGGTTGAACCATCAAACTCGCCGCCTTCTTGAATCAAGTAGCTATTGCGAACATTAAGCTGCCCTGCGCCAAAGACTGAATCCAAAGGCTGAGTCGATGTGCGACTCCAGCCGGTGTCAAAAGCCTTTGTAGCACCGGCAAGCAACTGGGCTTTGACAACTTCATTTTGAATCGCGTTGGTTGAAATGGTTTTAGCTTGCTCGCGCAGAATCGCGGCGGCTCCACTGGTCATCGCGGTGGTAAAGCTTGAACCCGTCCCAAACTCCGTTCCCGGGCCGACCAATTCCGGCTTGCTTCGACCCGCACCATAGATTGTCGTCGGAGTATGCGCGTGGCCACCGTTGGATCTACCAACGGTGATGCCGTTGTAATTGTGTGCCCAGCCTTGACGGGTTGTGTCAGTTCCGACATTCGTGGATCCGACGACATACGTGGTGTTGTGCTGATTTGCTAAGAAATCAACCTTGGTCAACAGTTCAACTGCGTCGTCTTCTGCAAAGCCGTTAAAAATATAGCTGTGGTTGGATACTTCAAACGGCTGGGCAACTGGATCGCTGCCAAAGTCAACGGAACCATCGTCGACGGCCAAACCAAGTTTGTTTACAACCCAGTCGCTGGCATCATAAACATGGATTTCGGAAATGCCTGAAGCAATACTGCTTGGCACACCGGGTGATTTCTCATTCCCGTAAAACACAAACCCGACAAACTCGGGGTGACGAGAAGCTCCGTTGGTGGGGTCACCGGTTCCGGTTCCATCCACAAACGTCTTACCAGCAAACCACGGGTGGTCAGCATACGGGTGGTAGTCGCCTGATCCGTCGGAATCGATGTGTGATACGACCACGCCTGAACCATTTGCCAACGAAGTCCCTCGTTCGGACAACAATTGAGTCCAGCCAATGTCGTCACGCCAATCCGCATGACTTGCCGTCACCGACCCAAACAATAACATTGCAGTAACACAAAGATATGGAATCGCATTTCGAATCATAAAAGATGCCTGTTTACGTGTTTCTGAGGAGGATAGAATCGAAGGTGATGATTGTGGAAGGCTACTGATATAGTCTATGTATCGACCGTTTTGCGGTCAACTTTTTTGTGTTTTTGAAATCTTTAACAAGTCGATTGTAACGCTTTTCGGGTTTAGCATTGCATAACACATAACACTCGCTACTAAATTCATGCAAGGTCGCCATGTCCAAAATCAGCCAAAGCCAAATGGCCAAGATGTTTCACCGCTTGGCCACGAGCTACACCGCTGGTCTCGATATCAGACGAATACTGAAGAAAGAGTCAGAGACGGGCAGTCCATCTTATCGGATCAAATCCCAACAAGTCGCCAAAGGTGTCGATAATGGCATGACGCTCGCCGAGGCGATGGCCGAAGCCGACGGCTATTATCCGGAGCTTGCAATTTCCGTAGTTCACGCAGGCGAACGCGGAGGCCGGCTCGAAGAATCGTTCAGCCGCTTGGCAGAGCATTACAACAACCTCGTTGACTTTCGCAACCGACTGCTTGCTTCGCTGGCGTGGCCAATGTTTGAACTGCTCGTTGCCATTTTGCTGGTCGGTGGATTGATGGCGATCTGCGATTGGATCTTTACCTCGTTAGAGATCAAGAAATTCAATTGGCTGTTGATGGGCAGTACGGCTGGCAACGTCATCGCTTATTTTGTTTTAGTTGCCGTTGGACTGACGGGCTTGTTCATTGCAGTCTATGGAACAGCTCGCGGTTGGTTTGGTTCAGCTCCGATGAAAATCGCCCGCCGAATTCCGCTAATTGGGAAGACGATAGAATGCCTCGCGCTATCTAGATTTTCATGGACGATGTCCGTTGCTGAAAATGCTGGCATGAACGCGATCGAAGTCGCCACACTTTCGTTACGCTCGACGGAAAACTATTTCTATAAACAGTTCGAACCAGAGGTCACCCGAAAACTACAAGGCGGTGCACTCTACTATCCGACACTCAAAGCGACCAACGCTTTTCCTGACGATTTACTGATCTACGTTGACAATGGAGAAACGGCAGGCGAGTTAGCGGAATCGATGGAGCGGGCTTCTCAGGAATATCAAGCAAAAGCAGACTTGAATCTTAAGCTTATTGGCACGATTGGATTCGTCGCGATGCTGCTATTTACCGGATTGGTCGTTGGCTTTATCGTGATCTTCGCCATGTCACAGTATGTCGGTATGCTGCAAAGTCTTTCCGAATTTTAAGCCCCGACGAGACGCCTGAGAAACAGCGAGGCGACAGTGCCAGCCGGTCGCTTCCCGGATATCACTAACCCAGACCCAATTCAATTCTTGAACCCTCTCAGTAGATAAGCATCATGAAGCCAGTCACGCCACACATCATTTCGCCTGGCGATAAAGTCAAATTGAAAGACATTCCGAGCGATGTAAGCGATTCTGGCTATTCCAAAAAGTCGGCTTACAAACAGATTGCGAAAAATGTTATCGAAATGCGAGAGCTTGCAAAACGGCTCTACGCCGAGAACAAGCGTTCGATTTTGCTGGTTCTGCAAGGGATGGATACGGCTGGAAAAGATGGAACGATTCGATCCGTCATGCAAGGTATGAATCCGACGAGCTGCCAAGTTAGCTCGTTCAAAAAACCAAGCGAAGTCGAACTCGATCATGATTTCCTTTGGCGAATCCATCAGGTCGTTCCAAGACGCGGCAACATCGGAATCTTTAATCGCTCCCACTACGAAGACGTCTTGGTTGTTCGTGTGCATTCCATCGTCCCCAAGTCTCAGTGGAGCCAACGCTACGAATTGATCAACGAGTTTGAAAAACTACTCCATTCGTGCGACACCACCGTCGTCAAATGTTTCTTGCACATCAGCAAAGAAACACAACGCGAGCGGTTACAAGCTCGTTTGGATGACCCCAACAAACACTGGAAATTCAACATGGGTGATCTGTCGGAGCGCAAGCTGTGGGACGATTACCAAGAGGCCTACGAGGCGGCGCTTTCGCGATGCTCGACGGATCATGCGCCATGGCATGTCATTCCGTCCGATCGAAAGTGGTACCGCAATCTGGTGGTCAGCGAATTGCTGAAGAAAACCTTGGAAGATCTCGCACCCAAATTCCCAGAGCCTGAAGGCGACTACGACGGTGTCGTTGTCGAATAGATCGGCAGTACGATCACGAATTGCCACGCACCCAATTAGCAATTTTGTAACCAACATAGATTGGTAGACCAAAAGTGAACTCGAAAGTCTTCAACGATGCCGAAGCTGCGCTCTTCGATTTGCGGGACGGTATTTCGTTGATGAGCGGTGGGTTCGGACTTTGCGGGATCCCGGAAAATAGTATCAACGAGATTCGGCGACAGCGGGTAAAGAATATCCATGCGATTTCTAACAACATTGGAAACTCCGGACGTGGGTTGGCTTGGCTGCTGAAGGAAAAACAAATCAGCTCCGCGACTTGCAGTTACGTTGGAGGTAATCCTGATTTGGAAGCCCAAATGCTGGCTGGCGACGTCGATGTTTGCCTCGTTCCGCAAGGCACGTTCAGCGAGCGAATCCGGGCGGCTGGAGTCGGAATTCGCGGATTTTACACGCCCGCTGGATACGGAACGCTGGTGGCCGAAGGCAAAGACGAACGAACGTTCGATGTGCCCTGTATTTTCGAGTTACCACTGGAAGCTGATTTCGCCATCATCAAAGCGGAAAAGGGTGATCGATTTGGAAATCTATGGTTCAAAGAAACAGCGCGGAATTTCTCGCCGCTGATGGCCATGGCGGGCAAGGTCACGATCGTAGAAGTTGAGCAATTGGTTGAGGTTGGTGAAATTGCACCCGAAAATGTCCACCTGTCCGGTGTTTTCGTGCAAAGAATTTATCAAGGTGTCGACTATGAAAACACGATCGAAATTCCAAAATTGGCAGACAGTTAGTCATTACTGATGCAAATTTACCATTCGAAATTCGCAAAGCGAGATCTTGAGTGAACGACAAACCGAAAACATGGTCGAAGCTCGACATGGTCGACGAAGTTGTTGACATGCTTGAAGACGGATCTAGCCTCAACCTGGGCATTGGGATTCCGACTTTGGTTGCCGAACGAATTCCAGCCGCCAAGAACATCTGGATTCATTCCGAGAATGGTGTCCTCGGCGTTGATGGCCGACCCACGAAGGAAACCGTTTCTCCGACGCTTATCAATGCCGGAAAAGAAACGATCTCGATAAAATCTGGCGCGAGTTTTTTCGATAGCGCGACGAGTTTTGGCATGATCCGCGGCGGTCACATCGACGTTTGCATTTTGGGTGGCATGCAAGTCGACGCCGAAGGAAGCCTGGCGAACTGGATGATCCCGGGAAAGAAAGTCACGGGAATGGGCGGTGCGATGGATCTGGTTCACGGAGCCAAAATGATTATCGTCATGCTGACCCATTTTTCAAAAAATGGTGACGCAAAACTGCTGCATCGCTGCACGTTGCCTTTGACCGGCAAAAACGTCGTACACAAAGTGATCACGGATTACGGAATATTCACGCCAACGGGTGAAACGTTTCGAGTCGATAAACTGGCCCCTGGCATTGAGACGAATCAACTTGGTTTTCCGGATTCACTACTCGCTTAAGAAATGGCGTGAAAGCTTTTTAAATCGGCTGGCATCCAATTTTGTTTCACAGCACATCGTTTTTATCTTCCGGTGAGCTTCGGACAGGCTATCGCAGTTTTTACAATCAGAACCAACCAAACTTCTCAGTTAATGCCGCTGTAGAAATTTGCGAAGCGGATTGCTCAGTCTTAAAAACTTGAACTCAATCAATGTGAAAAAATCCATGGCCCAAGCAATCCGCAAAGCATTCTTTACCGCTGGCCTTCGTACACCGTTTGGCCGCGCATTCAAAGGTGCTTACAAAGACGTGCGAGCGGATGACCTGCTGGTCGAGTTACTGTCTGCGCAATCACAAAAGAATCCGATCCTGTGGGAGCATGGGCCAGATGACCTGATTGTCGGCTGTGCTTATCCAGAACACGAGCAGGGTTACAACGTCGCTCGCATGGCAGCGATTGGTGTTGAGTTGGATGTGCCTGGAATGACCGTCAATCGTTTGTGTGCCAGCAGTATGGAAGCCGTTTCCATCGCCGCAGCGCGGGTGAAGGCGGGCTTTGGAGAAGCTTACCTGACCGCTGGACTTGAAGCGATGAGCCGCGTTCCTCGACGCGGGGCGAACTTTTCGGAATCGGATCGAATCAAAAGCGCAAACCCGCTGGCTTATACGCCAAACGGAGAAACGGCCGAAAGGGTCGCCGATTCGTACCCAGCGATTACACGCGAAAAGCGGGAAGACCTCGCGGAACGTAGCCACACCCTTGCCCACTGGGCTTACGAAAAGGGGTTCTACGACGCGCAAATCCATTCCTACTTAATTGAGCGAGACGAGTTTGTTCGATTTCCAGTCAATCGCGAAAAGATGGCGTCGTTGAAACCAGCATTCAAAGACGACGGCAGCGTGACAGCCGCGACTTGTTCGCCGCTGACCGATGGAGCCACCAGTGGCTGGGTTTTTTCGGATGAGGCTTTACGCAGTCTCGCGATTCCTGCCGCCTTGGAAATCATCGACACCCAAGTCGGCCACGTCGCGCCCGAAGTCATGGGCATGGGGCCAGTGCCAGCGACTCAAAAGATTTTTTCGCGAAACAACATCGCTGCCCATGATGTGGCTGCGTTTGAAATCAACGAAGCATTTGCGATTCAGGTACTGGCCTCGATGGACGAACTGCAAATTCCTATGGATCGCGTGAATACTTGGGGCGGAGCGATGGCGCTAGGACATCCGCTTGGTGCGACGGGTTTGCGGCTGGTCATGACGCTGCATGACCGACTGAAAATGCTCGATGAAGATGGGGCACTTGGAATTGCCACGCTGTGTGTTGGCGGGGGCCAAGGGATGTCGATTCTGTTCCGCTGGAACAAATTTTGACTTTCAAACGAATGTCATTCATTTCGCAACAGCTACCGCTGGATTCGTATTGATTGTCATGCTCTAGCGGCTACCATGACGACAGTAAGACTATTCAATTGGCAAGAATTTTCCGTTGCATGAATTTCGTCATCTGTCCGGCAGTTCACAGCGGCCACGCTTTCTTCAGACTTTATTTCTTCAGACTTTTAAAGGCTCGCTCATGTCGACTGCATCGAATTTCACGACGTCAGAAAAAGCACAAGTGTTTGTCAAATCGATTGAAAAAGGAAAATACGACCGACAGATCACAGCGGGTATCGACAAGTTTGTCGACAACAAAGTTGCAGAGGAGATGCAAGGCTTTTATTCGAAAGATGAACTTGGGGCGCTGATCGAACTCAAGGGCACCGAGCGCGATATCGAGTCTCGGATGCCAGTAAAAATTACTCGACATTACTTCGAGCAAGCAAAAAACAGCAAGGCCATGCAACAGCTTATCAAAGCAAGTCCTGCTGAAACGTTTGATCTTGCTGGCTCACAAGACCCGGGCAAGCAAATGGACTACAGTCCGGTCGAAGGCCTCTTGCACAAATATGAAATTGGTTTGATCTATGTTGCTTCGACTTGCTCCGCCCATTGTCGATTTTGTTACCGCGAAGAACTGATCGCCAAAAAAGACGTCGCTCGACCTGACGGAGCCATGGCTCCTAAAGGCCTCGCCAAAGTGGACGAAGTTTGCGCCTACGTTCAGAAATTCAATCGGGCGGTCGCCGAAAACGGTGGCTTGCATCCAGAGTCGGGCCGCGAGAAACTTCGCGAGATCTTGATGTCTGGCGGCGACCCGATGGTATTGAGCAACAAAATCATCGGAAACTGGTGGGCGTCGTTGTCAGAAGCCGGCGTCGAGAACATCCGGTTGGGCACGAAGGAGCTGGCCTTCTTCCCGGATCGTTTTGATGATGCTTTTTTTGACATGCTCGATCGTTTTCACGAAAACTATCCACGTACGAACATTCGGTTCGTTGTTCACTTTAACCATCCCGACGAGTTCTTGAAGAAAGACGAGGCTGGTGAGTACATTGCGAATCCGGGTGGCGGTTTCGAGTGGTTGGACAATACGATCGCGGCGGTCAGAAAACTCGCCAGCCGCCATTGGGTTAACATTGACAACCAATCTCCAATCATCAAAGGCATCAATGATGACTCGATGGCGTTGCGAATTCTGCAGCGCGAACTAAAGCGAAACGGGATCGAAAACTCACGCTTCTATTGCGGACGCGACATCGTTGGCCACAAAGCCTTCAATCTGACGATTGAGGAAGCCTGGCGAATCTTGAATGAATCGCAACGTGGACTTTCGGGCATTGAATCCCACGCGAAACTTTCAATCACCCATTACAAAGGGAAGACGGAAGTGGTCGCGGTAACCAGCGAGCCGATGGAATCAGCTTACGGTGATAAGGGAGTCGTTGTTTTCAAGTTGTATCGTAATGCGGGCAATGCTCAGCACCGAGGCAAGATCGCAATCGTTGGGCGCAACGCCGAAGCAATTTGGTTCAATGACTACGAAGATCGGATAATCTTTGACGAGGCAGGCTTGTTTTCAACGGCGACACAGAAAACAAACTATTAGCTGTCAGGCCCGATCGGTGGATGTCAGGCAGCGTGTTGTCAACAACGTTCAATGTCCCGAATGAAAACGTGATCGCAAATTAGCGATAAGCCAATTTTTCCTTACACCCAATCAAGATGAATCCGACCCTTCCAAAATCCAAAAGCCGGACCTTGTACGAAGAAGCCATCAAGGTTTTGCCGGGCGGCATCAGTCGCATCACGATCTACCGC
>CAZPTT010000203.1:0-10128 GCA_964589435.1 uncultured Pirellulaceae bacterium
GTCGAAGGCCGTTCGATCACTGGAGGGTATTTTTGGCAGAGCGATCGAATTCCCGAACTGGACGGGGCCTACATTTATGGCGACTGGATGACGGGAAAGATATGGGGGTTAAAACACAACGGAGAAAGAGTTACCTGGCAAGATGAGTTGGTTGATACACCGTTGCAAATTGTTTGCTTCGCCAATGACGACGACGGCGATGTGTTAGTGGTTGGCTATGACGGAACGTTGTGGAAAATTAAGCCCAACCCAGCCTTGCAAGAGCAAGCTTCCGTCAACAGTTTTCCGCGATTGCTAAGCGAAACAGGGCTGTTCGCGGACACCGCGAATCAGCAGCCAGCTCCTGGTGTGATCCCCTACTCTATCAATGCCAATCACTGGGCTGACCATGCGACATCCGAACAATGGGTTGGGCTGACGGGAGCGTCACAATTGAATTTGTTCGATCGCAACAATTGGGAAGTCGGACAGGTGGAAGGGTTTTTCTCATTTCCGCACGATGGTGTTATCGCAAAAACCGTTTCGTACCGAACCAACGTGGATGATCCTGATTCGTCGCGCCGGTTGGAGACGCAAATCCTTCATCGGCATGAAGATGAATGGAATGCCTACAACTACGTTTGGAATGAAGATCAAACCGATGCGGTTCTTCAAGACAACGTGCCCGAGTATAGGCAGCTCGAAGTCGTCGATCCGACGTATCCCGGCGGAGTTAGGAAACAGACGTGGCTTCATGCAAGTCGCGATCAGTGCAAGTTGTGCCACATTTGGAGTGCCGGTACCGTCCATGGTTTCAAAGTTGACCAACTTGATCGTGTTCACGACGATGAGAATGTTGGTCAGTTGGAGAAGTTTAAGCGGCTCGGTTTGTTCGACTCTAGCGTTGGTACTGATGTGTTGCGCAGTAGCAAGCCTGCGGTGTCTTGTTGGGATAAGAACGCTTCACTTGAAGCGCGGGCTAGAATGTATCTTGATTTACATTGCGCCCATTGTCATCGACGCGGAGGTGGTGGCAGCGCGCCATTTCAACTTAGCCGCCATGAAACCCTCGAAAAAACCAACATGGTTTCTCCGGCGACACAGGGTACATTCGGCATCGAAAATGCCCAAGTCATCGCGGCGGGTGATCCCGGCCGGAGCGTTTTGCTTTACCGACTGGCGAAGCATGGCCCCGGTCGAATGCCTCAATTCGGAAACAGTATTATCGATGAGGCGGGTGTCCAATTGATTCATGACTGGATTGCTGGGATGGAATCGACCAAAGCCGAATTGTTGGAAGTCCAATCGACGTTTACTCAAATCGCGACTCAAATTGATCATTTGTTGGCCTTGGCAGCAGATGCCTCGGCGTTTGAGTCCATGCTTGATCAACTTCTTTCACGGACGGAATCGGCGATTCAGCTTTCGGTTCGCTGTGGAACCGAGCCCATTGAATTGCAGCGTAAAATGGCTGAGTACGCTCTTGCGAATTCGAAACCCGAGATTCGCGATCTGTTTGAGAGATTTTTGCCGGACAATCTTCGCGTGAAACGTCTGGGGGATGATTTCTCTGCGGCTGATTTGCTGGCAATGAATGGCAATCCGGATGCCGGTCGGTCGCTGTATTTTGGTGAATCACTCAATTGTAAAAACTGTCACATGGTTGGAGAGATTGGGAAAGCGGTCGGCCCGAACCTTGATGATATTGGTGTCAAGCGAAAACCAGCTGGAATTCTGGCGAGCCTAGTGGAGCCGTCGGCAATCGTCGAGGATGCGTATCGTGGCGTTGTATTGCTTACGTCGGACGGAACATTGCTAACTGGGTTGGTTGGTGAGAAGACTGACGGACAATTGGAATTGATTGATGTAGAAGGTAAGTCGCATCAAGTTTCTGAAGATGACATTGAAGAGATGAGAACTTTGGAGAAATCGCTGATGCCAGATCGGCTGTTGAACGAATTGACGGCTCAACAAGCCGCCGATTTACTGGCGTTTTTGATTTCGTTGAAGTCGCCGTCAAGTAAATAGCCAGATCCTTTGAGACTCCGGGGCCAATGCCACCGATTATCCCGAAGGGATTACAGCCATTAGCCGTGGGTTGAGTGAAACGACACCCACGGATCACGTTGGCATGACTTTTGACCCCGAAGGTGGTCACAGCTAGATTTGCTGCGACACCTTTTGGGTCGCCAAGAGGAGGGCATCGTTATGGGGGGGGCACTGCGTTCAAATCCCCGGCTATAAGCATCAATCCTTTCAGGTTAAAAATTGATGGTGGTGTTCACCGCAAAGTGACAATCGTTATTGCATATTCTTTCCGAAGGTAATTCATGAATCGTCGTAAATTCTTAAGTGTCTCAGCAGGTTGTGGTGCCCATGTGTTGGCGATGGCATCGTTCTGTCCCGCCGCAACACAACGAGTTTTTTCGCCACAGGATTCTGACAAAGTCGTAGCGACCGAAAAGTGGGGGAGGCTTGAGCAAGTTCACGATGGTGTTTGGAGCCTGATTTCAACGCCGTTTGATGGAGGAGATTTTACGACCGTCAGCAATGGCGGAATTATCGCGGGCAAAGATCGGACGATGGTTGTCGAAGCATTCATGCAGGATGCGGGTGCGCAGTGGATGGCAAAAATGGCCAAACAATTGACAGGGCGAATGCCGACTGATGTCGTTTGTACTCACTACCATGCCGATCACACTGGCGGGCATCGCGGATTTATGAAGGGCGATCAAAAGCCAAAGTTTTGGTTGACCAAGGAAACATACGACGCGGCTCTCAAGTCGCTGCGTGAGCGCCAGCCTCAGGAGGCAGGAGCGGAAAAGATCAAGGACTTCGATTATGAAGTCCTTGCCACCGACTCTCCATCGGAGATTGATTTAGGTGACCGAAAAGTCAAAGTCGTGCCGCGGGTTGGTCACACCGCCAGTGACGTAACGATCGAAGTGAGCGATCCAGATGTTGTTTTCTGCGGCGATCTTTTCTTCAATCGAATGTTTCCGAATTACTCGGACGCAACGCCGGGAAATCTCAACAAGTATGCGGCGGAAATGCTTGCCAAACCCGAAGCGATTTATGTTCCAGGCCATGGGCCGGTTGCGGATTTGAAGGCGTTGGAGGGCTATCAGGCGTTCTTGAAGCATATCCAAACGGTTGCCACTTCGGCGTTCGAAGCTGGCACGTCAGCCGAAGACGCGACGAAAGACTTCAAACTTCCCGAGCCAATGGCCAACTGGAACATCTGGTCTCCCCAAGTTGCTAAGAACGGATTTGCCGCTTGGTATCGAGAACTTGAAAAGAAGTAAATTAGCATCGCTTCATTTTTGGTCTTCGGTTTGCTTGTTTGTTTTTTTCGAATTTGCTTAAACCCGCAATGGGATTGAAGTCGCGATCAAGTTGATCGAAGTTGCCATCCGGCTTGGTTTCGCCGGGGAAACAACTGAGGCCTTTCAAGTTCGCGAACGCGCGAACCGGATGTTCCAGTTCCTTTAGCAATAAAAAAAGCTCTCCCAATTGAGATTCAATTGGGGAGCTTGTGATTGCATTGTCTGCATTTGTAAGTTCGGCACTCGCAAACAGCGATTCTAAAGCGAATATTAGCGAGAACGGCCTTCGTCGGAACGACCTCTTCCTCCGCCGCCACTGCGACCCCCGCCTCCACCGCTGCGGCCTCCTCCACCACTACTGCGACCACCGCCGCCACTGCGACCGCCACCGCTGTTTCGCGGGCCGCTACTGCTTCGACCGCCGCCACTGCGACTGCCTCCGCTTCGTCCACCGCTACTTCGTCCGCCTCCACGGCTGGATTTGTGATTCTTAATGTTCGACTCAATCATGCCAGCGATCGCCTCTTCCCAAGTCGGGAACTTGGCTCGCTTGGCTGGGATTTCATCATCGTCACGGTCATCGTCGTCACGGCTGTCGCGTTGGCGGTTACTTGGACGGCGACCTCGATCTCGTCGTGGACGACCTCGTCTTGAGCGCTCCCCGCGAGGTGAGCGATCGTCATCATGATCATCGTCGTCATGGTTGTCTTCGTCTCGAGTATTGTCGTCGCGAACGTCGTCATGATCATGATCGTCGAAAGCTTCTACGTCGTCGAGGAACTCATCATCAAACCGATCGTCGTCGTCAAAATCGGATCGCTTGGATTCGACTGGTTTTTCCTGACGACCGCCTGATCGACGACGTCGTCGTCTTGGTTTGCGATCCGAATCACTGTCTCTGTCGTCGTCATTGTCTGAGCGGCTTTCAGAGCGAGAGCGACCGGCGATTTTCTCGTCATCGTGGTCTTCTCGTTTGCCACGCGATTGTCGAGAGCCGCGTCGGGATGATTTTGATTCGTCGTCACGTTTCGATCGAGTTTCTTTGGCAGGCTCGGGTGTGCCCCAGCCAATTTCATCAACGAATTCGTCTTGAGAATCCGATTCAGACACCAAATTGTCATCACGTCCGGAGTCACGACTTTCGGAACGATCTCGATCTCTGCCGCGTCCCCGGCCACGTCCTCGCGAACCTCGGCGAGAGCGGGAGCGTGAGGAATCCTCCTTTGACTCGTCTGAACCTCCACTTTGACGTGGTGCCTCGTCCTCATCTTGGCTCATCACACTTTCGTCACGTAGGCTTTCGTCTCGTCTTGGTCGAGATGAATTACCACGGCCTTCGGAGCGTGAACGATCGGGGCGTCTGCCTCGCTGTGGGCGACTTTCGGATGAGCGGCCCTCGGAAGATCTACTTTCCGACGATCGGCTTTCTGAAGATCTGCTGTTTGATCGTTTGGGTTCGCGACGGCTGCGGTCATCAGATGAAGCCTGAGCAGGTCGGCGTTGATTGCCACTGTCGGAACGCTCTCGCGACGGTCGCCTGCCTGAAGAACGATCTTCAGACTGAGTCTCTTGCTCACGAGCGGGTTTAGGGCGACGGCTTCTTCGGCCATAAGCTTCGCCTTCACCATCTTCATAAGGAGAGTCATCAAGGTCTTCAATTTCGAATTCCAAATACTCCGCATCTGGATCATCTGACGCATCATGATCATCATCATTTGCTGCAGCAGAGACGTCCTCTGGTGCGGCTTTTGATTGAGCTGAGGAAGAACTCGGCGAATCACCATCCGCGAAGACATCGGGCTCTGGCGTGCTCGACGGCGAGAACATCGACTTCAAGACCGTTTCGTCTTCTGGCGAAGGGATCGGATCAAATCCGAAGAAGTCTGTTTCTAAAGGCTTGTTGGCGGCGGCAGGCGCAGAATCTTTTGAGCCTGTTCCACTTGCTGAGTCGGCGGCTGGCGACGTCGCGCGACCGCGATTTGAATCGGCTGTGGGCTTGGTTTCCCGACTGGCTGGCTGGGATCGCGGTTTGGTCGTGGCCTTTGGTTTGGGCTGTGACTCGGCAGCGGTTTCTTTTTTGACCGGAGCCGGTTTAGCCGCCGGCTTGGATTTTGTCTTGGCGGGTTTAGCGCTTGGTTTGGATTTCGCAGAAGCTTTTGACGCGGATCGCGCTTCAGACTTCTTGATACCAAGCATACCAGCGAGAAAGTCCCAGTGACCGCCCTCCTTCTTGGGTGGCTCAGCAGGCTCGGATTCAGCGTCGTCGGAATCTTCGCTGGTGGCAGCAACCACTTCTTCCACAGCTTCTAACTCAGCAGCAGCAGGTTCAACGGGTTGTGGCGCGGCTTCATCGGCATCAGGTTCGTCATCTAGCATGTCTAGATCGTCGTCTTCGATCGGCTCAACTTTTTTGGGTGCGTTGCCACTGAAGTAATCGTAAAGATCGTCGGTCACAGTAAAATCTCCGGGCCGCTGGGGCCGCTTAAGGGAGCCTATTTGTTGCAGCGAAAAGGCTGACATGCCACGGGCTGACATGCCATGCTCAGAGCTGACTCGCCACATTTTGGCTGAATCTCCGAGCTGGGCTGAACTCAGGCGTTCAAATATTTAAGTTGGCTGAGGGCCAAGCAATTCAATGGTTCGTATTCCAGAAATTGTATCTGAATCGTTGCTTTTTTCGTAGTGCCATTAATTTGTCAAATCTGCGGTGGAAGTTGGCGAGTTTATGACGGACAGCCAAATGACGTTCAACCCAAATGACGTTCAACCCAAATACAATCAGCCAAATGACAATCAGCAAAAACCTTGTGTTGAAAAAGTATGGCTTGTGCCGGAAGCCAATGGGAGCGGTATCCCTGTCAGGATTCGCACTATAAATCGAAAAAACCCGAGCATAGCCCGGGTTTAAGTCGCGTTCGAATCGTTTTGCTTCGGGTAGAACCTCGGCCGTCGCCACGAAATTGAGCGACCGGCCTCCAGCACGTCTTTCGATTTACTGACGTTTCAGCAACATCGAGCCATTGTCGGCGACGTTGAACAGCGGTCGATCGTATGATCGGTAAGCGGCTCGGCCAGCTGGTCGCCAGACGAAACCGACGCCCAGATTCCACGCATCGCCAAAGTTGCCGCCTTGGAACCCGCTGTTAACCGGAACCGGTGCGTCATCCAAGAAGTAAGTGAATGTGGCTTGGAGGGCGACCGAATCGCAAACTGGCAGATCCGCATCCATTCCGAAGATCGTTTGGTCTGAATCGCTCCAGCCAAAATAGGCTTCGCCGTAGCCGCCCGCACAACCGTCTTTTCGCATGTAGAAGCGGTAGTTGTCTTCTGTCAAAGTGTTGATGCCGGTGAACGCAACGCCATTAAAGGTTCCGTTGCTCACGTCGTCTTGCAAGCCGTCGGTATAGCGGAATCCAAACGTTGCACCGCTTTGCCAGACCCATCCAATGTCAGCTCGCAATTGGACGGTTTCGGTTTCTGTAAACCACTCTTCGTACAAGTAGTCAATAACGGCACCAGCTTGCAAGCCGTAGTCGACACGGCGATACATACCGGCGGTGAGAAACAATTGGTCACGTTGGTCGACTGAGAAATCGTTTCCGTTGAAGTTTGATTGAACGCCGCGAACACCAAGCTGCCCCGACAGGACTCCGCAAGTCAATTTGCAAAGTGGGAACCCAAAGTTGGCTGATTCGTAAAATCCAAAGTTACAATCCTTAGCCAGCAGTCCGGCAGTTCCGGTCGGCTGGTTAAAGTGTCCGTTTTGAAAGCCAGTTGCTCCGGCTCCATATTCACCTTTGAGGAGAATGGCTCCGAATCCAGTCAACCAACATGGCCCTGGAGGGCAGCCGCCTCGTCCGCAGCAAGAATCGCAATCATCGAAGTAACCACAATCACCACTGCATGATCCGCAACCGCCGTCGGCACAAATGCCTCCGTCAATGATTGTCTCGTAAGTTCCGCCGCCGCATGATGTGCATCCGCCGCCACCACAAGATGAACAGCCCGCTGATCCAATCACCGGAGAGCCACCGTCAACATATGTTTCATCGTATAGCTGAGCCGTTCTCAGATGCTGAGGTGTGTACTTACTGGCGACGCGATTTGAGGGCGGTGCCGAAGTCTGTGTGAAGCTCTGTTGAGGTTGAGCCGAACGGGTGCGAGCTTGCTGAACTCGTTGGGGAGCTTGAGCGACTCGATATTGATTTCGCGGAGCTTGCCGCGAGGTTGTTCGACGAGCCTGCGTTTGGCGAGGAGCCTGAGCGATGTGTCTTGTGTTGGATGGTGCCGGAGGAGCCGCGTAGTCGACACCGATGTCGGCAGAAGCGACTCGAATTTCCGCTCCTATGTCGGTCGGCGTTTGGGCGCGCTGTCTGGCTTGCTGCATTGCAGCAATGCGTCGGTTGTACTCGGCTTGTTGAGCTTGACCAACGGTTGTCATAGCAACCATTGCAGTCAACATCGCGACAATGATCTTTAGTTTTGGGGGCGAAAACATTTCGATTTTCCTGTCCAATTTGATGTTTGGCAAAGGGCGCATCTCCACGCGCTAAGCCTGTTAGAAGGATGATCGGAATCGCTAAGGTCATTTCTTTCGTCAAACTTGAAAGAATCAGAAAAGTTATTGCGGCTTACCTAGGTTGCCACTTGGCAAGCGTCGTTCCAGAGATTTTGCTGGACTTTTGCAGTGTTTGTACGGCCATCGTGTCGTTCAGAAGGTGCGTCAAATTGAATGGCGATAGCAAGTTCGAGCCAGCACTTTACCATTGGATCTGTTGGAACAATCGAAGCAGCGTGTTGCCGCGACGCCGATTGAGTTGGCTGACCCAGGCAATCCGGCCTGCCAACGATGCTTCAAAGTTCGGTTGGTTGTTTCGGTTCTGAGATGAACCACCGTGTTTAACGCAGTTGAAGAGAATGGCTTTCAGCTGATCAAATTCGCGTCGCGCCAGATTCTTCTTTTGATTGATCACAATGCCTGCCGCCATTTGACGTTGCGATTGATTTACAAAACGGGTCTTGCGAAAGTTCACGTGAAAGCCTTCCTCAGTTACGATCGAAGCGGCAGCGGTTGCGAATCCTTTCGACCGTCGAGCGAATTCCTGGTCGCCTGAAAAAAGCAGATCGTCCGCGTAGCGAGAGTAGGAAACGCCTAGCGAATCTGCAAATCCGGCGAGGCGGCTATCTAGCCGGAAGGCGATCAAGTTTGCCAACATGGGCGAGGTGGGTGCTCCTTGCGGTAGATGAGCTGTCCCGTAAAGTTTTGAAACTTCGAACGCTCCGCGAACGCCCGCCGGACGCATTTCTTCGATAACCGATGGCGGTGCGGAGTTGGTGCACAACCTTGTCAATGAGCCCGTTACCTCGAGTGGAAAACCGACAGATCGAAACAAACCATAAATTCTCCCGGCTTGGATCGAAGGGAAGAAGTCTTGTAAGTCCATCTTGAGGCAGAAACGTTTTCCGATGTGTTCTTCAACAAAGGTGTGGACACTGCGGCGGCGACAGAACCCGTGAGCTGATGGATGGGTTGGGATGTGGCGAAGCACGTCATCGAGGAGTAAACGCTGGGCTTGTTTGAGAAAAAACTTTGGTGATTCAACCAGGCGGCTTCCGGTCGACCGCTTCTTAATCCAACGATAGTCGTAGTGTTCGGATCTTTGATCAGGCTGTTGTGTTGGTGGACGACGATTTCGGGTCAACCATTTGAGTTGCCGGGGTGAAATACCAAGGTGGCTGGCAAGTTCGCCGGACGACTGAAGTCTGGGGACGGGCCACTCCACCGATGCCGGGGAACGTTGCTGAAGTAATCGCTGCAAGTTCACGCGTTTGAGATTTCGTCGCTTCAATAGATCGGGGAAATCAGTTTCTCGGTTCAGTGTTCGAATGAGTTGCCGAAGAGAAGGGCGATCCGGTAATAGCTTCCGAATTTCGATGGCAAGCTCAGGAATCCAAGCTTGCCGTTTGGCAAAAATCATCTGGCCGGCTTTGGCCATCTCCGCCGAACTCCAGTCGCTCGACAAGAAAGCGATCGCGACGGATTCCGTGACCGAACGATTCTTCGCCGTGAGTTTGCGGCTGTTTTCCGTTGGTGTTGGGCGGGATTTTTCCATGTTATGTGCGTGCCGGCGCGTTAGCTCTTAAAAGTGCGACCACCGTCTCAACTTTACTGGCAAAATGTGAAGTATTGTGCGTCGGTAGACGCACGCACCATTCACAACTTGAAATGCGTAGATAATCCGAGTCCTTGGGGTATCCCCAAAGCGTTAGATCAAAGCGAATTGTCTTTCGATATTCGCAAGACTAACAATCTTGAAAAACGGTGGTCGCAAACTCAATGTGTGCGTTGGGTACGCAAAAGTCAAGTAAGTTTTGGCGAATGACGGTGAAGCAAGTTGGAGTCATTGAAAGGATGCCATCGTTCTCGGCCGCGTGAGCTATCAACAAAACGGGTACCACGCCTTTGGATTGCGTAGGCATGCATGTCGAAACGGATTCAGTGGCGCTGGTTAGCCCGCTCAACAAAACCGAGAAAGACCAATTGATAGAATGGTTAATCGTCGAGTGCGTGTCGAACCGGCGGTTGGTTTGCCAAATTAACTGCCGAAGTTTCTGGTACTTGCTCAACACCTTCAATTTGATTGGGATTGCCAGTCACGACAATCGTTCCCGCAATTAGATCGCCAATTCTTCTTCGATCATTTCGCGTGCTGGCAAATGCCAATTCGACAAGCGCCATGAGCGGTATCAAATATAGAAAATTTCTTGCCGCTGATTTTCCAGGCCCAATGGCGACACCCGTATTAAAGTCAACAACGCGACA
>CAZPTT010000204.1:0-10030 GCA_964589435.1 uncultured Pirellulaceae bacterium
TCAATTGGGAGAGCACTGCCTTTGCAAGGCAGGGGTTAGGGGTTCGAGTCCCCTCGTCTCCACTGGACAATTAAGCCCACTCAAACAAATCGTTTGAGTGGGCTTTTTTTTTGTGTCGTTCGGATTCGCCGATTCGTCTTCCACTCAATCGGCGCAGATTTTTCCGAATCACCAAGAGCCAGCTAATCGAGCGCACCGCGCGGAGCCTGGCCTGCTTCGGCTGATCGGCCAACGAATCGCGGATTCGAATTCTCACGCGAGTTCGGCCATCACAGTTTCAATTAACTTTTTCGTCGCCATGATCCCGGCGATCGGATCGAGATCGTGGCCTTCGAATTCGATTCCAATGTATCCCTTGAAGCCCGCTTCCTTGGCGATCTTCAACATCCGTCGAAAGTCCACATTCGACTCGTTGCCTCTCTCATCGAAGGCTTTCGATTTCGCGCACAAGATTTTCGCAAACGGCATCATCTCTTTGACGCCTTGGTACGGATCATAGTCAGTAAAGTTTTGAAAATCCGGTAGCGTCCCGCAGTTCTCCATGTCGACTTGCTTCATCACGTCCGCCAACCACGCGCCGTTACCTGAATGGTTTCCATGATTTTCAACAAGGATTCCCAGCTCGAATTCCTGCTTCGCGACTTCGCATAACGACCGCAAACCTGCGATGGCATGTCGTTTTTGTTCATCTGCATCACCGCCACTACGTGTATCAACACGAATGTACTTTCCACCTAAAATCTTGGTCGCCGTCAACCACGCACGATAGCCTTCGACGGCATCTTGGCGAACCTTTTCATCGGGCGAGTCAAGCGCAGGTTTGCTGCGGCAAAGCATCATGGTGTTCACTGCGCCCAAATCATCGCATCGTTTGCGAAGTTCGGTGAAGAATTTTTCGTTGCCGCCTTTCTCCTCCATGTGCCCGTTGTAATATTCAAGCGCCTTGATGCCCGTTCCATCAACGACTGTCTTCGGATAGTCTTCGATCTTCAACTTTCCCGAGGTCAGCTCTCGATGAAAGGAGTACTGCTGAACCGCCAACTTTAACCATTCTTCTTGGCCTCCGACCGACGCCGAAAGCACACTGTTTCCTCCAAACCACAATGATGCTCCCGCGATTCCGACCAACTTAATTACGTTACGACGATCCATAAGAAGACTCCGTGAACTAAAACAAGATTTAAAAAGCTAACGTAAACGCAACTTCAAGCATTCGTTCTTCAAAAGCGATTGGTTCAAACCATCAAATTGAATCTACAGCGAATGTCGGCACGTATTGTATCTTCATCAGGCGACATTGGCTTGGTTTGACACGCGGATAAATTATCAAAAGTAGCAATCATGTCACAAATATTAGTTGCAACACTCGCCGTTTCACTTGGCGTGATGATTTTGCTTTGGCTTCTAAGCCTGTATTGGAATGATGCATCCATCGTCGATGCCTATTGGGGATTAGGGTTTGTGATCCTCACATGGTTCACTGCGCTCCGTGTTGGAATCATCAACACAACCGTTGTCGTGATTGTTTCGCTGGTGACCATCTGGGGACTTCGGCTTTCGTGTTATTTGTATTTTCGCAATCGAAAGAAAAGTGAAGACCGGCGTTATGTCGCGATGCGCGAAAAGCATGGCAGTTCATTTTGGTGGGTAAGTTTCCTGACTGTTTTTGGCTTGCAAGGCTTGATTATGTGGTTCGTCGCGATGCCAATTGTTGCGACCATTTTCTATTCTCAATCAACTACCGATTTTTCCCTGTTTGTTCTGGCTGGAATTGTCGTGTGGGCCTTAGGTTTGTTTTTTGAATCCGTGGGAGATTTCCAAATGGCCCGCTTCAAAGCCGATCCAGCCAACCAAGGCCAAGTCATGAATCGTGGGCTGTGGCGTTACACTCGTCACCCCAACTACTTCGGCGATTTTTGTGTTTGGTGGGGCATCTTCTTGGTCGCTGCTTCAACGGGTGCCTGGTGGACGATCGGAAGCCCAGCGATGATGTCGTTTTTTCTGATCAAGGTCTCTGGTGTCAAACTGCTGGAGAGTGACATCGCGGATCGCCGGCCTGGATATCTCGAATACCAAAGAGAGACCAACGCCTTCTTTCCTGGCCCGCCAAAGACTCCCCAAGCCGATGCGTGAACTGTGAATTCACATTGATCACCGCTGTCGATCCAACATCGCCTTCTCGCGTTGGCTAGGTTGTTCTCAAAGTATTGACCCACCAAGCCATTTACCAAGCCCAAGCCTACAACCTGATCCAACCAGATCGCTTCAGTTTGAAATTGCGCGAGTAGAGGGTTATCCTAGGTCAATCAACTTTTTGACGGCCCTTTTTTATTTCGTTGTGCAAACTCGCCAAGAACTCTCATGGAAACGATTGTTGGAATCGATTTAGGCACGACTAATTCTTTGTGTTCCGTCTTTCAAAACGGCGAACCTGTCTTGATCCCCAACGCCCACGACAGTTTTTTGACGCCATCGGTGATCGGTTTGCTAGACGACGGCCGAGTCTTGGTTGGTGCGGCGGCGAAAGAACTGCGAGTGACTCAGCCTGAAAAGACGGCTTCTTGCTTCAAGCGATACATGGGCACCGATCAGTCACTTCAAATCGGCAAGAAGAAATTTTCATCGACGGAATTATCGAGCCTTGTCCTTAAGTCCCTTCGATCTGATGCGGAATCTTTCCTTAACTCGCCAATCGAGTCAGCCGTGATCACGGTGCCGGCCTACTTCAATGACAATCAACGACAGGCCACAAAGTCGGCCGGCGAAATGGCTGGCCTGAAAGTTCGCCGAATCATTAACGAACCTACTGCTGCGGCGCTGACTTACGGCTTTCACGATCGTCAATCTGAAAAACACTTGATCGTCATCGATCTTGGCGGAGGCACTTTCGATGTGACCTTGATGGAAATTTTCGAAGGGACGTTGGAAATCATCTCGACGGCGGGAGAAAGCATGCTTGGCGGCGAGGATTTCACCGACCGGCTTGTATCGACCGTACTGAAACGCGAAGGCCTACAACTTGAAACGGCCGAACTTAAGCAGCCGATTCGAACCGCTCGGCTAAGGCAAGAATGTGAGACGGCAAAACGAAACTTACTCAAAAACGGCAAAGCCAGAATTCGGATTCCCGATCAAGACGGAACCTTCGATGATTCGAAAGCAGCTTCTATCGACAGAGCGGCGTTTTCCAAATTCGTCCAGCCGCTGATGGAGAGAATTAAGGCTCCGATCAATCGCACCTTGCGCGACGGCGACTTTACACCCGATAGGATCGACGAGGTCATTCTGGTCGGCGGCGCGACACGCATGCCCGTCTTGCATGATTTCATTTCTGACTATCTCGAATGTAATCCACTGACGAAATACAATCCCGATGAAGTGGTTGCTCTTGGCGCAGCGGTTCAGGCGGCGTTGATCGAAGACGATGTTGCGGTTGAAGAAATGGTCATGACCGATGTCTGTCCTTTTACGCTGGGCGTGGAAATCGCCAAAGATTTTGGTGGCCGCGTTAGCGATGGCTTTTTCCAACCCATCATTCATCGCAACACAACGATCCCGGTTTCCAAAGAGGAATCGTTTGGAACGATGATGACCAACCAGCGTGAAGTTCTCATCAATGTCTTTCAAGGGGAGTCGCGCAAAGTCAAAGACAACTTGCATTTGGGCGAGCTGAAAGTACTCGACATCCCACCGGGGCCGGCGGGTACCGAAGTCGTGGTTCGTTTCACTTACGACTTGAATGGATTGCTGGAAGTCGAAGCGATGTTGCCTGAAAGCGGCAAGAAATTCAATACAGTGCTGACCAACAACTCAACCACGCTTTCGCCGGGCGAACTTAAAAAAGCGATTGCGGACATGCAAAACCTTAAGTTTTATCCGCGTGATGATCTACGCCATCAGCGGCTGGTACTGTTTAGCGAGCGGATGGTCGGTGAAGTCGGCCCGTTTCATCGCCAACAGTTGGAAGAGGCAATCGACATGTTCGAGAATGCCATGTCTTCGGGCGACCGCGAAACATTTTCTCATGCAAGGAAGGGCTTGCTGATGACGTTGTCTCAGTTGGGGGTTTCCTATGACGGTGATGGAACGGAGCCCGCGTGACGTCCTCGCCAAAATCATCAAAGAAATTGTCGAATGCGAAATACCTTTTCCGTTCGCTTCAAATGAATCCGGCGATTCAATCATCGACGATCATTGAGTATCGGTCGCAACTGCTTGGTTTCGAAACCAAAAACTCGGCTGGCGAGGCCAATCATGAACAGCTCCGCAGACGCAACGCTGTCCAGGGCCGCATCGATGAACTACGGAAGCAATTTTGGCTGACTCCAGTTAGCCGTTTGCAGACGGGTTTGCGATCACTGAACACAGAAAAGTTTCCGGATCTAAAAATCGCCGTCGACCGTTTGACGAAGGTCAGCATCCTCCGCCGTGAAATCGAAGAGTTTGCTCAAGATCCGAAATCTCAGATCAACTTGGTCAACACCTTCAAACGAATCGTGATGTTGCCGCCGCGCGAAGCGGGGAAACTGAAAGAGAAATACCTTCGCAACCTGTCGATGAATGAGTCGGCAGACAAAATAAAGTCGACGGTCGTCTTGCTCAAGAAAAATCACCCTGACCTCTATGCCTTGGAATCGGACTGGTTTGACGAACTCCGTCGATTCAAAAAAAGGGCGGCGTCTGAATCGGACGATGGGTACGGTTGGGAGTTTGAAATACCCGGCTGGGTAATTTGGGTGTTGGTGATGACCATTCTTCGAATCCTCTTGATGGCAGCGAGGATCTGATGACTGATGCCGACTGGACACGACTGCCACACGACCCGCAAGGTTTTTTCGAACTGGAAGATTCGTTTGACCGAAAATCGTTGAAGCGCGCCTATAGCAAACGAATTCGGCAGTATAAACCTGAGAAATTCCCGGAAGAGTTTCAGAAGATCCGGATCGCGTACGAATTGCTTGACGGTCAATTGCGATATGGCCAAGTTCAAAGCAACATCCAAAGAACAGCCGAGTATCAATGGCAGGTAGCCAGTTCTGATTCGGTGACGAACGGTTCCGCCGACACCGAGGCGATTCCAGTTACGCCGTTTCATGAACGTTTGAGGAAAGAATCGCCGGCGGAAATTTATCGCGACCTGAGCCCGCGTAAGAACAAAACCCCGTTTGATTTTTTTGCGCTCGCGCTCACTTCCGATGTCGTAACCAAAGATCAAACCATGTTCTTTCAATGGTTGCTTAAAGGCATCGAACAGCATCCAGCAGATCAGGGGCTTTTCAGCCTCCTCTATGAATATATGCAGACGGATCTTTCGGCAGAGCTGCTACCGAAATTTTTGTTAGCCATTTCCAAGATTGTGAAGAGCGATCGATATTACTTCTTAACCGAGTCCGCTTGGCGTCAATTACTGAGGAACGTTGAGTTCGGCAAATTCAAGCAAGTGCTGGCCAAATGCGAATCGAACCTAAAAGACTTTCGGGTGGAAGGGAAGATCGCGTTCTATGTACAGATTTTGCAACAAGCGATGTGGAAGGGCGATCAGGATTGGCTGCAGGAAAAATCGGAATTCATCGAAACGAATTTCGCTAACGTGCCGTCTCAACTCGAGATGGATCTTCACTTGCTTGACTGTATGCGAGAATATGTCAGCCAATTTTCTGAGGTCGTTGGCAAGAATGCGATTCGCCAAAAGGTTCACAACGCGTTGGTAGACTTTTTCATGGAAGATGCCCAAACGGGCGACCAACGTGTGATCGAATGCCAACTCGAACTGGCAGACGACGGCCAGGCGTTATTGAAGGCTTTTCCAGCCGAAAAAGGGCGTGAGGAAGGTTCTGCCAGCCCAGCCACTTCGATGTGGATGTTGTGGCAAATTGTAAGTCACGACGTAGTGGATCGAAATGGGCTCAATCCCAAACAGATTAGCCACAAAAAATTCATCAGCAGGCTGTATCATATGATGAATGATTTGGAAGGTTCCTGGAGTTTCGGACGACGACGGCTGATCGTCTACTACCTATGCTCATGGTTGCCTTATCCTTTATTCGGAGCCTTGCCGTTTCTGGTTTTGTGGAGCTGGCTAGACAGCTCAACGGTTTTGTACACTGCCATTTTCTTGATGGCCGTCAGCCTTGTCTTGTGTCACCTGATACTAGTTCCCAAGACTTTCGAACCGATCCAAATCAAGCTAATGGAAAGCTCTATTTTTGGTGATTATCGGAAGACGTGGAGAAGCCGGTTCATCCAACTGCTGGATGCCACGCAAGCGAGTATGGGCGAGTTGACTCGATCGACTCTCGAAATTGTTTGGGAGCGAGAACACGATTTGCAGGCCACGACTTTCTTAGCCCAGTTTGTCCCGCAGGATCTTGGGCTGGCGTTTTATTCCGAAGCAACGCGCTACCGAAATTAGCTCAGCGACTAATTCTCAATCTGAAGACGCAGCCAATCTTCTGTTTGGCCAGGGAGCGAGCGTTTTGCCATTTGCGTGAATCTTCTTAATGGAAGAGCGCGAAGCCGAAACCGTGTTCGAATCTCGTACCAACTCTGGTTTTGATGGACGGCTTACAGCATTATTGCTTCCGTTCTCGATCCCATTAACGAGTTCGCGACGCCCAAGCTTCAATTGAGGGCATCTCCACCTAGTGCCTACACCGCCTCGCGCGTCAAATCACTTGATTCCTGAAGACGAAAATTCTGCATTAGCGTTTTAGCATTAACTGACCGTTACAACCGCCAGTCTCAGTGGCCGTTAAGTCTTCGAATTTGGAAAAGTTCAGCAAGTCAGAAAAGTCTTCCACGATCACTACTTGTACACATAGGAGCGCGGGTGAATGGAAAACTCTATTTTTGCTCAGCCACGGATAAAACAAGATACGGGAAAATGCGATGGATGGAATTGATGAAGTCATTGAAGAGTTCCTTGTCGAATGCTACGAGAGCCTAGACGAGCTTGATAGTGACCTTCTCGCACTCGAAGATACTCCCGAAGATCTGGATCGGCTTGCTAGTATTTTCAGAACCGTCCACACAATCAAAGGCACGTCTGGATTTCTCGCGTTTCCAAAGCTGGAAAAAGTCGCCCACGTTGGCGAAAGCCTTCTGGTACCGCTGCGGGATGGCGATTTCGCGTTAACCCACAACATGGCCAGCAACCTTCTTGAGATGGTCGATGCGATTCGAGACATCCTGACTCACATCGAGACCGAAGGAAGTGAGGGCGAGCAAACTTACGAAGATCTAGTGGCTCGACTCGAAGTTCTCAAACACGGCCCCGCTGCGCCTGCAGAAACGGAAGCCCAACCCGCTGCAGAAGCCTCTGAAGCCTCGGAGACAGTCGCCGCCGAAACACCAAGCGAGAGCAGTCCCTCAACATCAGCTCAATTGGAAACTGAGATACCTGTCGAATCGAAGCCGACTTCGGATAAAAGCTCGGCTGTTTCTGTTGAGTCTGAAGTGCCACCTCAGCCTGAAGCGGCAAATAGTGCCGATTCAGAACCGGCAGCGGAACCAATCGCTGAACAACCAACAGAGACTTCACTACCAGAAAAAGACACACTGCCAGAAACTGCAACGCCCACCAGTTCCGTCGCCGAACCGAAGAAACAACCTCCAAAAGATAGCCCCCAAAAGACAAAAGAAACAGCTTCGACCGAGACCACCGATCGCTCACATTCGGTTGCTGACTCGAGCGTGCGAATCAATGTCGATCTCCTGGACAAGCTAATGAACTTGGTTGGCGAGTTAGTTCTCGCAAGGAATCAAATTCTTCAGTTCAGTGAGACCAATGAAGACCCAACTTTGATCACGGCTTCACAACGGCTAAATCTTATCACGACTGAGTTGCAAGAAGGCGTCATGAAGACACGCATGCAACCCATCAGTAACGCCTGGAGCAAACTGCCTCGCGTTGTTCGTGATCTTTCTGCTTCTTGCAACAAGAACGTGAAAGTCGTCATGGAAGGAGCAGACACGGAGCTTGACAAAACGATCTTGGAAGCAATCAAGGATCCACTAACGCACATCGTGCGAAACTCTGTTGACCATGGCATTGAAGACACCGACACACGATTGGCCAATGGCAAATCGGAAGAAGGCGTACTAACACTACGAGCGTTTCACGAAGGCGGCCAGGTCAATATCGAAATCACCGACGACGGTGGCGGAATCAATGCCGACCGAGTTCGTGCCAAAGCAATCGAGAAGGAACTGATTACTGCCGAACAGGCAGAATCGATGGGCGAGCGAGAGCTAACAAACTTAATCCTTCTACCTGGTTTCTCAACCGCAGCCAAAGTCACCAACGTATCGGGGCGCGGCGTTGGCATGGACGTTGTCAAAACCAATATCGAACGAATTGGTGGCACGATTGACATTCAAAGCGCCCAAGGGAAGGGGACGACGCTTCGAATCAAGATTCCACTCACACTGGCTATCGTCCCGGCTTTGATTGTCACCACTGCGGGTGACCAATACGCGATTCCACAGGTCAGTTTGCAAGAACTTGTACGATTGGATGGAGAACGAGCTCAAGAGCAAATTGAGTTCATTCACGACACACCGGTTTACCGTCTACGCGGCAACCTGCTGCCATTGGTTTACCTTGATGAACAACTCGAACTACGAGCCAAACGATCAAGGGATGAAGACTTGCAAAGCATCAACATTGTTGTTCTTCAGGCCGAAAACCAACAATTCGGCTTGATCGTCGAAACAATTACCGACACTCAGGAGATTGTGGTCAAGCCACTGGGCAAGCACTTCAAGAACCTGAAGAGTTTTGCCGGTGCCACCATCATGGGAGACGGAACCGTCGCGTTAATTCTTGATGTCTTGGGGATTGCTCAGAAAAGTTCCGTTCTAACCACTCATTCGGATCGCTCTATGCGAACCAGCAGTGACTCGTCTCATGGTTCTAATGGTTCAAAACAATCACTACTCATTGTCGATCCCGGCGATCACACTCGGGCGGCCATCCCATTGGACTCGGTGGCTCGACTGGAAGAATTCGACTCAAAGAACGTCGAGCGATCTGGCACCCAAGACGTCGTACAGTACCGCGGCAACATCATGCCATTGATTTACCTCAATGGCTGCCCGCCAGTTAACGGATCTGGCGAGGCCACTTCGTTAAACACGGTTGTTTTTGCAAACGGTGATCGAAGCGTAGGAATTGTCGTTGGGCAAATCATGGACATCGTTCACGAACACATCGAAACCAATGATGGTGAACTTCCTCATCGTTGCGTCGTTCATGACCGTGTAACTGAAATCATCAACTTGCCGCAACTTGTTCGCTCGAGTCATCCCGAGATTTTTGACACGGCATGCATTGCCTAACAATCAGACCAACCTAACACGGAGTTTAGCAATCATGCACAACACAATTGAAGCCAGCGAATCTTACTGCACATTCCATATCGGAGATCTTCAACTAGGAGTTGAAGTGGACAGCGTGCAGGAAGTCATCCGCTACCAACCCACAACTCGCATCCCATTGGCCAATGAAAACATTCAAGGCCTAATGAACCTGCGGGGGCAAATCGTCACGGCACTCAATCTTAGATCTCGCCTTGGCCTGCCAGCCAAAGAAAGTGAAAAGCCATTGATGAATGTCGTCGTCCGTTCTCCCGATGGGCCCATCAGCCTGCTCGTTGATGAGATCGGCGATGTCATGCAGATCGACCAAGACCGCTTTGAGCCACCACCGGAAACTCTCCAGCAGGCCCAAAGAGAATTCATCTTGGGTGCCTTGAAACTTGACGACGGACTACTGCTACTTCTGGACATCGACCGAGTTCTCGACACCGAGACTAACTAATCGCCACTCTCTACATATGTACTTATTCAACGACAGCTGAAAGACCAATACCATGAACTATTTCAAATCTTTAACCGTTCGAGCAAAGCTCTACGTCCTCGTCGCCTTTTGTTCAATCGCATTTGTCGCGTTCGGACTATGGACATTCAACACACTTCGGATATCCAAAGTGAATGGCCCGTATTACAACAAATTGGTGCAGGGCAAGGA
>CAZPTT010000205.1:0-6218 GCA_964589435.1 uncultured Pirellulaceae bacterium
CCCCATAATTTATCAAATCCAACTCAACCAAAGGTAGCGCTCGTTTTCAACGGGCAAAAATTTGCAGAATTAGAACTTAGGTTTGCCCAGCTCAAAGTGAGGTCAGTGAATATCCGTATCGCACCACTCCTTCCAAACGTTGCGAAAGCACGATTCAAGGCGGCTAGTAAATTTCGCCGCGTCAACAAGCGAATCTTCAACCTGCGCACGGAGCATACTCCGGTACTGGTTCAGCCGAGGAATATCGCCGGAAAGCCCTTTCGCGAGAGCTTGATATTCAATCTCGGACGATGCAGTCAAAGACGCGTGGCCAATGTTCTTCATGATAGCTGCGGTGCTTCGTGAGCTACGCCGATCACCATAGTAGGCGATTACCGGCACGCCCATCCACAATGCCTCCAAAGTCGTCGTACCACCTGCCCACGGCGTGACATCAAGCGCAATATCGATTTCATCATAGGCGTGAAAGTAGTGATCTTCGTTAACTGAATTTCTAATCAACAGGCGGTTAGGCTTGACCCCCAATTGGACGAGCCCATTGATCAACTTTTCGGATGTTTCATTTGTAAATCGCGTATTGAATATCGACATCCGAGACTCTGGACATGACCGCAACACACCCGCCCACAGTCCAAGCGTCGCTTGCGAAATCTTCTCTGGTCGATGCAATGAACCAAACGTAATGAATTTGTTTTCAATTGCTGGTAATTCAGATGGCGTTGGTGCGTACTTCGGTCGAGCAAAACAGAACGAACCTGACGGCATTCTTAACAGCCGCTCAGTATGAAAAGAATCTTCATCGATTGGATTCTGCGTCTCGCAAGTTAGTCGATAATCGATTGAGGTCAGGCCGGTCGTGTTCGGATAGCCAATCCAGGTCACTTGAATCGGCGCAGGGCGGTAAGCAAATACCCGCAAGCGATTTCGAGCAGTGTGGCCCGCAAGATCAATCAGGATATCAATTTCGTCGGACAAAATTTGGCGTGCAACTTGCTCGTCAGACATGCCGACCGTAGAACGCCAATGATCGGCCATCTCGCGAAGCTCATTCGTTTTCGCATCGGGCAGTGTCACCTCGGCATAACAAAACGTCTCGAAATTCTGTCGATCGTGAAACTCAAGAACGGGCTCGATGAACGAGGCGACCGCGTGCTTACGAAAATCTGGTGAGACATAACCAATCCGCAACTTACGCGACTTGATGTTGCGACCACCTTCATGACGTTTGCTGTCGAGCCATTTTTGCGAAGACTTTAAGGGTTCGAACGAGCCATGCCATTCACCCCATCGCTGATGTTCCTCGAACAGTTCCCGTTGGCCAATCGTCACATCGCCACTCATCAGAAACAGCAGGCTACTGTGAGCTTGATGCTGTGACGGATCCAATTCAACCACTGTGCGAAAGCATTTTTCAGCTCGCACTGCCTCTCCCATCTCCAGATAAACCATTCCCAAGCTACCGAGCGCGTAGACGTTCGTCGCATCGAGTTTAACGGCACGCTGCAAGCAATTCGCAGCGCATTCAAATTCTCCCTGATCCAAATGGAGTTTTCCGAGATAGTGGTGGGGTTTGGCCAACCCTAAATCCTGATTGATCAAATCAACGAAATGACATTTTGCTTCTTCTCGCCGCCCTAGCTGAGCCAGAGTTCGACCGAGATTCAGCCGTATATCCACATTTTCGGGCTCGTTCGCTAAAGCCAACTCGAATGTTTCGACAGCCTCATGCCATTTGCTTTGTTTCCGTAGCGTCTCTCCAAGATTGTTTAACAACAATCCATCATCAGGAATCCGTGTTGCCAGCTTTCGATAAACAGTCTCAGCATCCAAAAACTTGCCTTGCTGTTGCCAAAGGTTGGCCAGGTTCATCGCGGCTTGGCTGAAGTCGGGTTTGAGAGCAAGAACCTTTTGAAACTTCTCCTCCGCAGCTTCCAAGTGGTTCAGTTCCAAGTAAACCGTTCCGAGATTGTTCAAAGCATTGACACAATTCGAATCGCCTTGAGCGGCTCGTTCAAGAACTTCTTTCGCAGCGTCCATGTGACCGGCTGCGCGATAGACCACGCCCAAATTCGTCAGCACAGCTGGCTGATTGGGTGTCAACGTCAACGTACTCTTGAGACACTCAATGGCTTGTGCGTACTTCTGCATTCCAAACAAAGTCATGCCCAACAAATGCCACGCATCTGGGTTGTCCGGTTCCGTTTTTAAAACTTGGCGATACAAATGCTCGGCCTCGACTAGCTGCCCGCTCCTCTGCAAACGCAAGGCGGACGAAATCGTGGACTCCGCTGTTACTTTGCCTGGGCGCTCCGGTGCAGCTCGTTCAGACTGACTGGGTAATCGTCGTTTCGGTGGTTGCTTGCGGCTTTGGGTTCGTTTGGATTTGGCTCGCTTGGATTTGGTTCGCTTGGATTTGGCCATTAGCCCGCCGCCTTTCTGGGAGGCTGAATGTTCTGCGACGTCAGCGAGGGTTGCCTGCGATTTGTCTCGCGCGAGATGCGCGAGATAGTGTGGCAAACCTCATTCACTTCGGCATGACCAATCGCGTTCCCCGTCGGCAAGCACAAAACCTGTTGGCAAAGTTTGTCCGTGTTGAAAAGCTGCCTACCACTGGCCTCGAATTTTTTTCGGTAAGGAGTCGCTTTGTGGCACCCCGGATGAAAATATCGTTTGGCGAGTATTTTGTTTTGAACTAACCGCGAATGCAGCTCATCACGTGAACAACCAAATTGCGATTCAACGATCTCAACGACAACGTATTGCCAATTGCTTTGATTCACCGCATTGCTTGAGTGCACGCGAATTCCGGGAACGCTGTGTAGCAGTGAACGATACATCTGGGCATTAGATTTGTTGTGAGTTGCGATTTGTCCAATGCTGTCAAACATCGAAAGCCCCATCGCTGCGCATACTTCTGGCATTTTTGCGTTCGTCCCAAGGTCACCGATTTGACCATTGTCAGAGAATCCGAAATTCTGCATCTTGCGAACCCTCGTTGCCAGTTGATCGTCGTTGGTCGCGATGGCTCCACCTTCAAACGTGTTGAAAAACTTGGTGGCGTGAAAACTAAACACTTCGCAATTCCCAAAGTTGCCAATCCGAATGCCGTTGTGATCGCAATGGAAAGCGTGGGCAGCATCGAATAACAATTTCAAGTTGTATTCTGCGGCGATGGCTTGCAATGATTCGATTTCACATGAATTGCCCCACAGGTGAACCCCTAAAATGGCTGACGTGTTTTCATTGACGAGCGACCGAACGCTGTCGGGGCAAAGGCAATGGGTTTTCAAGTCGACGTCTGCGAAGACAGGTGTCAGACCGTTCCAACTGAATGCATGAGGCGAAGCGATGAATGTAAACGCCGGCATGATGACCTCGCCAGTCAAATCCATGCCTCGACAAGCCAACTGCAATCCGGTCGTCGCATTGCACACCGCAATGCAATGCTTGACACCAAGATGGCCGCACAGCCGTTGCTCGAACTGGTTCACGAGCTCGCCACCATTGGTGAACCACCGTCGCTGGAACATTTCGCCAACCAATTCGTCAAAGAGCTGCCGATCACCGACATTCGGGCAGCCAACATGCAGCGTTGGGCCAACGCGGAAGTCCGTTCTAAATTCATTCTGATCAGTCATACCAGTCGACTCTTCATTTGATTCAGGCGACGTGTATCGTTTGGAGAAGAAGTTTGAAACGAGTCCGAAATCACACTTAAAAAGACATTGGCTGTTTTCGCGGCAACGCCAGCATCAGAGCACTTGTTTACGGGCAATAAGAAGGTCTGCTTTGTCAACCGATTGGCGATCGGGCAATCGTGACTTGCAGCGTGATTGACTGCCTGACATTGTTGAATCCCCAACTTCTGGAGTTCCATAATTTGGTGCGGCGAGCCCAGTGGATTCATCCCAGGCACAGGCGAAACCCGCACGGGAAAGCATTCGCAGTTGGCCGATTCATTGAGCGATAAGACTGGACGAGCAATTGCATTGAAATGCTCAAAGCGAGCCTGAAAACCTTCACAGATTTTTCGGCGGCGATCAATCGTTTGAGTAATGCGCGAAAGGCCCTTGCTCCCAACGCCGGCTTGCAATTCAGAAAATCTGCCGTTGCAAGTCGCTTTCACGTTTCGCTTTTCTCGAACACCATAGCTGCTGCGCGTGTTGCGAAAACGTTCGGCTACTTCATTGCTTGCCGTTGCAATCGCTCCTCCCTGAATGGTGCTTAGCGTTTTACCGTAACCGAACGAAAAAACAGTGGTGACGTTTGGGTGATGCGCAACATAGCCCTGGCTCGACATTGCACCAAACGACTCGAACGCCACGATGACGATTTTTAGGCCGCAGGCAATTAACGTCTCAATCAGCTGTTGGTCGCATCGCTGACCCCACGTTTCAATCAGCACAATGGCTTCCGTTCGCTCGCTCAAAGCGGCGGATATCTCTTGCATCGTGGGCTGATTTGTTTTTTCATTCGCGTCGCAGAACCGGACTTCGAGATTCAACCAATTCGCGATCTGATTCGGAAGATGACCAGCCAAAGCCGGAATGACAATCTCGCCTTGAATTTCCAATCCTGCGATGGCGATAAGCAATGCCAGCGATTCGTTGCCAATACAAACCACATTTTCGATACCCAAGTACGTTTCCAATTCGCTTTCGAATTGCTTCGCAAGCGGGCCGTGGTTCGTGAAGTACTGATTTTGGTAAATCGACTCGATGACGCTTCGATAGTCATCCAGTGATAACGGCGAAACCTCGCGTGTGCGAGTCGACGAGTGACTGCAGCCCGGACCTTGCATGGTGGTTTGCTGTGGTTATGTGAAAAGTTGAAAAGCAGCGCAACGAGCCAAGATAAGAATGTGGGCCCAAAACGTGATCACTGTTTAGAGGCAACCAGTCGCGCCAGCCAAGAGAGATTTCGCGTCGTTGTTTAGCTGCTAGCTAATTTGGCGATGAATTTGCATACAATTTGAACGTCTGCCAACGTCACGCGCGATCCGCAAGGCAAATTCAGATATTGAAGCATCGCGATTTCCGCAACCTTCATGCTGCCCACGCGAACCGGATAGTCGTACTGTTTACAGTGGAGCGCGGGAGAGTAATGTGGCCTCGCCAAGATGCCTTCCTGATTCAAACGCTGAACCAACTGGTCACGCGTCAGCGGGAATTGACGGGCAACATCTACGACGATGTTCTTGAAGGATGACTGTTCTGATTCGTCGAACCTCAATAGATCGATGCCGTCGACTGCATCCAAATACTCAACGTAGGCTCGGTAGATTCGTTCGTTGTGAGCCACGTTGCTGGCGATTTCCTCCAGACCCGCGATCGCAAAAGCCGCGTGAACGTCGTTGAGAACTCCGTTGATCCCACCAATGCGATTGATGTCATAGGAGGCGGCTTTCATGGAATCCGAGGGCGAAGATTCCGACGTCGTTTCATGGTTGAGCTTGGAGGGAGCCATCGAGTGATCTTTGCGAAAGGACTGCAACGCATTGCGCAGCGACACGTCATCGGTGCAAACGTAGCCACCTTCCAGACCGTTGATCAACTTGCTCGCGTGGAGGGAGAACACTTCCCCAACTCCAAACGAACCGACTCGGCGGGAAGCCAGTGTTTCATGAACTGATTCAACGGCGTCAAAAATGATTGGAACTTGATGACGCCTGGCAGTCTCGATCAGGCGGTTCACATCACAGCAATTGACAATTGGGTGTACACCCAAAATCAACGCGGTGTTTGGTGTGATCTCTTGCTCAACAGCGCGCGGACAGATCGCCAGGTTTTCTGGTTCGACATCGACCATGACCGGGGTGTGTCCCGACCAGAATACGACATCGGCAAGACGCCGATAGGTCATCGACGGAATGATGATTTCGGATCGATTCGGCAGTGCCTTAATTCGAGCCGCGGCGACCAATGCCCAGAAACCCGTTGAAAACGTGACGCAGTATTCGGATTGATGATACTGACAGAGTTGCGACTCTAAGTTGCCGGTCAGTTTTCCGACTTCCAATTCCCCAGTCTCGGAAACCGATTCGGCAAACGTTTTCCACAGCCGTTCGATATCCGGCGCGTACAGATTGGAAGTTGAAATTGGCGTCTTGAAAAGTTTTGCCATTTTTCCAGTTGCTCAATCAAGAAGGAAGTCCATGTTCAATCGGGCCTGAAATCAATTGGTGCCATTCTCTCGATCTCGTGAACATGCCCACGCAA
>CAZPTT010000205.1:6318-10028 GCA_964589435.1 uncultured Pirellulaceae bacterium
AGGCTAACGCTCCAGCAGCAGGTCAAAACGATAACGATGGCCGTAAAATCCACTCGGCATCATGTGACAATTTGCCCGATAGCCAGCTTGCTGAGCCTCGTGGATAAGTGCATCAACATCCCACCAAACACCAATCTGGGAGTCGGGGTTGTCGAGGTCGTAGTCGCTAATATCGCGAATGGCAAAAAACTCTGCCGCCATTTTGCGATTGGGAATGTTGCCAATGAAAATTGAGTTTAGCTTAGTGAATTTGGAGCCCAGTTTTTGAAGAAGCGACGCGACATCCTGCTTCGACAAATAAGCGACACAGCCGTAGATTAAAGCTTTGCTGACCTCTTTGTTGCCGCCCAAATCTTCGTTGTCGACGAAATAGTCATCGACGTTGCGGATGTCAGCTGCCTGGTATCGGACGCCGTTGTGAGGTGCAAAAAATTCGCTGGCGATTGAAAGCAAGTAATCGGAGAAATCGATCCCGGTGTATTTTCCAATTTGGTTGAACAACCGGCTTGCCAACGCTCCATTGCCGCAACCCAAATCTAGCAGATGATCTGCTGATGTCAGTCTGAGTCGTCCGACAATCTGCGTCACGATCATCTCGATATCATTCTCCGTGACCGGCTGTCCGTTGACCGTTCGTTTGATCTGACGCCAAAATTCATCCCGCTCAAATTGTTTGGGAAACTCTTTGTGAAGAAAGTCATCGCCTTTTTGATTGGGTCGATTCACAGTTTAAGCCAGTCGAGCCGTGACGAATGAATCGTCGATTAGTTGAGAAGTAAACCTGTTGCAGAACCGTCACACCGGACCTTCAAGCCCCGACAATTCGGTAGTCATTTACCAACTTATGCGTTTCTTCCATTCCGTTGAACATCAACACGTCCAGAATTGACAATCCCGCCACGAATTGTTGACTTCTTTGCGAGTATTCTTGCAAGTTGTTTTGAATAAACTCCAGTTCGACCCCACGACTCGCGAACTTTTCCTTATCAAAAAGTTCTTGGCCACCACTCGGATTGGTATATGACGTGGCTCCCATGGCTGTTGCAATATTCAGCGCCCATTCGCCAGCGTCATGAACGGGTTCGATTTGGGTTGCAATCTGAGCAAAATTTGTGAAATCGAAAACAATCTCCAACTCGCGGCAAACGAATTCAATACATCGAACGTTCAAGGCAACGATGTTGTCAGTTTCAATACTCAAACATCGCTTCAGAAGTGCTTCCGTTTCGCGAAAGAAGGGCGCACGCTTTTTGTAATGCTGAACTTGCCCAAGGATTCGATCTTTCCATTTCGGGTCGTCGGCAATTCGAATATTGCGAATCACCGTATCGCGAGAATGCTTCGCCAGCGGCACATTGATGTACTGAGGATTTGCGAAGTCGGGTTTCAGGATTCGGTTGCGATTGATCCAACCGTGCCGAATGTATTGAACTGCATCGAAAACGACGAAATGATCTGTGGCCGCAATAAGGCTGAAGTAACCCAAGTACGGGAAAAAGTAGGGCTGCATGACGGCAAGTCGCATGTGCTCGTCTCACTGAGTTCGGCCAAAGGCAGCGTCTGCTCGGTTCAAGTAGCGGTCGATCGTCTCCAAAAATCTCGATCGATACCAATGGACCTCTGAGCAAGCTTCGCTAACAACGTCCGCAGTTCGTCGCGAAAAGAGAACGCTTGATTTCGTTTGACTTACTCGGTTAACGCCACTACTAGTTTCCCAAAATCGTACTCGTACTCAATGAAATGAAATGGTACTCGTACTTGTACTCGACTTCATTGCCAATCGAGTATGAGTACCGCCGATGACTGAGTACGACTAGGAGAACGAGAAAGAGGTCAGTAGGCACCTCGGCATCGCTAACATGGTTTTGTTAACCGAACAGTGTCTGCTTAAGTCTGACTTACTCGTCGTAGCTGATCTCGAGAACTTTGAATTTAATGACACCTTTGGGCACATCGATTTCTGCGACCTCGCCTTGCTTCTTTCCCAACAAGCCTCGTCCGATTGGACTGGTGATCAGGTAGCGGCCTTTGTCGTAGTCCTCATCACCATCACCAACCAACGTGATCATTTCTTCGTCGTCGATGTCCATATCAAGGACTTTCACTGTCGCGCCGAAGGCAACTTCATCCTTTGGAATTTGCGAAGGATCAACAATCTGAACGCGAGATAAACGAGACTTAAGTTCGTTGATTCTGGCTTGAAGAAGGCCCTGCTTTTCCCGTTGCGCGTGATATTCTGCATTCTCCTTTAGATCACCTTCGGCTCGCGCAGTGGCGATGTCTTCGGCGATCTTTGGCATTTGCACATTTTCCATGTCATCGATTTCTGCGCGACGCTTGTTGTACGCCTCTTGAGTCATAGGTACGCGTTCCACAGCCATTCCCCTCTAAATGAGAACCAATTCGAATCTTGGAAAAAAATTACGACCTCATTCATAGAATCAGGCCGTTGAGCAAATTATCTGGTATTTGCACGAGAAATTCAACACGTGAACGTGGTCGATCCACAGGATTTGCTTCACGACCAAAGAGCTAAAGCATCAGCCATTAGCGACTGGAAGGATGGTTTTCAGCCAAATACATAAGGCAACCACATCCCTGGCAACAAATGGCCTTGCCCATCATCAAATCTGCCACTCGTTGAGTGATAAGCTGCTGATTGCAATTGCCACACGTTTCGGTGTCCGTCAAACCAAGTGCGTCTTCGCCCATACCCGCGACCAACCGACGGTACTCACCGACAATATCGATCGGAAGTTCATTCTCGGCAGCGGCCAGTTCTTTCGTGACTCGCTCCAATTCGGACTCCAAGGCCTTCAGCTCAAGAGCGACCTTGTCGGTCATCTTCTTGGTCTCTTCTTGAGACTTCGCATAGTTCGCTTTGGCAGCGTCAGACTCCTCAACAAGCGTGTCCAGTCGTTCCAACTGCTCCAGAATTTCGTCTTGAAGAACACTGTTGGCGGCCAAGTCCGCGGCGATGCGATCCTTCAACAACTGAAACTCTTTGTTGGAATCACAGGCATTGAGCCGTCCCTTCAAGTCCTCGATCTTCGCCTCACGCTCACCCAATTGCATTTGTTTGGCGTCAGCGGCCATTCGTGTTTTGGTCACAGCTTCCTTGGCGGCGTCCATGGCGGTCAGAAACTGGGCTTCGTTTGCCGTCACGATTTTGACCATTCGCGGGCCTTTATCCATCCGCCCACGGATATCCGTCAACTGCTTAAGCATCCGGTGCAATTTTCGAAAAAGTGCGTAGTCCAAACTCACAATCCAGCTCCCAACATCGGTCAATGCGCGGTCAATGCGCGGTCAATGCGCCGTCAATTCGCCGTCAATTCGTTTACGTCCTTCTATCCTATCAATAAAAAAACCGCTGACCATGACCGGTCAACGGTTTGAGTTTCAAAAACGACTTGCCCCAAGCGGACGCTTGGCAATTCACTTACGCTGCTTTGGCTTCAGCCAACCACAAATCAGCTTCGTCTTGGACAGGTCTTTCCACGGCATCCGACTCAGGAACGAAGCCCTCCAAATGTTGGCTGCGAACTGGATTCTGCAGCTTCCGAACGGCTTTGGCTTCGATCTGACGGACACGTTCACGAGTCACCTTAAAGATTCGCCCGACTTCTTCGAGCGTATACGTGTAACCATCACCCAGACCATAACGTAGGCGAATAATCTCTCGCTCACGATAGGTCAGGGTCTTCAAC
>CAZPTT010000206.1:0-9992 GCA_964589435.1 uncultured Pirellulaceae bacterium
CCGCACGCACGGTTCGGAGGGAGGGGCGACCTAACACGTCGTCCCTACCCCTATCCTTCATTGAACGGTATTGGTTTTATGCATGGCCTCGGCTTCGTCCTTGGAGCATCTTTTGGCTTGCTGATTTGTTCGCTCCGTTGTCGCGTTCAGGTTTACCACGCACGGACACCGCCTCTTTGGCAACGTGTTTTCTTTTTGGTAAGGTAACCGCTATTGCATCGCTTGTAGACTGCGGTAAAAGAGAGGCGTTTTTGCATGAACGCACCCAAGGAAGCTTCATGACTTTCTGGTGAAAGACCTTGTGAGAAGGAATTTCTGATGACGAGCCCGAAATGGTTTCCGCAGATGCGGCTTGAACTGGAGGATGCACTCGCGGCTTTAGCCGATCCGGGACGGCAAGACCGATGGCGAGAAGGTGATCCAGAGTCCGGATGCCTCGATTACGCGATTCACTTTTTGTTCGATGATACAGAGCTGTCAACCGATGCGACCTCGTGCATTGGCTGGTTCCTCAAAGACGAAACGGAAGTATTGCTGCTGAAGCCGGTTATCCAAGCCCTTTCCGCTATGATCGACCGTCTGGGAGACCAAACGGATTGTGTCTACCTTGACGATCCTGAATGGCCGAATGTCGTGGCGTTGGCTCAAATCGCGTTAACATACTTTGAATCCTAACGCATCGACTGGCGTTTAAAACGGTTTTGAAGGTTGTCGTTGCTGTGTCGATGCAGATTCTCGGCTGGTCATATCAATCGCCAACATTAGCTGGCGAGCAAGATGGATTTTACGCGGGTGCTTTCTCCTGCCGGCATACGTTCCTCGTTCGGCGGCGCGGACTCGCATGGTAGAATTACGGACAGTCGAGGCGCTCGCTTTGCGACCGTTTTGTAAAAACTTTTCTGTTACCCGATCTGATTCAGGGGAGATCGCATGTCACTGTTGTTTCGCCGTCGCGAACGTGATGGCAATGTTCATCACTACTTCATTCCGTTCGATCCAATGCTTGTCATTGCGTTGATTGCCATTTCGATAGGATGCTCTCTATCTGCATGGTTTGCGTTTCGCACGCTCGTTCACGATTCCCCACTGCTGGTTGCGATAGCTGTCGTATTGACCCTTGCTCTTGGTTTCGCATCGTTCGCAATCGCGAAACTTTCGGTGATTCGTCGTGATACGCTCGTTTCGTTTGGCCACCAACGGATGTCGACCAAGATGAAACGTTACTACGTCCTGGGGTACTTCACGATGGGTTGCGGGAGCATGCTCGCGGCTTCGTTTGTAGTGGTAGCGTGACTGCAGGCGGCAGAGTCGCTTAAGTATGAACATCGATTGCTTTGACGACGATTCTTCCGGTGGACCCGTTGCCCCAAGTGCGCAACGCCAACGGCCTGCTGTATTTGCATGAACCAAGATTGATCGGGTTCAATCTTTTTTCTTCTGTTGGAACGGCACGCCTTCTTCGTACATTGCCATGCGAGTTTGATACTCAGTCTTTTTCGAACCGGATTCCTTCGAAGCAGATTCGATCGGTGAAGTTGCTTCGACTAAGCGAATGGCTTCTTCTTGATTTTGCTTGGCTGCATCGAAATTTCCATTGGCGGCTTCGACCGCGGCCAATGTGTCCAAGACAATAGGGCTTTCGCCGCCCAACAAAATTGCTTTCTCAATCAACTGCTTCGCATTCTTGGTGTCACGGAAAGTGGCATCAGGACAAGTCGCCTTCAACCAAGCCAGTCGTTGCAATGGAACTGGCGATGGCTTGAGCTTGCTGGCGTTAAAGTAAGCATTTTCAGCCTCTTCCCAGCGACCGAGAGATTGGTAAGCATCAGCGAGATTGATGATGGCTTCGCAGTTCTTTGGGTGAAGGTTGTGAACCGATTCGAAGTCTGTAAGTGCACTGTCGAAGTCGGCTTGGGCGTAAGCCGCGTGGCCTCGACCGGTTAAGGCCTGGACGTCGTTTTCGGTCATTGCCAACACCGCGTCATAATCGGCAACGGCCTGCTGGTAATTTCCGGCGTAGAAGTTGGCTTCGGCACGATTGAACCATGCTTTGGATTCGCCAGGTTTCAGCTCAATGACTTGGGAGAAATCCTTGATAGCCGATTCGTACTCCCGTTGGCTGACCCAGGCGATTCCGCGAGACAACCAAGAACGCCAACGTCCTGCGTCGCATTTGATGGCCTGGTCAAAATCGGACATGACCAACTCCATCGCTTGTTCGGCCTGGGAGCTGCCAGCGGCCGCTAATTGCTCAGCCGTTTCCAATCGCAAGAGCCCTCGACGATTGAGCGCCCAGCCTTTGAGCGATGTGACGTAAGTCGTGTTCTTTTTGGTCAGTTCCGATTCCAGAGCCAGGTCGATTTCCGCAATCATCTTCGTGTAGTCGGTCGATGATTTGACCGTCTTCGTCATCTCGTAGATCGAGGTGACGGTCTGGTTCTGTTTTTGAATGGCTGATTGGGTCGTCGGTTGATTTGTCGATTGAGTCTGTGCGGCAACCAGACCGGTGTGGAACATCGTGCAAACGACGAATAGAAGTATCGTTGAACTTGGGCTCAGAATTCCGTGACGCATTTTCCCCTCCTGGGTAGTTTCTATTTAAATCCGTTGCTGGGTTCGCAAAGATTCAATCTAAGCTGAATTCCCGCGACCGCTTTCGTGTTTATTCGTTTCTTAAACTTGAGGCTCTGTCATTCGCATTGGATCAAGTGCTTCCTTTAACGTTTCTTCGGGAAGGATTTCTTGTTCGATGCATAGCTCTCGAATTGTCTTGCCGGTTTTGAAAGCTTCTTTTGCCAGTTTTGAGGCCTTCTCATATCCGATGTAAGGATTCAAACTGGTACACATGGACAGGCTTTTTTCAACGAACGATTCGCAGACTTCTATGTTGGCCTGCATGTCAGCCGCACAGAAATCAACGAACGCGTTGACGCCATTGGAAAGCAACATGATGCTTTCCAAAGTCGTTTGGCACATCACCGGCATCATAATGTTCAATTGGAATTGGCCGCCGGCGGCACCGCTGACCGTGATTGTTTGATCGTTGCCGATCACACGAGCCGTCAGTTGCATCATGCTTTCGCACATCACCGGATTGACTTTTCCGGGCATGATGGAGCTTCCGGGTTGCCGCGTCGGCAAGGCGACTTCGTAGAATCCACAGCGAGGTCCGGAGCCAAGCCAGCGTATGTTATTGGCAACGTTGAACAGCGTCGTCGCGATGGTCTTCAAATTGCTATGACAGTCAACCAAGCCGTCTCGCTGGGCGTTGGCTTCGAAATGGTTTTCGGCTTCGACGAATGGAACACCGGTTTGGCTGGCCAGCTCTTTTGAGACTCGATCGCCAAATTCTGGATGCGTGTTAATTCCTGATCCGACAGCCGTTCCACCGACCGGCAATTCACAAACGGATTTGATCGCCAGATTGGCTCGCTCGATGGAGTGGTCGATCTGCCGAGCGAAGCCACCTATTTCCTGGCCCAACCTTAGCGGCGTTGCGTCCATTAAGTGAGTACGGCCGATCTTGATGACTTGATCCCAAGCCTTGGCTTTTTCCTTGAGTGTTTCTGAGAATCGGCGAAGTGCTGGAATCAACTTCGTCTTTAATTCCACGCCGACCGCCACATGGATCGCAGTAGGAAACGTATCGTTGGTGCTTTGCCCCATGTTCACGTGATCGTTGGGGTGAATCGCTTTCTCGGGAGCGAATCGATCGCCGCCGGCATGCTCGACAGCCCGATTGGAGATGACCTCGTTAATGTTCATGTTGCTCGATGTTCCGGAGCCGGTCTGGAATACATCGATTGGAAATTGATCGTCCAACTTGCCATCGATGACGTCTTGGGCAGCATCGAGCATCGCTTTGACTTGATCGGCGTTGAGCGGGTTCTTGCCTGTGTCTGTCAATTTTCCAAGATCGCGATTGGCGACACCGCACGCATACTTGACTCGTCCCATGGCATGGATCATTGGAACCGGCATTTGCCAGCCCGAAATTGGAAAGTTCTCAACGGCGCGCTGGGTCTGAGCGCCATAGTAGGCCTGAGCAGGTACGTGGATCTCGCCCATCGAGTCTTTTTCGACGCGTGTTTCACCAGTTGAGTTTTTGGAATCCGTTGCCATCTTATTAATCTTTCAATGTTGTCGCGGTATGATAATTGTTGCGGTGAAAAGCACCAAGATGAACTGATCTGAAGGGCGAACTGGAAATTGCTAGCCAGATTTCACACGTTCTGGATAGCTGCCAGGCCTCGGAAACCACTTCGGCATGAATGGGTTTTTCGCTTCCGATTCATGGCTTTCCCCTATCATATCGTTTTTTCCTATTTCTTGAAGTTCGTTGAGCGAGTTGGTTCAGTTCGTTTGGCATTTCCTATATTGGATTGCTCTGGATCTCCAATGGCTTCAAAATCGACCACCCGGATAATCACAAATGAGCATGCAGGAACTGAGAAAAGAATACGAGAATGCTGGGATTGACGAAGCAAAGCTCCCGGCTTGCCCGATCGCGTGTTTCCGGCAATGGTTTGAGTCGGCGACGGAGCATTGCCCTGGCCGTTGGTTCGAACCAAACGCCATGAGCTTGGCGACGGCGGACAAGGGTGGGCGTCCGAGTGTGCGAGTGGTTTTGTTAAAAGAAATCACAGATACCGGCATTCAGTTTTTTACCAACTACGAATCGACCAAGGGGCAGCAATTGGCGGCCAACCCGGTTGCTGCGGTCACGATGCACTGGCCCTATCTGGGGCGGCAAGTTCGAATGATTGGCGATGTTGAAAAAACGTCTCGAGATGTTTCGGAAGCCTATTTTCATTCGCGGCCGCGTGGCTCACAGATCGGGGCTCTGGCATCGAGGCAATCATGCCAAGTCGATTCAAGGGATGAGCTTGATCGAGAAGCCCGGGAGTTGACCGAGAAACTTGAAGGCCAAGACGTTCCGCTTCCTGAACATTGGGGCGGCTACCACTTGGTACCAACGGAAGTTGAATTCTGGCAAGGAAGGCTCGATCGGTTGCATGACAGGATTGTTTATTCAAAGTCAGAGCGAAATTCATGTAGTTGGGAGATAGGAAGATTATCTCCATAGGCGAAAAATAAAGCGGGAGGCTAAGTTGGTTGGGATGTGGGAACTATGCGGGTTGCGCATCAGTTTTGAGGGCGGTTCGGGCAATTGTTTAGTTTCAAAATTGGATTACAAGTTGTTAAAACGTCCGCTTTGAAGTTATTCTGTTAGGCAGCGTTTTGAACGCTGTAAACCGCGACATCGAATCGCGAATTCAAGCCCACAGTCTTTTTATGCCTACCGATCCTGGAGTACCGATGAAACTTCCCCTAAACCTAGTCCTGTTGCTTGTCGCTGTTGTCGCTTTCGCTGGCAATGCCGTTGCTCAAGATTCGTCCAATAGCAAGCTCTATGTAAAAATCAACAAGGATCGCGACATTGAGGGTGTTCCGGTGGAGCTGACCGATATCAAAGTAAAAACCAGTTTTGGAGAGGTCGCGATTCCATTGGCGAAAATCGACGGCATCAAAATGAATGCAGCCGCAGACGGTTCAGCAGTCATCGCTTTCAAGAATGGTGATCTTGTTTCCGGTACCGTTACTCTGGAAACCATCAAGCTGCAAACCGCTTGGGGCCATGCCCATATCAATACATCCAAGATCGAGACCATATCGGCAGATGTGAACGGTCGATTTTACGCCGAAGACGCGACCGGAAAAGGCGGCTGGCGATTCACAAAGTCTCCTCCGGTTCCAGCCAGCCAACTTCCTAATCCTAACAATCAACTGGGTCGGTAGTTGCTCCAATCATTGCGTCGTGACGGTGGATCAAGATCGAATTGACGTTCTAGCTTGATTTCCGTTGCGCATTTCAATTTGGCTTCTGAGAATGGTTCGGTTGGTCGAGTTTCAATTTGTCTCACCCATTTGTCTCACCCAACCGTGCACCAAATCGAAGCTGAAAAAAGATCCTTATCGATGGTTTCTATGCGAACGTTTGCCTCGACAACTTGTTGGATGACGCTCGGGCTGATCTTAATCGGATTACTGCTCCCGCTCCAATTTTCTCGTGCTCAAGATGCACAAGACGAGCCAAAGTTGGCGGATTCAAGTGAGGTTCAGCGATACGATGTTGTCCTCACGCTGGACGAAGGCAAGATTCGGCAACTCGAGCAGACCGGAATTCTGAAAGCCACTTTGCCAAAGCACTTTCTTAATCGAGTCGACTCAATTGTTTTAAGTCGCGTCGACAGGTTTGTCACCGAGCCGCTACTTTTGGATGAAGACGTTCAAAAACGCGATCGAATGCTTGGGCTAAGGGTTGATGCCTCCTTTATCGATCATTTGGCTTATCAACCGATCAAGATTCGAATCTACGAATCTAATTTTTCGTCGATCGTGCTTCAGTATCAGCCGGTTCGAATGCAGATAAAAAGCAAGGCTTCAGATGTTGACCTTGAGAAAGATACGCCACCCGTATTTTTGAGATTGAACAACGACCGGGGAATTACTGGGCACATAAAAGACGGCGACAGTTTGAAGCTGACGACCGAATTTGGAGAGATTGCGTTTCCGTTCGAGCGCTCAATTGGGATCGGATTCAATGCCGACTCCGACGGACGAGTGGTTGTACTGTTTAGTAATGGCGATCTGCTTTCAGGAATGATGAGCGTCGACAAGATCGTCTTCAAGACGAAGTTCGGTGACAAAGAGATTCCGCTGACGGAAATTCGATCAGTGACTCAAAGCGGAAAATACGACGTCATACGTCCGGGCAATGATCCGGGCAGTCGATGGTCAGTCCAATCGACCAGAAGAAATTAATATACCGATTAACATTATGGAGTTACCCATGTCGTTCCCGCCGGTTCTACGAACCACCGTTTCCGCGTTCGTTCTCGCAATCGTTTGCCTAGGTCTGGTTAGCACCAGTTCTGCTCAAGATCAAAAATTTGTCATGACGCTCGAAGACGAATTGGTCACTAAATTCAAGACGTTTGGCAGTTTGGTTTCGATCGTTCGTGAAGATGCTCGCGGCAAAATTGGAACTATCGAAGTCCAGTTTAACGAGACAGAAGAGAGAGCAGCTGTCCCAACAAATATTGCCGTTTCCATTAGAGATGGAGAAGCGATGGTCGTGCTGGACAATGCGATGGTTGAAAGAATCAAAAGCCAACCGATTCAAATCAATATCACTTCAAGCGAAAAGAACTTCTCAAAGGTGTTGCTCGTTTACGACGCTCCCGCAAGAGAAGAGTTCGTTCCAGAAGTGAAAGACTCCGATGGAAACCCCATGGAAATCGTATTCGTCAAATTGGACGACATGGACAACATGGCAGGCGGAATCGAGGCGCTTACTAAAGTTGAAATGAAGACGTCGTTCGGAAACGTTACCATTCCGATGGAACAACTAGCAGGCCTTCGGTTGCACCTCGATGAAGATGACACCGCGATCGCTGTGCTTACCAATGGTGATTCGGTGACCGGCATTCCGGCGCTCCCGGAAATTAAGCTGATTACTGACTGGGGCCAAGCCGATATCGAGACGAAGCACATCCGGTCGTTAACGATGACTCCCGGTTCGCGTTTCCGTCAAGAAAGTTCCGATTTTGGTCCTCGTTGGATTCTTGATACCGGAAACTCGTTGGCTCCAGGTGCTCCTGCAGGTCGATAGGCATTAGGTTGTCAGAGCCAACCAATCGAAAACGAAATAACAACAGCCGCGTGCCGAATTGGCCGCGGCTTTTTGCATTCCTATCTCATGCGAATCATCCGATCTACCATCAGCGAACTTGGGCCGGTTGATTCATTCGAGCCACGCGTTTACTAGGCCGGCGAAGCAGAAGGATCTCTTGTTCTTTCAGAAAGTAGTTGGCCCGCTCGACGACTTCAAATCCAGGCGGAAGTTTTTGCTGAAGCTCGGCAAGATGTTCATCGGTCGTGATGAACATGGCGTTAGGGTGTAGTGTTGCCAACATTTCTGCGCTGATTCGGGGTTTGGCTTCCCACCAATTTCGGCGATCCAACGATTCGCTTTCTGCGTCGCGCGTTGCCATCGAACATTCATAGATCGGTTTTTGGCCATAAAAAACCCAGCTCGATTCAAGGGCTCGGTAAGAAGCAACGACTTGATCTGATTCTGCGGCCACGACCTGTCGCAAAACCAATTGGCTTTGCTGAGCTGTATCGACGGCGACCGTGCCAAATCCGAAAAACAGAAAAATGAATAAGACCGAGGTTGTGACCGTTGTCCAAAGCGCGTGTTGGTGATTTGTTCTAATCAATTGCCAGAATGCGACGGCTCCGCCAAAAATTGGAATCAGGCCAATCCCGATCATCCAAATTTGAGTCGGGAAATATACGTTGGCGGCATAGCCAAGTCCTGCTGCCGTAACCAGTCCACCGAAGATCAAAGCAGCCATCGCCGCAACGAACCAGTGCAAAGAGATATTGGGCGTCACCTGTTGATTCGAGTCCGCGGCTGATGACAAGTTGTTCGCGCTCGATGTTAGGAGGTGCGATTGACGTTGAATCCAACCGATCAAACAACCGGATGTCAAAATCGCAAGCGCTGGATAGCATGGCGTGACGTAGCTGGGCAGCTTGGTTTGCGCGATCGAGAACGCTCCGACTTGAACGACAATCCAGCTCATGGCAAACACTTCGACAGCCGTGAATCGCCCTCGAGACTTTCGTTGGGCCAACGTCCAGACGACGACGGGCCCCCAGAAGACTGACCAAGGAAAAAAACCAACCAGGATCGCAAGCGGATAAAACCAGACACCGCCGCCATGATTCTCCATAGCTGTTGTCGCACGGCCAAAATGTTCGCCAAGGAAAAACAGTTGAGTGAAATCGCCATTGGTTCGCGTGTCGACCATCAAATACCAAGGAGCCGCCACCAGCAAAACAATGATCGCGGCCGAGATGGGGCGCATCGACCAAAGCGTTTTTGAAAAATGAACAGGGTGAAAGGTGCTCCCTACAGCGCGAAGCATGTTAAGAGTTCCCTGTGAGGCTCTACCCCAAATCGAAGCCGAAATTGGTGCAGGCCGTAGCTGGATACTTGGCAATCGCTGGATGAGCATGAAGAGACCCATCATTGCCATCGGCAAGAGGAACCCGACGGGCCCTTTCGCGAGGACTCCTAATCCCAACACAACGTACAGGGCCGCAACGCAAAAGTAGTTTTGCGGAAACCAGTTGCCGGGCGAGCGAAGTTCGGCATCGTTTTGCTCCAGCGGCGCGATAACCAACTCGCTTCTTGCGTCAATCGTTTTCAACGTTCGCGGTTTGAAAGTACCGACAACGTAGATCAACAGGGCGAGCGTCGAGCAGAATATCAAGACGGAATCAGGAGTGGCGGCGCGCGCGGCGACGGTGAACATCAGATTGCTGGCGAGTATGACTCCGGCGAGTAGAGCGATTTTGGGATTGGCCAAACGTCTGGCGATTCCATAGGTGGCAAGAACAGTGCCAACTCCAAGCAGCGCCGAACAGATGCGAGCCGAAAATTCACTTTGCCCTAGAACGCTGTAGGCCATCATCATCAACCAGTAAAGCAAGACCGGCTTTTGATGGCGCAGCTCATCATTGAAAGTCGGGACGACCCAGTCACCACGAGCCATCATTTCGGCGGCGCAACCAGCGTTGCGAGGTTCATCACGATCCCACAACCTGGCTTCGCCAAGATTCGTCAGAAAAATAGCGCTGGCCACAGCGATCAATACCAGTAGATGAAGCATGATTTGCTTCATGACGATGCAACTCCATTTGCAATAAAAATCAGGCCCAACAAACCGGGCACAAAAAAACTTGGCCTCCGCAAACTACGTCAAGTAGTCAAACGGCGAGGCCAAGTTTAGAGCGATCCGGCGCGACCGGCAATGTCAAGAATGACTCGTGATTTACCGATGCTTATTCGAATCAAATGCTTGTGCTTTGTTCCAATTCAAAGTTCCGGTTCTTCATGTGAGCCGTTTGGGCGCTAG
>CAZPTT010000207.1:0-9862 GCA_964589435.1 uncultured Pirellulaceae bacterium
ACCCTCCCGCAAGCGGGAGGGTGTCTTCAAATGAGCGGCTGCAAGATTTACGTGTCGAGTCGCCGGCCACAACCAGATAGTTGAAAAAGTTACTCCGTTCAACCGAAACCTTTCCATTCGAAACCCCTCGCGCTAATTCGAAACCATCACTTTCAATTGCAGACCGACGTCGTTCATTTGAAAACATGACTCGATTACTGACTGATTCAATTTTGAAACTGACCATGAAGTTTGAAAATCAAAAACTGAAAACCAACATCGCTCGCCGAGTTGCGACGTTGCTGATTTGTTTGGCGGCGGTTTCTCTTGGACCGTCATTGGCAGGCTGCGCTGGCTACCACTTGGGCAATCAGTTTCTGTATCGAAGCGACATTCGAACCGTTCACGTTGCCATCTTTGAATCGGATTCCTATCGCAAATTCATGGCTCAGCGGCTTACCGAAGCAGTCATCAAAGAAGTTGAACTGACAACTCCATTGACCATCACCGAGCCGGCTATCGCCAACAGTTTTATTCGCGGCAAGCTGCTGCGTGACACCAAATCGGTGGCTGGAGAAAACATCAATGACGAACCACGCACATTGAAAGTTGGCTGGCGTGTCGAAGTAAGCTGGACGGATCGCGCCGGCGTTCCGCTGATGCAACGACAAATCATTCGGATCAATCGCGAAGCGTCGTTTATCCCTGAAGGCGGCCAATCACTCTCAACGGCTCAGCAGGAAATCATCGAGAGAATCGCTCGAGACATCATCGGGCAAATGGAAATGCCAAGCCTGTAACGGCTATTCGGCGATCGCCATCCGGCTTTTCGCGATGGCTTCAAGCTCTTCAACGACTTGTTCGATAGACTTATCGTCGGTGTTGACTTCGATCGCATCCGCCGACTTCTGCAGCCGCCCGACTTCGCGATTCAAATCCTGTTCGTCACGACGTCGCTGCTCACGAATGACTTGGTCGTAATCAACGAATTGCCCGGCGGCTGTCATTTGTTCCACACGGCGTTTGGCCCGGTAAGACTCGGACGCCGTCAGATAAATTTTGCAAAACGCATCCGGGAAAGCGACGGAGCCTTGATCGCGTCCTTCACAAACGAAATTACCTTGGCTGGCGACTTTGCGCTGCAGATCGACTAAGTGAGCTCGAACCGCCGGCGCGTCGGCAATCGAAACAACATTGCGAGTCACTTCAGGCTTGCGGATAACTGCCGAGACATCTTCGCCGTTTACGAAAACCAAATCGCCGTCGAACGAAAGGGTTATCGATTGAGCGACTTCAGCGAGAGCGGCTTGATCCGCAAGATCGATACCAGTGTTCATCGCTGAAAAAGTCACCGCTCGGTACATCGCCCCGGTGTCGAGGTAATTGAACTCCAGACGTTCCGCCAACAAGCGAGTCACCGTACTTTTGCCTGCGCCTGCAGGGCCGTCAATTGCAATGATCATTGTGTCCAAGGTAATCAAGTCGCCCAAATAATCGATATCTGAAATGCTTCGTATCCTGAGAATTCTACCGGGACTTTGTCTGGCTCGGCAGGCTCAAGTTCAATTGAACGGATGATCTCCGCCAAAAAATTCTCACGCTGCGCCCGTTGCACGTTGAGTGGGCAAGTTATTTTAAGTTTGCCGGCTCGCCCTTCGGTCTCAGCCATCCGAATCAAAACGCCGGTCATGCTGGCTTCAGCATCGAAGATCGGTTCCCAACGCGTGACCAGGATATTCTTGCAATCGAAATGAAATAGCCAAGTCCCACTCGCGGCTGAGGAATTCGTCACGTCAGGATCGTTGGGGGCAATTGTGGTCGCTACCTGTGCCGTCGCCACCCGGATTGGCGGCGACATGCGTTGGAGTGCCCTTATTGGCAGGTATCGCTGATCGACTGCCAGTCCAAACGAGAATACGCGATGAGACTCGTTGCCGGCCAGCAACAAACTGTCAAGCTTCGTGCGGGAAACCCGACGATGAAATGGCAAACCACCAGTGAACATCGCCAAGCGGTGTTCCGGCTGTTCAATTTCGAAGTAGTTGGTCGCTTCAAACCAATCGGAAGTGATACGCTGATCGGCTCGCTGAGTGTTGGCGACTATCGATGCCGATTCGTCTTTCCAAGCAAGCCGGTTACAAAAATAATGGTGTATCGAATCGGACAGTTCGATTTCCGGCGTGATTTCAATTTCTATTTCTGCGGCTTGGATTCCCCGACCGACGGTAACCGTTTGCTTAAACGTCGCGACGGTTTGCTCGCCATCTACGATTCGGCCGCGCGAAGTGATGGCGGCTTCCAATCGAGTCCAATTGGTCAGTTCGATCGAATCCGCGACCATGGTCGAGTAATGGGCTTGCGTGAGTCGTTGGTCAGGCGAATCGGGCACGGCTGGGATTCGCAGCGCCAGTTGTTGGCTGACCAGGTTCTTTCGGCCTTTTTTGTATGTCTGAATACTCCGAATGCCGCCCGTTTTTTCGTCGATCAAGATTTCGAAAAACTCGTTTCGTAGTCGCAGCCCTTCGCCGACAGGTGGGTCTTTTCGAAACGGATCTTGAGATCTATCACCAGTCGTCGAATGGGTTGGATGCGGCAAGCAGATATTTCCGACCGCCGGAGTATCAACGACCCACGCCGTTCCGTGTTCGCCATTGTCGGCGAACACGATTGGGCCGTTGGCATTCTTGATCGCAATGGGTTCGTGCTTTGTCCAGAAAGCAGAACGAGATTTTGCATGAGTCGGGTTGATCACATAGTGATTGAGTTGATTAGAGCTGCCCCGTTTTGCATCGGCGTCTGATTCTGGAACGTTCAAGCCATTGGCGGCGACCCAGATTGATTCCAGGCGATGTTGTAAGTCGTGGATGGATTGAGTTGTTTCGTTGGCATTTGAATCGACGGCGTCAACATCGTCGTCCAACTTCGATTCGAGCAGCTTCAGCTCATCGGCCAGTCCGAGGATGGTCGCTTTTTCGAGGCGACTGCCACCACACAAATGGTTGATCGTTACGGCTTGCAAGAACAAAGCCCGGCAACTTGCCAGTCGATAGTGATTGGCCCAATAGGTCGTGAATCGCGAAATCGGGTTTGGCTGACGGTTAGCAATCGCCTGCTTCAAGTAAGGCTGCTTGTACTCGTCCGCAGAGAATGAATCACCATACCCGGGGTCGTAAATTGATTCGAAGTAGTCATCGAGCCGCACGAATTTTCCTAACAACGGCCCGTAAGCACTGATTCGAAGCAAGTCGTTGAAGGAATCACAGACTTGGCTGGGCCAGTGGGCGAACACAAACGTGGCGATGTGAGCGGAGTCAATCTCCTCCCCTATTTTGACTCCCAGCCCGAGAAACGCAGCAGGATCGTCAGCACTGATTGGCGTATCTCCATAAGCCAAGATGGATTGACCGTCCTCGCCGGTCCAGCGGATGTTACTGCTAGAACCTTTCGGGAATTTGCCATCGTCAAGCGTTGCATGAACCGAGCCCACGTAGTTGAATTGCTCCAACAATCCGGGCAGTGAAGGTGACAGCCCAAACCTGCGCCGAACAAACACGTCGGCTTCCGTCTCAAACTCATCACGCAGCGTTTGATGTCCCAATACGAATTGGCGAATGATTGTTTCGGTCGAAAGCAGCGGATCAGGAAGCTCCGCCTCCATTCCACCCACGATGGAAATATCGTCACAATCGGCAAGTTCCTTAATCCGCGTTGTCGCCGATGGGTTTTTGGTACGCAGCAATTTTGCCGAAGTGCCGGTGATCAGTAGGTTGAGCGGGTGGGATGCATTCAACTGATTCGTCATTGAATTGCCGAGCGTCGTCGGCGCGGTCAAAACAAGATCAACCAACTCCGGCTCGACGGGGTAGTAGCTGTTCTTCTCTTCGTGAAGCAAATCAAAACAGGCGGTCAGACTATCCCGAGCCTGCGTCACGCTGATTTCAGATGCTGCGTTGGCTCCGGCTGCGTTGGCTCCGGCTGCGTTGGCTCCGGTTAAGTGATTCGCGGCGATCACGAGCTGCTCTTCGAACACCGTTTCATTCAGATTGCTCGAATATCTAAGCTGACGGGTCATGATTTGGATTTGCAAATAGGCATACCCAAGCGCCATGAAATCCTGAACGAGCTTGCCATCGGCCCGTTCGGCCTGGCCCGCCAGCTCAGCAGCCGAACTGGAGTGGCTGAAAATCAGATCAAGAAGATCGCTGCGACCGACGTTTTCAGATATCAAACGAGCGTTGCAACGATTGACGTAAGCGTCAAACTCGTCGTCGATAATGTGCTGGGCGACGCTAGGGATCAGGATCAGGCTATCCTGGAGGGCTTTTGCGTTTTCCTGTTGATCGAAGTCCGTGCTTTTCCAGTCAGGTTTCGATTGCGTGGAAGAAACTAATGCCGGGTGCCATGCGGCTGACCAATAGGAAAGCAAATTTTGGGCATCGTTTCCTTGATAATGCGTCGGAAAGTCCTCCATCGAGTGGCAGGGGACGATCAAAAATGTTTGTGAGAATTTGTTCATTCTTGGTGGAACTTAACATTCCAGCGGAACGTCACTAGACATAAGAAATTTGACGCGAGCTTCACGGGTGGAGCGGCAAAGTGGTATCCGATCGTTTTATTCCAATTTGGGAACCTGCTCAACGACCATTGTGGTTGGAGAGATTTTGGTACGAATAAGAGTGACAAAAAAATCATTGTCCTTTATTCACTCGGATTATGACTTCTGTTGGGGTTGGATGAATGATTCGCAAGATTCGTTCAGTCCGAATTGGCAACTTGAAAGTTCGCCGCAAGTCAACGATTAGCCGCAAAAATTTGACATTTGAGGGCATTTGCCAGTAAATTATTAATAGGTAGTTGGGTATCGGGAGCTTACGCTTTCGTCTTGGTTCAAACCACTTCCTTTGAACCCGATCCAAAACAGAGTAACGAGATTGTTCCATTCGGTTTATACTGAGAACTGCTCGTTTTTTACTCCAAGGAGAGACCTTGGCGTAATAGGGTCGGAGTTTCTTGTTAGTTAATTCCTTTACAGGCAAAAGTGATGGCAAAAGTTAACGCCGTTTGGGGTATCGATATTGGACAATGTGCTTTAAAAGCACTTCGTTGTACGCTCGATGCCGACGGGGAAACTGTCAATGCAGACAAATATGACTTCATTGAGTATCCCAAGATTCTCAGTCAACCGGATGCCGATCCGGAAGAGTTGATCCAGGAAGCGCTCGAGCAATTCTTATCTCGAAACAATGTTGTCGGTGACAAAGTCGCCATCAGCGTTTCGGGTCAAGCTGGTCTATCTCGTTTCTTCAAGCCGCCACCGGTCGAAATCAAGACGATGCCGGACATCGTCAAATATGAAGTCAAACAGCAGATCCCCTTTCCCATCGAAGACGTTATCTGGGATTGGCAACAGCTAGGTGGAACGGTTGTCGAAGGCCGCGCGATCGACGCCGAAATCGGTTTGTTCGCGATGAAACGTGATGCAGTTTTCCGAGCCCTGCGTCCATTCGACGATGTTGATGTCGAAGTCGATTTTGTTCAACTCTCTCCTTTGTCGATTTTCAATGTCGTTTGCCACGACACAATCGACGAATTGCCCGACCCGATGGAAATTGATCCGGAGAATCCTCCGCCGTCGATTGTCGTCATGTCGATGGGCACCGATACAACGGATTTGATTGTCACCAATGGTGTCAAACTATGGCTACGAAACATCCCGATTGGCGGCAACCACTTTACGCGGCAGCTTTCGCGTGAAATGAAGTTAACTCAAACGAAGGCCGAACACCTGAAGCGGAACGCTCGCCAATCAGAAAACCCAAAAGCGGTTTTCAAGGCGATGCGTCCGGTCTTCAACGACTTGGTTAACGAAGTCCAACGATCGCTAACGTTTTTTCAAAGCATGGAAAAGAACGCAGTCATCAACGAGATCATGCTTTTGGGTAATGCGGCGAAACTGCCTGGTCTTCGCCAGTTCCTCAACAAACAGCTCGAGATCGACATCGCCAAAGGCTCTGAGTATCGGAAGCTCAAAGGCGCGGAAGTCGTCAGCCAGTCGACATTCACTAACAATCTGCTGTCGTTTGCCCCTTGCTATGGACTTTGCCTGCAAGGTCTGACCAAAGGACACATCAAAACGAACTTGTTGCCGCAAGAGATTGTGATCGAGCGAGTCATTCGAGCCAAGAAGCCTTGGATCTTGGCATCCGTCAGTGCTTTGATGCTCGGTTTGGTGCTCGGATTGTTCTTCAAAGGCAATGCCTGGTGGCAGGTCAATCCGCAGTACGCCGATTCGACGGGTACCAAGTGGGACGACGCCATTCGTAAAGTGAAAGCCGAGGACACCAAGAGCAAGGGCTTCGTTTCGACGGATACTGAACTCAAAGAGAATCTGGCCAAGTTTAATACGATCGCCAAGGAGTTGAAGTCGGCGTCAGAAGGAAAAGCGACTTGGATCGAAGTCTATTCAGCGTTGTACCAAGCGATGCCGAAAGACGATCGAATCGAAGAAAAAATCGCGAAAAGTGAATTGTCGGTAGACCCGTCAGAGATTGAATTTGTCGATCGAAAAGAGCTTTACGTTGATCATATCGAATCTGTCTTCATGAAGGATCTGAGCGAATGGGAAACTCCAATTGCTCCAATTCATGAACGAATGTTCGACTTGACCAAGGAAGAACTCGATGCAGTCAGGGCCGCTGGAGGGGACACCGAAGCGGCCGAAGCCGCTGCTGCGGCAACGCCCGCCGCTGACGGTGAAGCTACTGGAGAGCTTGCAGGCAAGGCTGGCTGGGTCATTGAGATTCGTGGCCACCATTTCCACAACAGTATCGATCAAGTGAGAGCCTTCAACTCAGGCAAGTCTTATGTCGTCAAGAACTTCATCGAGAAGATTCTGAGCGACAAAGAAGAGGACTTGATTGTGATTCCCACCGAAGGCGACAAGGACAGCAAGTTTACTTTTGCTGACATTGGAATATTCTTGCCGACCATCATCAAAACTTCAGCCATTACCGAACGGCCAATCATTTTTGACCCCAACAACACGTCAGATCCAAACGCTGCCGGCGGAAGTCGCGGCGGCATGAATGACGACGTGGGCGGAATGATGGGCGGTGGTGGAATGATGGGTGGAGGCGGTGGAATGGGCGGAGGTGTAATTATGGGCGGGGGCGTTTATGCTGAGTCCGAAGACTAAGAAGCCGGCAAGACGGTTTTTGAGGTCAAGGAATATAACTTCTACATTCAGATGGCTTGGATACCACGAACACCAGAAGAACGAATCGCGGCGAGGGCCTTGCGTTTAGAGGCTCAAGAGAAAGCGGCTGCCGACGCCGCAGCTGCGGAATCGGCCGCTAACCCCACTGAAGACGAATAGCTCGTTGAGTGGAAAAGATTTTTTGGCGGGCTTTGACCGTCGAGTAACACAACAAAACACTGACTTTTGAACAACTGACCTCGTCACGAATTCAACTGAATTTTAGGAGCAGACGAAGTGGATAAATTATTACCCGCGATCGATTGGATCAAGAAGAATCGTTTTTGGTTGGCCTGCGGATTTCTGTCCTTGGCAATGATCGGAACTTGGTTCTTCATCACAGGACAAATCCAAGCCGAAACAGATAAAAACGCAAGCGCGGTCAAAAGCAGTATTTCCAGCGCGACGAATTTAACGAAGGTTGAGGCCGAAGACGGAACCGGTGCTCACCCCAATACTTCAACCGAAGCTGGCATGAAAGCCGAAATGGAATTGGCTTTGAATTCGCTGGTCGAAGCCTGGGAGTATCGCGAAGAGAAGCAGAAGGAAATTTTGAAATGGCCAACGAAGATCATTGGCAAAGACGAATTTGTTGAACAGTTCAGCAAGTATAATCCTGCCGAGACGATTCCGGAAGAATTGGCCCCAGGACACGGACTTGAGCCTTACCTGAACTTGTATCGAATTACGATTCCACGCCAGATGGAGAAAATCTGCAAGGAACTTGGCACCCGCTGGAACAAAGATCCAGAGTACGCTAATGAAGACACGGCAGGGCCGGGAGGCATGTCGGGTCGAGGTGGCATGGGCCGTGGCGGTGGAGGCATGGGCCGTGGCGATGGAATGATGGGTGGTGGTGGCATGATGGGTGGCGGCAACGATGTTGCTATCTCAGATGACCTCAACAAATTTCCAGTCATTTGGAATGACGATAATCAAGCTTTGTGGCAGAGAAAGCTGACTCAATTTCGCCAGAAAGATGATCACACGCTTGCTGTAGAAGATCCGACCCCGCTGCAGGTTTACATGCTTCAGCAGGATCTCTGGCTGTTGGAAGCAATGTTTCACATCATCAAGGAAGTGAACGGTTCGGTTGACGCCAACGATCTCGCGATCATCAAGCGGATTGATCACGTTGCGTTCGGTCGAGAAGCGCGTATTCAACTGGGCGAACTTCAGTTACACGACCCGCGGTTGGCAGGTATCACACTCGACGCCGCCGCAGCAGCCTCAACCACTACCAACTATGACTCAGGCATGATGAACGACCGTGGTGGTGATGACGCTGCTGGTGTCGATGCCGATGGTTTCGACAAACTTGGCAGCTACAGTCCGTATCACGGCCGCTACGTCGACGTCAACTTTGTCCCTCTCCATGCGGATGTCGTCCGGCAAGTTCTCGATGGCAAAGAGCTACCCGGTGACAACCTGGAACTGGTTGTAGCGAAGCGAGTACCCGTTCGAATTGCACTTCGCATGAACGAGCGAAATATCCCCGAATTCATGACGGCCTGTGCCAACTCACCTTTTGCGTTTGAAATTAATCAAGTTCGCATGAATCGCCACGAACCAGGCGAGGGCATCGAGTTTAATGGGGGTGGCTACGGTGAAGACAATTCAGCCGGCGGTGGCAGCCCAGAAGGTGGCTCACGCGAGGGCATGTCCGACGGCATGGCAGGCATCGACTTCGGCGCTCGAGAAGGCGAAGGCGGTGACGTTAGCAATCTCAGCGAAATGCCAACCAATGTCGAGGTTCGAACGAATTACGACGTCGATGTTGAGTTCTACGGCATCGTCAAGATTTACAACCCCGTCACTCCGGACAGAATCAAGCTACTTCGCAAATCGGCCGGGCTCAGTGAGGAAGTTGATCCGAACGATGCGGCGAAAAAATCAACTGCAACTGATGTTGGTAATTCAAAGCCATAGTAAGCAACCGTTTCAGTAAGCAATAAGTTTCAAACAGAAAATTAGATTGGGCCGGCGAAGGAATTGTCGCCCTCTCAGGTTGGTCACTCAGCCAATCAAAAATCCAAACAATAAATTACGGGCGAAAATCAGGAGACGAACATGGGAAAACCAGACTTTAGCAAACAGGCCATGCAGCGGTTTTTTCTTTACCACTCTGAAAAGCTAATCCTGGCACTGGCCGTAGGCTTGCTTGGATTGTTCTTTTGGATGGGTTATGGAACGGATATTTTCCGCGACAAGTCTCCCAAAGAGCTGGAAGGCATGGCAAAAAAAGCCAACACTCATATCGTCAAACCGACGAGTTGGGAAAGCATTTCCGAGCTTCGGCAAGGCGACAAAACCGTCCTGGAAGATATCAAGCGAAATGAAAACGCTTTGAATTCGAAGGATTATGTTTACAACGTTTTTTCAATCAAAGCGAAAACGCCTCAAAAGCGTGAAGACCCTCGGCTCTTCATTCCGCAAGACTTGATTGCTCAATCGTTCGCGTCAACTGTTGTGTTTCAACCGTCCGGTCGCGTCGTGGATCCTCTTCGGGATTTCCCGGTTGTTTCTAGTGGTGCTGTATCGCTTGAAGGCGGCGGTGGCGGTGGAATGATGGGAGGCGGTCGCGGTGGCGGAATGATGGGCGGCATGGGTGGCGGCGGAATGATGGAC
>CAZPTT010000208.1:0-9741 GCA_964589435.1 uncultured Pirellulaceae bacterium
TGATCCGCAACATCGCTCTCTCACGCACCTACCAACTGAGTTCAGATTTCGACCTGAGTTCAGATTTCAATAACACGGCTTACAACGCCGATCCGGAAAACGCGTTGCGTTGGCGAGCCGACAAACGCCGGCTCGATGCGGAGTCTCTGCGTGACTCCATTCTTGCCATTAGCGGCAATCTTCAAATAAAGCCGCCTTACGGTTCAGTGGTCGCCGAGCAAAGTCGTAATTTGCGTAGCGGTGGGTCAGCCGACATCGATGGCTTCGAGGAGAGTAGCCCGCATCGCTCCGTGTATTTGCCGATCGTGCGGAAGCAAGTTCCGGGCTCACTCGACATCTTTGACTTTGCCGATCCGAGCACGGGTGTCGGCAAGCGTGAAACCACCACAGTTCCGGCTCAGGCACTGTATCTGATGAACAGCGATTTCGTTCGCAAGCAATCCGAAGCCATGGCTCGGAGGCTGGTTAAAAAAGATGAGATGACATTAAGAGAGAAAGCATTTGAAGCCTTCTATCTTGTTTATGGACGCGCTCCATCCAAAGAAGAAATGCGGAAAGCCGGCACCTTCTACAACAAGTTTTTGGAGATGGCAAAGCAGAAAACCGACAGCGAAACTAAAGCGAGTTTTGCAGCGATGACCAACTTTTGTCACGCGTTGTTTGCCTCCGCAGATTTTCTTTACGTCGATTGAGATTGCGATTTCAACGCCTTGGTCTTTAAGGTAACAGGTAACTCACTTGTTCACGACGTCGCAACTAACAATTTAGATTCATTCCCTTCGTTGAGTTCCTGTTATGAATTTCAATCTACTCACTCCCTCACGTCGTCAGATCCTGAGATCCTTATCAACCGGATTCGCTTATGCTGCCTTTGCCGGATTCAGTACATTGCAAGCGAGAAACGCGATGGGGATCCGTGCTTTTCAAGACAACGACAATCCGCTGGCTCCCAAGCCCACGCATTTTCCCGGCACTGCCAAACGCGTGATCTTCCTTTGCATGGAGGGCGCACCCTCGCATGTTGATACCTTCGACTACAAACCGCGTCTAAACAAAGACTCGGGCAAAGTCGCTGGAGTCAATGGAAACGCCAAGTGGCTTGGCTCACCGTTCAAATTCAAGCGACACGGTAAAAGCGGCTTACCGATTTCCGAGCTCTACCCGCATCTGGCCAAACACGCTGACGACCTTTGTCTGGTCAACGGCATGCACACGGACGTTCCAGCTCACCCCCAGTCGTTCGCGATGCTTCACACAGGTAGCTTTCAAGGCGTCAGGCCTTCGCTTGGCGCTTGGTCGCTGTATGGGCTTGGTACCGAAAATCAGAACCTTCCAGGCTTCATTACCCTCAGTCCGCCATCGGGTGCAAACAATTATGGCGCAGCTTTTCTCCCGGCGATCTATCAAGGAACTCCGATCGGCAGCAGTCTGCGTTCAGGGCGCTACGACTCTGGGGCCGCAAACATGCCGAACATCAAGAATTCTAAACTGACAAGCCAGCAACAGCGTTTGCAACTTGATTTCATCAAATCTCTTAACGAAGGGAAACTTAAGAAAGAGGTTCACAACCCGGCGGTCGACGGCGTCATCGAGTCGTTTGAATTGGCGTTTCGGATGCAGTCTGAGGTTCCCAAATTGCTAGACATCAATACGGAATCGAAGGCCACCAAAGAGCTTTACGGTATCGACAATCAGACCACCGCGAAATTTGGCCGCCAGTGTCTGCTCGCTCGCCGATTTGCTGAGGCCGGCGTACGCTTTATCGAAATTACTCACGGCAGTTGGGATCAGCATCGCAACCTCGAACAAGCACTGCGCGACAATACGATGGCTACTGATCAGCCGATTGCCGCGTTGCTCACCGACCTCAAGCAGCGTGACATGCTTAAGGACACTTTGATTGTGTGGAGCGGCGAGTTCGGCCGCACACCGTACGCGCAAGGCGACGACGGACGTGACCACAACAACAAGGGCTTCACTTCATGGATGGCCGGCGGTGGCGTAAAGGGTGGACTCCGCTACGGCGCAACCGATGAGCATGGCTATCAGTCCATCGAAAACAAGACCCACATTCACGACCTCCATGCCACGATGTTGCACCTCATGGGGCTTGATCACACCAAGCTTACCTACAATTATGCCGGCCGCGAATTCCGCCTGACCGACGTCCACGGCGAGGTGATGAAAGGTGTAATTGGGTAGTTTCGAGGCGCTTGTGACGTCAGCTTCGCTAAAAGGTCGAGTTGATTTTGCAACAAAAAAACGACCTGAAAAAATCCAGACCGTTTTAAGGGAGGCGGCGGGTGCCAAAAAATTCGCCCTAGTTTGAGCTGTATCGCTGCTCGGCTATTCATCTGAACCTTCTTGATTTTCGATCGCGTCACCAAGTTGAAGCATGAAGTGGGACATCTCCTCGGAGTTATGTCGGGACTGCTGAGCCCATTGTTCATCCGTCAGTTCGAACGCTCGGTCGCCTAGCCTGCGAACGGCAAGTCGCGTCGACTGAACGACGACGCGTCCATTTTTGTTGCTGTACCACTCGAGATAAAGTGCTTTCTCAAGAGTCGTTGGTGGCGGATTGCCAGCCCGGGTTTGCTCAAGAAACTCTTCAACAGAACACTCAAACTGCTTCAGCGTTTGATCCGCTGTGATGTCCCCGACGATGCCGCTTTGATCGACTGCGATACTCTCGAGATGATTCAGTGGCTCGACCCAGTCAGGAATCGCCTCAGTGCGAATGATTTCGAACTTCCACCCGGCTAAATCAGGATGACAATTTCCTGCCAACTTGAGCTGAAGAGGCTTTTCAATCCCTCGGATACGAAGCCAGCCAGTCGTCCAACCGAGGATCGAATTATCGAGTTCACCTTCCAATAGCCAATCACCAAGCCGCCATGCCATTGGATACTCCTAAATTATAAAGTTGCGAAAATCCACATGGATCAGAAACACTGACAGAGTTTTGTCTTGCGGTTTCAAATTATTACTTCTTTAACTTGTGCCATCCAGTTGCATTGATCTCTTGCCGATGACCAGACGTGTCACTAACGACGATAAAATGTCCGGATTGCGAGGACTGAACTGGGGATAGAAGAATCCAATCGGCCTGCAAAAGACAAAGATTCACAAACCATGAACACAGTTGTGTAAGATATTGCCCATCAAGTCCGTGGCGTAGAAATCATGAAACAACTCAGCCAAACAACAGCAACCAAAGAGCTTTGTCAAACGCTCGTGGCGCGAAAGCGAAACCATCCGGCGTGGCAATTGTTGGCGTCCAGAAATGCGCCGCTGACCGTTGCCTGTTTGAAACAGCTCATGGATGCGCATCCTGATGGGATTGATGTTGAGGATACCGTTGAAGAGCTCTCGCAAATGTTTGCTCAATACGCCAACGATTCTGAATTTGACATCGACAGCGACCATGCAATGGCGGCGCGGCGCGAAATCAGGAAATGGTTGAAGTGTGGTTTGATCGTCGAACGTGATGGACAAATCATGGCGACCGACGCGTTGCAACGGGCTTTGCGGTTTCTCGGCAGTCTTGAAGATCAAGCCATGACATCCACGGCTTCGCGATTGGCGACTGTTCAGCGGGCCATCGAAACTTTGGAAGCTCAGCTTTCGCGCAGTCAATCGGATCGTGCGGATTCGTTAAAGAAGCGAATTTCAGCCCTCCAGCAAGAGCTGGAGAATGTTGAAGCGGGCAATTTCGAAGTCCTGTCGGGACGGGCGGCCGAAGAGGGGATTCAGGAAGTCTACCAGCTTGCGATCAGTCTCCGCGACGACTTTCGGCGAGTCGAAGACTCCTACCGCGAAGCAGACCGATCGTTGCGGCAGCGGATGGTTGGGCAGCAGCAGAACCGGGGCGATATCGTTGACGAACTTTTGGACAGCCACGATGCGCTGGTGCAAACGAACGAAGGTCAGGTCTTCGACGGCTTTTACCAACAGTTAAAAAAATCTGCCCAGCTCGAACAGATGAAACAACGTCTGCGCTCGATTATGCAAGACGAAAGTTGCGACAAAGCCTTGCACCGAAAACAGAAAAGCGACTTGCGGTTGCTGGTTTCGCGACTGGTTCAGGAATCCGAACGAGTCATCCAAGCCCGAGCTCGCAGCGAACGTGACGTGCGCGGGTTTCTTACTTCAGGGTTGGCGGATGAGCAGATTCGCGTTGGGGCAATTTTGCAACAGATCTTCAACGTTGCGATGCATGTTGATTGGACTTCGCAAAAGATTCGGCGCAGTCCCAGTCCGCTGCCACCGGTTGGAATTTCAGCGTCCAACTTACCGCTGATCGAAAGACTGTTGGCTCGCGATGTTGACGGCGACACAACTGAAGATCTCGATTTTTCAGTTGCCGACGCCGACCCGGAAAACATGGGCGATGAGTTTTGGGATGCATGGCAGGCATTTGATCGGGCTGCACTTTTTGAGGAGACGATCGCTCAACTTAAAAAGTCTGGCAAACCGATGACGCTGGGTGAGTTATCCCAAGCCCTTCCGCCGACTCACGATTTGGAAGCGCTTTCCTATTGGCTGGCGATGGCACGCGAAGCCGGTATCGAAGTCACACATCAGCGCGAAACGTTTGATCTCGTCAATGAAGAAGACGAAATCACGCGATTTGATACGCCGTTGGTCAAATTGGATGACGTATCGACAGACAAACTGGAAGCAGGAAAGTTGGAATGAGTAACATTTTTGATTCGATGTTGTCGGGCGAAGCCAGCGAAAAAAATCCGCAAGGCTCAGACGCGCAAAACGAGAACGATCAGAACAATAAAGACGAAGCCGAAACACCGGTTGCGGTAACCGCATCGCCAACCGAAACCTCGCACACGCCGAGCGACGTCAAAGAAGTCACTCAAGAGTTGCTGCGGCATGGTCACATTGACGAAACTCGCAAAGCGGCTTTGTTTCAGAAAGCCATGATTCACTCGGCCGCGATCCGTGCTGCTTTGGAGCCGCTCGATTTATCGCTGCAACTTGACGAGCATCGCGGTGTCGCGTTCTTGGCTGTCAAGAAAACTGACAATGGCAAGCAAGGCGATGGCGGCCAAAGCGACGGTGGTCAAGAGTGGTCGCACCCGTTGGTTCGCCGTCAGCGTTTAACGTTAGAGCAATCGTTGTTGGTCGCGATTTTGCGTCAGGCTTTTGTCGCCCATGAGCAGGAAGCCGGAGTTGGCGAAGGTGCCGCGCGAGTCGCCGTTGAAGATTTGCTGCCGCAGTTTTTGACTTACTTTGAAGACAGCGGAAGCGATGCGAAAAACGAAAGCCGGCTGATGAACATTCTCGATCAACTCAAGACCCACGGCATCATCTCGGAGGTCGACAAGAAACAGGAGGTCACGATTCGCCCCTTGATTGCGCACTTGGCCGATCCGGCTTCGCTGACGACACTGTTGCAATCGCTGCAAGACCAAGCCGATCAAACGGAGATGGACGGCTTTGGTGACGCCTTCAACAGCACAGGAGAGAGCGATGACAAGTAAAGTTCAAACCGAACTCTATGCCGAAACGCGACTCGATTCGGATTCGGCGACATCCGAGCCAACTTGGCTGTTGCATCAATTGGAAGTCTATAACTGGGGCCCGTTTTCCGGTTTCCATCAAGCTGAATTTGATCCCGTCGGCACAGCGATCATCGGCCCGACTGGCAGTGGGAAAACGACGCTGGTCGATGCGTTAATGACGTTGCTGGTTTCGCATCCGCGTTACAACCTTGCCTCGACCGGCGGGCATGAAAGCGATCGGACGCTGATGTCGTATGTGCGCGGCGTGCTTGGTGGCGACGGTTCTGATGGCGGCGATGACGTGTCGCGATCGGGAAAAACCGTCACCGGAATCTGCGCGACGTATCGTGCCGGCGAAGAAACTTTGCGGCTTGGTGGACTGCTTTGGATTGACGGCAACGGGACTTCAACGAAAGACCTCAAGCGGCGCTGGATTTTTTCACAAGCCGAAGACCAGTCACTGGAAATCTGGTTGCGGCTGCTGCATGAAGAGAGCGTCCGTGAGTTGCTGCGGGTTGGAAGAGAAACGGCTCGGCACCGAATCTTCGATAGCAAGAAAGCTTTCCTTGCTCACACGCGAAAGTTTTTTGACGTTGGCGAAAATGCGTTTACGTTACTCAATCGGGCCGCGGGATTGAAACAGCTAAACAGCATCGACGAGATTTTTCGCGAGCTTGTATTGGACGACCGGTCGGCGTTTGATCGAGCTTTGCAAGTCGCTGCCGAGTTCGACAACCTTGCTGGAATTCACACTGAGCTGGAGAACGCTCGCCGACAACAATCGGCGTTGGAGCCTGTGGCCGCTGAGCACCGCAAATTGCTGAAGGCTCGCGAGAAAAAGAAATCGCTCCAGACGCTTAAGCGCATTTTGCCCATCTGGTTTGCGCTGACAGGCAAGCAGCTTTGGGAGAAATCGCTGGAAGCAATTAACGCTGACTCCGCTTCGAAGGGTTCGCAGTTGGCCGAGCAGAAGAACTTGGCGACGCAGCAGAAAGCCCATGTCGATACGGTTTATAAGAAGTACCTTGAACTTGGCGGTGACGCGGTCGGCGGGCTTGAAGAAACGATCAAGCTGTTGAAAGAGCGGGTGGTCGATCGGCAAAAACACGCCGCTCAATACCTGCAGGCGATTCGTGTGTTCCAGCTTGACGAAGCGTTGACGCCTTCGGCGCTGCAGCAGAATCAGCTCGTGCTTTCGGAAAAGCATCAGGAAGTCGGGCAGCAGTTCGAAGCCGCCGAAAAGGAAACGCTCGATGCGAAGTCGGGGCAACGCGATGTGGAAAAACGGGTCGCTGAAGTTTCGCAGTTGCTTGAGAAAGTCCGCAGTCGGCCCGGTTCGAACATCCCGCCGAGGCACCATGACTTCCGCGCCGATTTGGCGAACGAACTTTCGATGAACGAGAGCGAGTTGCCGTTTCTTGCCGAACTGGTAGAGGTCAAGCCAACCGATACGCAATGGCGCGGCGCGATTGAGCGCGCAATTGGTTCTGCGCGTTTGCAAATTTTGGTTCCTGAAAAACGAATGAGTGCGGCGCTGCGGTGGGTCAACGGACGCGACAATCGGTTGCACGTTCGTTTGCAATCCGCATCGAAAAACGTAAGCCATCGCGAATTTTTCAATGATGGGTTTACGCAAAAGTTGAACTTCAAACAGCACTCGTTGATCGAAACGGCGAAGGACGCGTTGGCTCGTTACGATCGGCGTTGCGTCGCGTCGGCGGATGAACTTCGCTCGACTGAACACGGGCTTACCATCGAAGGCACGATGTCGGGCCGCAAAGGGAAATTCGAAAAACAGGATCAGCGGCGACTGAACGAAGGCTGGATGACGGGCTTCGATAACAAGAATCAGCTCGAATCGCTTGGTCAGCAGCTTGACGATCTGGCGGAATCATCGAAACAGCTAAAAGAGATTTTCGGAGAGTGTTTTGCCAAGCAGAAAACGCTTGAGCAACAACTGTCGCTGATCAAACAGCTGAGTGAACTTGAGTTCGCCACGATTGATCTTCCGCTTGCTCAATCGGAATTGATGGCGACTGAAAAACGATTGACGGCGCTGCTTGATCCGAATTCCGACACGAGCCGTGCGAAGAATGAGTACGATTCGGCGAACAAGCAGCTCGCGGATTTGCAGTCGGCGATCAACGAGCTGGAGCAGCAACTTGCGGTGCTTAAACATCGGGCTGATGAAGCAACTGATGAGATTCAGAAAACGGAAACGCGGATCGGTAAAGGCCTGAAGGAGGACGAGTCGGCGTTGGCGGATTCTTCGTTCGCAGTTGATGTGGATGTTTATGCCGACGTTGGCCCAAAAGAACTTGTTGACGACGAGCGTGATGCTTCTTCCAAACTTGATGCCCAGCTCAAGAAGCATTCGCAACGCGTCGCCGATCATGAAACGCGAATCGTCAATCTAATGGGCAAGGCCAAGGCAGTTGATACCGGTGCGCTGGCCGAAGTCGATGCCGTTTTGCAGGACGTTGACGATTACATCGAGCGGCTTCGCGTGCTTAAAGAAGAGGCGTTGCCTGAAAAGTTGAAACGGTTTTTGAAGTACCTCAACGAATCGTCCGATCAGGGCGTGACTCAGTTGCTGGCCGGGATTCGCGAGGAAGTTGACTTGATCGAGCACCGGATCGCGGAACTGAATAATACGCTTCTTAAAGTTGAGTTTCGGTCTGGACGGTATTTGCAGCTTCAACCGCAACGAATTAAACACGAGCGGCTACGGACTCTCGAATCGGCTCAACGAAAATTGCGTTCCGCGGCGCTCAAGGATGATGAGGGTGAAAGTCACTATCGAGCACTGCGTGAGTTGGTTGCGATTCTGCGCGAGGCGGGCGAAAACCGAAAACAAAAGGGCTCGCGGGCGCTGCTCGATCCGCGCTATCGGCTGGAGTTTTATGTGGTCGAAGTCGATCGCCAAACGGGCGACCAATCGCCACGCCGAAGTGGTTCGCAAAGCGGCAGCGGCGGCGAGAAAGAGTTGATGGCCAGCCACATTTTGACGGCTTCGCTCAGTTACGCGCTGTGCCCAGCCGGAGCGAGTCGGCCTTTGTACGGAACGGTTGTGCTCGACGAGGCGTTTTCAAAAAGCTCGCAATCCGCGGCGACTCGCATCGTTAAGGCATTGCGAATTTTCGGACTTCACCCGATCTTCGTGACGCCGAACAAGGAGGTCGGCTTACTAAAACGACACACCAAACGCGTCATTTGCGTTCAACGTCCCAAGAAGCAATCAAGTCTCGCTTCGATTTCATGGGAAAAGCTGGAAGGGCTTTCCCGGTTACGATGAAGTCTCCAACGGAACTCAGAGCCAAACTCGGGCGGCAGTGGGAAAGTGCAAGTTGGCGCGAATCGCGATTACTTCGGGTTGAGGAAGCGTGGCCGGTCGTGCTGTCGATCGGAAAGCCGAGCCCGCAAGCGATGCGAAATGATTTGGACGCGGTCAAGCAACATGTTGAGACGTGGCGTCAAGTCCGGCTTGGGGAAGTCCGTTGGGAGCCGGTTCAGTATCGCGCGGCGGCCGAACCAGTTGACGTCCCGGTGCAGTGGGTTATCCAGCGGCCAACGGAATGGGTTGCTGTCGCGGCGGATTCGACGATGCGCCAGCAGTTCGAATTCCTTTCGGAGCTCGTGGCTAATAGCGATGGCTGCTTTCACAATTTGCTTGTGCGGCGTCGCTCCCTTTGGCGCGATAAACCGCTGGTAGAAGTCATTCAGGCAACGCGTTTGGCAATGGCGCTTTCGCCAAATTGCGCAGCGGGACGGCCGCTTCGCACTTTGTCACTCGAGGGCATCGACACAAAATTTTTCGAGCGAAATTCCCGCCTCATGACGTCATTGTTGGATGCGAGGTACGATGGCGAGGTCAGTCGACTTGGCTTGGAAATTTTCCTTGGTGCGTTTATTGAGGGTAGCCACTGGTTGTTGGTGATTGACTTGGATGGATCGCTGTTGCCGTTTCGAAAAATGCGTGTCGCGAGTTCCGATTTGATGGAAGTTCACTTGCCCGGCAATCGAGTGTTGATCGTCGAAAACGAAAGTTGCCAACATCAGCTTCCCAACTTGCCAGACACAATCGCAATTCTGGGCGCCGGTTTCGACCTCGAATGGATACGCAGCGATAAACTCAAATCAAAATCCGTCGCCTATTGGGGAGACATCGACACGTGGGGGCTTCAGTTTCTCGGCAAGGCACGAACAAATTTGCCTGAGTTGA
>CAZPTT010000209.1:0-9699 GCA_964589435.1 uncultured Pirellulaceae bacterium
ACCAATTCATGGATCTCGATCCAGAAGACGTTCGCTATAACTTCGTGCGTTGGTTGAATAACAACATCAGTACTGCGATTGGCCCAAGTCGCGTGAACCCACTCACGGGTCAAATTCTTGACGCCGATATCGTTCTAACTGACGGTTGGATTCGTTCTTTCGAGGATCAATTCTCTGAATTGATGCCAAAAGTTGCGATGGATGGAATGACTCCAGAGACATTGGCTTGGTTTGCCAAGCACCCAAACTGGGATCCACGCGTCCGAATGGCTGAGCCTTCTGCTCGTGACTTCATCCGTCAGCAGTTGGCTCACCAGGCACGGCAGTCTTCGCTGAACAAGAATCAACATCAACTGCAAACCCGTTTGATGGGCGATGAGCCGATGGACGGAATTGTTGGCCGAACAAGCCAGGTCAATGGCGGTTGTTTGGCTGCCGAAGGTCGTGGATTTGACGTCGCGCTGATGCGGATGGCGATTACCGCCATGCGTGAAAACATTCGTAGCGATGACAAAGACGACGACAAGGACGATAAGAAAAAAGACGACGACGAAAAAGATGATGACGAGGACGAAGAAGAAAAAGAGCAAATGCTTGACGGCATGCCTGAGTCATTCATCGGCCCATTGTTGGCAGATCTTGTTTCTCATGAAGTCGGTCACACTCTTGGTTTGCGTCACAACTTCAAAGCTTCCAGCGTTTACACGTTGAAGCAAATGAACAGTGAAGAGCTCAAGGGGAAGAAACCATTCGCTGGTAGCGTGATGGATTATGTCCCAACGAACTTCAAAGTGAACGAAGGTGAGATTCAAGGCGATTATGCCATGATTGGCGTTGGCCCTTACGACATGTGGGCTATCGAATATGGTTACACGTTCGATAACAAAGGACTGAAGAAGATCTTGTCTCGTGTGGCTGAACCAGAACTAGCGTTTTGCACCGACGAAGACACCGTCGGGCCAGATCCGTTGGCCCGTCGCTATGACTTCAGTAAAGAGCCATTGGAGTACGCCAAAGAGCAAATTGCTTTGGCCGAAATGCACCGTGGCAAGATCATCGACGAGTTCGTCAAAGACGGCGACGCCTGGAATAAGGCTCGTAAAGGCTATTTGATGACCATTGCTCTACAGAGCAAATCAACTTCAATGATGTCGAACTGGGTCGGTGGAACTTTTGTTAATCGTGACAAAAAGGGTGATCCAAACGGCCGCAAGCCGATTGTCGTTGTGCCTGCCGAGAAGCAACGTGAAGCGATTGATTTCGTCATCGAAAACATGTTCTTCGATGAAGCCTTCGGTATCACGCCTGAGTTGTTGGCTCACATGACGTCGGACAACTTTGGTGGTTATTTCTATTCGATGACCAACGAGCCGGCTTGGCCTGTTCACGATCGAATCATGGGTATGCAGGCTTCAACGCTTTCACAATTGATGAACCCAACGGTCTTGCGTCGCGTTTACGACAATGAATTCCGCGTTCCATCGGACGAAGACGCGTTGACATTGAATGAGTTGCTCACCAAAGTCAACGAAGCGATTTGGCAAGAGCTTGATGAACTTCCGAAAGGAAAATTCACTGAGCGAAAGCCAGCCATCAGTAGTCTTCGCCGCAACTTGCAAACGGAGCATATCGAGCGTTTGTTTGATTTGTCGTCCGAGCGTAGCGGTGCCGCTGCCATGAAGCCAATTTCAAATCTGGCGACGATGGCGTTGGGCGAACTGCAAGAGAAGCTTGAAGATGCGAGCAAAAAAGGCAACTTGGATGCTTACACCAAAGCCCACCTCAAAGATTCGCTACAGCGCGTGACCAAGTTTATTGAGTCACAATACGTGGTCAATCAAGGCGGATCGGGCGGCGGAATGGGCAGTTTCTTTATGTTTGGCCAGCCGGCTGAAGACAAAAAGTGATCAACGCTGGTCGGCGTGACTGCTTTACTCGATGTACGAGAGTTTTTAAGCAAGTTGCGTTTCTGACTGCGTAAAAGTTAAAACGAAAAAGGCCGCTCAATTGAGCGGCCTTTTTTTGCTGGTTTCAAATCTGACGCGCGGCGTCACTGGTGCGTCGTGGCAAATTCAACTAGCAGTTCGTTCGTGCCGAATGGGTTCGTTTTATTGATCCCCTGCCCTCGCTCGCGTGGTCATGCTCAGGCAAGCGAGCGCATGGCACCCGTTCATTTCATTCAAGATTGACGAACCGTTTTCAAGATTGACGAACCGTTAGTAAGTAAATCTAAGGCCGAATGTGACTGCGTGAAAAAACGGCGTGTTCGCAGTCTCGATGCTTGGTGTTGTGGTGGCAGTTAGCAACTGCGGTGGTGACAATGCAAGCCCATCGATCCAAGTCGCTTCGTAGCCGGCGTAAAGGGCTGCACAGTTAGGAACCAAGTCGTAGTAGACGCGGCCACCGACTTCACCAACAAACGAGCCTGTTGATTTCGTTTGCGTCGTTTGAGTTAGTGCAGCAATCGAGCTAACGTCAGTTGTGTTGACTTCTGTTGGGTTGTAATAACCACCGACTCGGATGAACGCGTTGGCGTAAATACCGTTGACGATTGGCTTGTTGAATTCGAAACCGGTTTGCAAACCCATCAAAATGTTGGTGGCTTCAACCGTCGAATCAGATTCAACATTGACTGATGGTGTTCCATCACCTGGATCGACAAGCAATTCACTATGAAACGAAACCAGGTCTTTGGTAGAGATCACGCGAGGGCCGAACATGAACACAACGCCTGGTCGGATGGCTTGGCGAGTCATTAATTCGATGCTGAAATAATCCGATTCGTAGTTGTACTGAAACAGATCAGGAGCAACACCATTGAAGAATGGTGAATCAATATTTGGACCAAAAACAGGTTCTAATTCCTGATCCCAATTCGCAATCGTCGAACGGAGTTCCCATTCGCGACCCGTTTTGGATGCAAAATTGAATTTGACTTCCGCACCGGCTGAGTTCCCGAGATCAGTCGCTTGATTGGAATCAAACAATGTCGCGTTGGTGTTGGAATCAGTGATCAACGGCAGGCCAAGCTTTGAACCGGGTCGGTCATAGGCTTTACCGCCTATTTCCAACGACCACTGGTTGTGGCTTGTTGTTTCGTGCCATTGTGCGTCGGCCGGAGCAACCAGCCCAAGGCCAGTTAATAGCACAAACAAAGTTGAAATTATTGAAAACGTCCTCACTGGGTGTCCTCCAGACCATCAGGCGCAGTTTTGGTATCTGCAAAATTGGATCGGCCGGCAGTCCAGGAATAATAAGCACGAAAGGTACGGCCGGCAGAGTCGCTGTCGACCACCCGGGGTGCGCAGGCTACCCACACTGGTGTTTTTCGCGGTTGTTTAAATGCGGAACGCACATTCTCAAGAGGTCAGACTCGCGTTTAAAAACAAAGTTCGACGATGCTTTTGAGCGGGCAAACGCGTGTTTTCTCGCGGTGAAGCCAATTCAAAACGGCCCATTCACGATCTCGGTTTGAGCCGGCTTGAATTCAGAATTCCGAATCAACGTGGCCGATTCGGCGGGATAATTGGTCAAAAAAAGACAGAAATAGATGTCTGTTCCACCAAGTAGCACAAAACAATTGAGGCTGAGAACACACGAGGAAACAGAATGACGATCGAAGTCGCAAATTGTCGAAAGGACTAGCGAAAGTTGACGAAGGCAATCCTAACTTAATCGAGCCAGAAGTTTTCGTTGCGAATATGGCCACGTTGGAAAATGCCAACGCTCTCAAGATCAACCCGGCTTAAGCAGGTGTCGCACCGGAATCGTTGCCGCGACGTGACGCGATTGTGCGCGCAGAATCCCAAAATTGCTGAAGCTCTCTCCTGGATAAAAGCCTAACGTTTTTGGCCCGCCGATATTCCTGTTGAACTGCGAATGTCGGTTGCCCGCTGCGAAGCCGTTCGTTGGCCAGATGAATTGCTGGCTTCCCGCGCGCGTTGCCCAGCTGAGAGGTAGACCGAGTAATCAAATACTGGCACTTCTTTTTCCAGCTTTAACTTGGCCGCCTGCAACCGAAGGACTTTTTCAAAGTAGATAAAAGGGTAGTTTGTGTCCGGACGCTTGTTGCGAACCCATTGATAGCTGGTTTGGACAAGCTTGGATGGGATTTTGCCTAAACGGATTTGAGCAACGACTTGGCCAACAAAAAGTTTTTCCTCGTCACGACGTGTTTTTAGCAGAGCATTCAACTGACGCTCATACTCAATAAATTGAGCGGGATTGAATTTTGATGGATCGTAATCATCAGCCTTAGCCACATTTAGACTGCCAATGGCCAAGGCAACAAGTAAGGCCAATGGAATCGTTGTTGAGTTGATCAAACGATGGAAGCAACCAGCTGACATCTTCATCTCCGATAAATCGAAACGGAATACACGAGGAATTTCCTGGTGGGCTTGTAGTCGAATTGTCCATTTATCGCCAGATCGATTGGCTGCGCGGTCGCGATGGGGAGTTGGCTTGGATAAACGCTAACGACGCCAGCGTTTCAAAAGGCAGATCAACAACATTCAGTGCTAGCAATCTATGGCGTCCAGCTTTTAAAGCGGTGAAGGGTTTAAACACCGACGTTAGCGGACTTACTTTAGTCACGTCATTTTTCAAATCAAAATCGACCCAAACACTTAAGTAGGAATTCGTTGCGACCGATAAAAAAGGCGACCGAAATGATTGTCGTTATTGAAATGCCGGCCAAAATCGGTGTTTTGACGGCTTGTCGTAGACCATCTCGTTTAAAGCTCAAACGTCGTATATTCCGACTCTCCCCAGTGATTCTCTACCCGGCTTCGATACTGGCCGATTTCAAGGAAAGTCGATTTCTTCACTACTCCTAGGATAAATGTATGCCCCGCCTAACTTTTGCACTCGTGGCGCTGTTGTGCGTGTTTGCCACCGCAACAACTAATGCCGATCTCATTTCTGCTGACAGTGGAAACCTAGCTTTTCTCTCAAGTAATGCCGTCAGCTCAACTTCTAACCCGAATTACACGCCAGCTACTGGTTTTGACGGGCTCACCAATGCCACTGGTGACAACGGAGCCGTCTTTGATCTAACCGCACAAAATCCGTCAACATGGACAGTCGATCTGATCGATGTTACCGAGATCACTTCTGTCAACTTGTTTCAGCGAGTAGGTATCGCTCCTGATAACGGGATTGAGAACTTCCAGATCACTTTCTTTTCTGGTGATAACCTCAGCGGTTCGACTTTGCACACTGAGTCTTTCTCGGCCCTCCTGAACCCAGCCAATACTTCTGAGATTTTCAACTTCTCAAGTGCGGTTGCCAATCCAGAAAGCTTCTCGCTGCAAGTGACTTCATCGTTCGGTGCCGACACGCATGCTGAGTTTTCTGAATTCAATTTCACTGGAACGGCCGTTCCAGAACCGGCTGCAGTCACATTGTTGGGCTTGTTCAGCGTTGGCCTCGGTCTTCGTCGTCGTCGCAAGAGCTAACTCAGTTTCGCGAATGCGTAACTAGTTGATACAACTCGATGCCGCCTCTCAATCATTTGAGAGGCGGCATTTTTTTTTGCGCGATTGTGCAGTGACTTTGGCCGCCAAGAGAGAGGCCCCAACTTGAGAGAGCGTTGGCCAAACAAAATGTGACCGTTGTTCCAGAGTCGTTGATCGCTCTGTAGAGCCAACGCAATCTGCAACGTAAAATCGGCGGAGCGCTCTACGACAATCCATGCGTTCGGTTTTGCCACGAATCTGAGGAATAGCCACGAATTTTGTGTGCGTGTGTTCGTGTCGATTCATCATTAGAGCAAGTGCAGTTCGCCAACCGCCTTTAGCCGCAAAAGATACTGGCCGCAAAAGAAACTGGCCGTAAAAGAAACTCAAAAGCCATACAATGATGGACATCCGAGACTGACCGAACATAAATCTTGCCGCTGTGAGAGCTTAGCCCTTTGTCCACTAATCGAATCGCCGCATTTTTGCTTTCGTTGCTGTTGGCTTCACTCTTGAGTTGGATGCTTTGGGCCGGGTTGGGCGATCTGGTGACGCGATTGACTTTGGCGGCGGGGGCAACGCTGGGCTTGTTGTATTCGGCATTCGGCGAACTGCCAGAGTGGATGGTGGATCGAAGTGGAGGGACGATTACCGACGACGACGATCCTAGTAATATCTCGCCGCGCGTCTATTTGCCAGTTCTGGCCGTCGTGATCCTCGTTGCAATTGGGGCCTTCGTTTGGGTAGTTTGGCGATAACGGTTCCCATGCAGCTGGCCCCAATCATAATGAATCGGGTGATTTTCGCTTCGACAAATTATCGTGTCTTGATCTTCCAAGGCATTCGTTTCAAAGAAAGTTCTCAATGTCCCATTCGGATTCCCGTTTAAAAGTTTGGTTCTTGGTTGCTGCATCAATTTTTGCAATGTTTGCCTCCCGGTCGGTCTTGGCGAGCCCACAAGAATCAATCGAGTCAAAAAAGCCGTATTCGATGGTGACTGTCGAAGGTGCCGATGGCGATTTTTTCTTCCAAGGAGAATTCTTCGGCAAAATGAAAGCCGATTCGCAAGAAACCGAAGTCGGACTTCAGATTGTCGCATCAGGAAATAAAAACTACATCGCAACTCAATATGTTGGTGGATTGCCAGGTAACGGTTGGGATGGCGAGGCCACAACAAAAATGGTCGGCAAGCGAACCGACAATTTATTGGTTTTGTCGGGAACTAACTTTGCGTTCTTAGCGAAGAAAGATCAGATTCTAGTCGTCAACGGAGAAGGGAGGCGAGTTGGGAAATTACGTCGCGTGATGCGAAGCAGTCCAACGATGGGAGCGAAGCCAACCAAGGGTTCAATGGTTTTGTTCGATGGCACTGACACCGACCAGTTTTCTGCGGGCGAGATGACCGAAAACGGTTTGTTGATGCAGGGAGCCGATTTGAATCCGTTGTTTCAAGACTTCAACCTTCATGTCGAATTTCAATTGTCTTTCATGCCGAAAAACGAATCGCAACAGCGATCCAATAGTGGCTTGTATTTACAAAGCCGCTATGAGCTTCAGGTTCTGGATAGCTTTGGGCTCGATCCGCTATTCAACGGCTGCGGAAGTTTGTACCGGTTTCGCAAACCAGACATCAACATGTGCTTGCCACCTTTAAGTTGGCAGACGTATGACATCTCGTTCACTTCACCGCGCTTTTTGGCCGATGGATCCAAGCGAAAAAACGCACGAATTTCGGTTTGGCACAATGGGATCAAGATCCACAACAATGTTAAACTGACTGGCCCAACCGGGCGAGGCAAGCCCGAATCTCCGACGCTGCTACCGATTCGATTTCAGAACCACAGCGATGAAGTTCGCTACCGAAACATTTGGATTGTCGATCGAGGCATCGGGAAGTCAAAAAAGTTTCCCAATCTTGAAATTGCAAATCAACAAAATAGCGATCGAGAGGAATCCGGTAAGCGAGGCAAAGATCAATTGACGATTGCGGGGCCTGCCAAAAAGACTTCCGCCAAGAAGAAGACACCGACTAAGAAGAAACGCTGAAGCCGATTGCAAGTATCGATTGCGGAATCGCTTCAAAGAGTGTTTGCACAAACAAAGAGTGTTTGCACAAAAGTTCTCTTGCCATTGCTGCTCCGAATGAGCGGACGCACTTAGCTCAGCTTCTTCGGAAAAGACCTCGCCTACGGCGTCGGGTTAAACAAGGATTTGCCGATTTTTTTTTATCTCGAAATGTTTATCCCGCAATGTTATAGAACTGCTTGCGACAACTAGAGACTAACGGAATAAGGCTAACGGACTAAGACTACCGGAATCGGCGATCCAAATTGGCTCACCGAATCACCGGTTTGTAGTACGTCTGTGTGAGCGGAACTCAGTCCGTTACTTCGCGTTCTTGTTAGCTGGTTCGTCAAGCACCATATCGCTAGGGAAGTCGGCCGATCGGTCGCCATTCCGTGAGCGAAGCCGCTTGTTCTGCGAACCACCCGCTGGCTGATTCATTGGGATTTCCATTCCGCCCAAATCAGCCATCATTTTATACAGTCGATTTTCCATTTCTTTTGATTGTTTCGCAAACGAAGGATCTCGGATCAAATTCTTTTGCTCCATCGGATCGGCTTGAATGTCAAAAAACTCGTCAGTGTCCCACAGGCCGTAGTAGGTCGTGTATTTGAATTTGTCGCTTCGCAGCGAAAACACGGTCGGCGATTGCGGGAAGTTCTTCTCCCAATAATAGACGTAGAGAAAATAGTCGCGCCACGAAACGTCTTTGCCTTGTGCGAGAGAGATGAAACTTTCGCCATCCATGTGCGGCGGCTTCTCCAAGCCCATGGCTTCCATGACCGTTGGTGCAATGTCAATGTTGGCAACCATCTTGTCGACAGTCGTTTTACCTTCGAAAAGCTCCGGGCATTGCATCAGCATAGGAACTCGAATCGATGTCTCGTAGGCGACTCGTTTGTCAATCAGGCCATGTTCGCCGAACATAAAACCATTGTCTCCCATGTAGATCACCAGCGTGTCATCGTAAATGCCCATTTTCTTTAGTTTGTCCATGACTGCGCCTACACTGTCATCGACCGAGCAAAGTGATTCGCAATATCGTTTGTAGTATTGTTCGATATTGAGATCACTGTGATAAGGAAAGTCAACGCCGTGCCAACTGTTTCGTTGATTCAAAAGCCACTGAGGAAGGTTCCGTTTGTTGTCCTTTAACGCAGTCTCGCTTGCAGGCCGCGCGAAGGGTTTTTCGGCGAACTTCTGAGCATATTTTTCTTCTGGCGTAAAATTCGCGTGAACGGCTTTGTGTGACAAGTAAAGAAAGAACGGCTTGTCTCGGTCAGTCTGTTGCTCAAGGAAGTCGATGGCGTAGTCAGTCAACTCACTGGTGATGTAGCCTTTCTGCTTGACCCGTTTCCCATTGACGTTCAAGGTGTAGTTCGGGTTGGGCGCCAAATAATGGCCCTGCCCTTTGAAGCTGACCCAATAGTCGAACCCGGGGCGTGGATTGTCGTTGTGTCCACCCATGTGCCATTTGCCGATGTACCCCGTTGAATAGCCAGCCTTTTGCAAATATTGGGGGAAGAAGATCGTCCCTTTCGGCACAAGTCGATTGTTGTCGATGACGCGGTGGCGAAAGGTATAAAGTCCAGTCAAGATCGAAGCGCGGCTGGGAGAACATAGCGATGTCGTTACGAAGGCATTTTTGCAATGAACGCCGTTGGCCGCCATCGCATCCATGTGCGGAGTCTCGGCAAACTGATGCCCCATAAAACCCATCGCGTCGTAACGATGGTCATCCGACAAGATGAAGACCACATTGCGCGGCTTCGCTCCATCAATGACGGCTGGTTCGACCTGCTCTGGAACGGGAGTCACCTCATCGTTGACCTTTGAGTCCATGGCCTTTGCAGCGGTTGAAGACTCACTTGAATCAGTCGCGGGCTGATCGCCAAAGGCTGTTGAAGTGGCAAGCATTGATACTGCCAAACACAGGGCAAACAATTTCTTCATTTGTGTGGTCTCATTAAGGATTTCAAAACTGTCTTTGTGGTGAACAATCATAACCGACCGATCACTAGCGAGATCGCCGCTGTGAGAAAAGTGAAGCATTTTTTTGCAAAACGTGATTGCTCTTCTGTTGGCCTGTTATTTTAAGCAGTGTCTTTGGGCTTTTCCTTTTAGTGCATTGTTCCAATTTGATTTTAGGATGAGCCGTTTTGGCGCTAGCCACGGA
>CAZPTT010000210.1:0-9546 GCA_964589435.1 uncultured Pirellulaceae bacterium
CATCGTCGCTGACGCTCCTCGATAGCGGCCTACAACCGCTCAGTTTGAGTAGCTAGGCTGATCGCCCGAGAGTCATTTCAACAAGTTGTAATGCCCATTGCTCCCAATTGTATTCATTTCACCATTGCCGGAAAAAGGAAGATAGCTCACGTTAAACCTTGGAGCTGCAAAGATCCAAGCAGGCTAACGGATCGTCATTGCGTCTCTACATATGACGATTTTCCAAGGGAGCGATCAGAATCTGATTCTCTCGTTCAAAGTTCTTTTTGCCGCGAATCTCGCCAATTAGCGCGAATTAATCACAAACCCATTCGTGAATATTCGTGAGATTCGTGGCAAAAAAGGAACAACTCGGTCGGGACATTCCTACATCCTCATGCCAATCCTATTTCAACTGACGTCTCGACCACGAAGAGTCCAAACGTTTTACCTACTGAGCCCAACCCGGCGCCGAGCCAGCAAACATGCGTCTCCGCCGACCTCGAAGTCCACACAATTCTGCGGACGAGACTCGTAGTGGCGACACCGATAGGGAGTCGACGTACCATCGCCATCGAGAGCGACACACAGGCCATCGGGTCGCGGCACACGTTGTTCACCATTTTGCAGTTGAACGAGATCTGGATGAAGTTTCAAAAACGGATCACTTGCGGAAACTTCCAACACATCGAACCCTTGTCGGCAGCAAGCGCCGCACTCACCACAGTCTTCAATACTAAATTTCTGTTCCCAACGCTCGCAAGCTTGTTCGTCTGCGATAACTGAAGGCGCGGCGTGCTCCGGCAGCTTGTGCTGACGGCAAGTCAATCCGGTTCCATCTTCAACCGACCAAGCACATTCTCCGCAGCGCAAACTCTCGTCGCGCGACATTAACGATCCGAGCCGAGCACCAAGACGGTGGCGCTCGCGCGTCTTACTCCACAAAGAAGACGACGGAACTGCCCCCCTAACAACGTCAGCAATCAACGCCGTGGCGGAAAGACTGCGCGTTAGCACCGCTTCGAATGGCTGCAGGCGAGCCAGATGAAATCCCTCCTGAGCAATCGAGATCGCGGGATCATCACCTTCCTTGAGTGGATCTTCAGGAATTGAATCCCAATAGGGACGCCAGTCAGTCGTGACCGCCATGAACTCACGCAATCCATAAGGAGCCGAAAGCGCCGCTTGCAATCGATGGCAAGCGTACTCATAAACCAGATCGCGATCGTCAATATTCGACAGCCCCCAATCGGGCAATAGTATTCCGCGCCTGCCCGCTACCAACCAATGGCAAATTTCATGAAAGATCATCTGAGCAAGGCAATCATCGGGATCAAAATCGGAAACCTCGGCAATTGTCAACGTGCCTTTGCCATCGTACGCAGCAAACGCATCGGGCGAACGCACAATCGTTAAACCCAAATCCGTTGCCGCTCGCAGCCAAATCAAATCCACTGGATCTTGGTAATCGTGAGTAATGGATCTTTCAGCCATCAACAGCCTGTCGCTACGAAAGGTTACATAAATCAAAAAACGCGTTCGAATTTATTGTTTCTATTACACCAATCTAGCTTTGGGAATAGTCGATAAGCGAATCACGTTTGTCTCCATCATCGGCACAGCCCTCACAGCCCGACAAGACGCCGCAGTTTTCTTATCACACAATTCCCAAACAGTTTGACTTGGCTTTGTCACAAGCTACTCTTCCGCAGCGAATCATAGAGCCCGACTTAATCGGGACTAGACACTCCGCTCGCTGCTCCCCCATTCACTCAATTTATCGGCATGAAGCCGTATTGCGCGAGAGATCGATGAGTTTGCAAAATTCTCCCCAACCCAAGTTCAACGACGTGGCGACACCGGATGACGGTTTGCCAATTCTCGTCACGCGCCGCTGCTCAACTCAGCCCACCCCCGAAGGCGAGCTCGCTGCTGGACTGAGCGAACTTGAATCGATCATCGGACAAGAATTAGCTGAGACGGCTCGGAAAAACACGCCTTCCCAAACAACAACTTCCCAAACAGCACCAGCGGCTTCGCGAGCGCTCGAAAAGCTCATCATCCAGATTCCCTGTTACAACGAAGCGGAAACGCTTGGAATTACACTCGATGCCCTACCGAGAGAGATCGACGGCATCGAGTCCGTAGAATGGCTGATCATTGATGACGGAAGCCAAGACGCAACAGTTGCCGTGGCAAAACAGCATGGCGTAGACCACGTTGTTAAACTCCCAAAAAACCAAGGGCTCGCCCGCGCATTCCAGGCGGGACTGAACGAATGTTTGCGTCTTGGCGCAGATGTAATCGTCAACACCGATGCAGACAATCAATACTGCGCGGACGACATCCAAAACCTCGTTGATCCAATTGTTCGTGGTGAAGCAGAACTCGTAATCGGCGCACGCCCAATCTCAGAAACGTCACACTTTTCATTCTTGAAGAAGAAGCTGCAGAAACTCGGCAGCTTTGTTGTTCGCCAAGTCAGCCAAGCCGACGTAACCGATGCGCCAAGTGGCTTCCGTGCGATCACACGAAAAACGGCGATGCGGCTTAATGTCTTCAGCGATTACACTTACACGCTTGAAACAATCATCCAAGCTGGACAAAACAGTTTCGCTGTCAAATCGGTTCCAATTCGAACCAACGCGGACTTGCGACCTTCGCGGCTGCTGAAAAGTATTTCTAGCTATGTGACTCGATCCGCGATGACGATCGTGCGGATCTTCATGACCTATCGACCGCTGCACTTCTTCGGAATTCCCGGCGTCGCTCTTTGTATGGGAAGTTTGTTCCTGTGTTTGCGCTACCTAGCCTTCTTCGTTCTCGACGGTGGCGCGGGTCACGTGCAATCGCTGATCCTTGCTGCAATCACGATGGGAGCCGGACTTTTGTTTGTCGTGGTCGGACTTCTCGGTGATCTGATTTCCGTCAACCGAAAACTCATGGAGAAGGTTGATTATCGCTTAGCTGTCTTGGACGATCGGATTACAAATAGACTTTTGAATCAATCCGACACGAATCAGCAGCAAAGAGCTGAAGCCAAAACCGGCGACCAAAATTCATCCGAGCACTCGACTCGGAGCCAATGATGAACCGCACGAAAGCCTTGAAGCTGATCGCCGGTTTACTGGCGATCGGATGTTTCGCTTACATCGGCAGAAACTACTTCGGACAGTTGGACAAGATCACGCACGCCCACTGGGCTGGCATCGCAGCCATGGCGATCGTTCACCTAATCACTTTGTGGCTACAGGGATTAACCATCAAGTGGGGAATGGACTCCTATCAGAGCAGCATGAATCACAAAGAAAGCTTCACGCTGTTCGTACTTAGCTCTTATGCAAACTTGATATTGCCACGCAGCGGTGTTGGCACGACGGCGCTCTATTTGAATCGTGTCCACAAATCTTCGATGATCGACTACAGCTCGGTTGTTCTGTTCAACGGCGCTTTATTTGTATTGGCATGCAGTGCAGTCGGTTTCTCATTGATGGGTTTCCAATGGATCGCCTATGGCGACACTCAAGCGACATGGATCGTTGCTTCAATTTCAAGCATGTTTGTCGTCAGCCTAATGGCCGTTGCTGTCCCATGGAAAATGCCAGATTGGTATCGCGGGCCTGGCCGGAATCTTTTCAGTCGACTCAACCAAGCAACGTTAACACTTGCGAAGTCACCCAACCTGAAACGAATTGGCGTGGCTCATTTTGGGTTGGTCTTTTTGCGGACACTGCGTTTGTACCTAGCGTTTTTGGCAATGGGAATTCACCCGCCGTTTCTAATGGTCTTGTTCACCTCAGTCTTGGCGGATTTGGCGTTCGCGATTGCGTTCACTCCCTGCGGCATTGGGTTCCGTGAAGCCGCGATTTCCGTGATGGCAATCAAACTTGGAACAACGGCTCCGTTGGCTCTTTCGGTAGCCGTTCTTGATCGCTTGGTCTTTTCGCTCGTTGTTGTCGTCGCTGCCCAAGCCATCCTCGCTTTGGTGATACGCAAAGACCGCCCGCACAGCAGTGTCAAAGCAACCTCAACCTTCAGCCCGGCAGCGCCCAAAACGTGATGCAAGTCTCGCCGACCGGATTGCGAAGTTGAATCTCGACGGCCAACCATTCCCAACCACCCCAGTTACCAAACGCATTCATTCACACGGTTTACATAAGCAACATGCACCGAATTTCCTTCATCGCCACCCGAGAGCCATCGTACTCTCGGGTCTCGATCGTCCGCCAAGGACTGAAGGATCATTTTGCGCGCATGGATGAGTATTTATCGACGAAGAAGAGCTACCCGCTACGTTTGCTGACGATTGCGGTCAAGTTAATTTGGGCCAAACTAACAGGTCGCCTCGGCAAATCCGACGCTGTCGTCGTTGGATTTTTTGCGCAACCAATCTTTCCACTCGTGAAGCTTTTGTATCGCGGACCGATCATTGCGGATGCTTATTTTTCAATCTTTGACACGTTGGTCAACGACAAACAAAAGGCGACCGCTGGCTCACTAAAAGGCCGCTTGTGCTTTTGGCTCGACAGCTACATGCTCAAACATGCGCAAATTTCTCTAACCGATACGTGCGAACATGTTCAATATTTGAAGCAACAATTTGAAGTGCCCGATGCTGATGTGCGACGGCTGTGGATAAGTGCCGAGGCGACCGCCCTGCCCTCACGCCTAAAAAATGCCAATTCCAATTCGACGTTCCAGGTGTTTTTCTGGGGCGGTTTCATTCCACTTCAGGGAGTGCCGACCATCGTACGCGCAGCTGGATTGTTACAAGATGAAAATGTCCAATTTTCAATTTTTGGAGCAGGCCAAACGCTATCCGAATGCGAAGGACTGAAATCGAAACTGCAAATCTCCAACCTTGATTTCCTTGGTTGGGCAACGCCAGCGGCAATTGTCGACCGCGCCTGCAAATCCCATGTGGCACTCGGAATTTTTGGCGAAACCGAAAAAGCTGGCCGAGTCATTCCCAACAAAGCTTACGAAGCCATGGCGATGGGTATTCCCCTGATCACCAGAGCCAGCGCCGCGTCTGATGAGTTGTTTGTCGATGGCAAAAACTGCTTACTGGTAGCCCCAGGCGACGCCAAACAATTGGCGGCCAAGATCCTGTGGGCCAGAGACAACTACACCGCTGCCAAAAACATTGCCGCCCAAGGACTGGTAACTTTCACAAACGTCTGCTCGCCGAAAGTCATCGGAGATCAGCTCGCAGCCGACATTCGATCACTCTTCCAAGACCAACCAAATCCCGGTGATTCAAATCCCGGTGATTCAATTCGCAGGCGGTCGGAAACAAAACTTCAAACCGAACTCGCAACCGAATCTCAACCTCATCCAACTGTTGCTGCAAACTCGTCCCCCGCCTTTGTCGGAACGGAGCGATAGAGTTATGTGGATTTATGCTGAAATGGATATGCTGACAAGGCTGTGTTTGTTCGTCACGGCTTGTTTTATCGCCGTCAGGTTTACACCAAGACGGGTCGAGCGGTTTCGAAACCTTAAGCAATCAATCAACCGATTGGCCCATCGACCTTGGCTGGCAGCGCTCGTAATTTTCACATTATCCGTCGGCTTAAATCTATTCCTATTTTGGATGCGTCCGGCGATTCCATGGATTCACGATGAATACTCGTACTTACTCGCCAGCGACACGTTCGCAAACTTTCGTTTGACCAATCCAATGCATCCGCTTTGGGAGCACTTCGAATCATTTCATGTTTTATCAACGCCTAGTTACGCGTCGAAGTACCCGCCGGCTGCAGCCTTGTTTATGGCGCTTGGACAAATCGTTACCGGACACCCCATTGCGGGAGTTTGGTTCGCACTCGCCCTTGGCTGCGCCGCAACCTACTGGATGTTCCGCGTTTGGACGTCGCCTCAATGGGCATTGTGGGGAGGGGTGCTGGTCGCTTGCAACGCATCGCTGTTGCATGCCTGGGGTCAGTCATATTGGGGCGGAGCGGTCGCATTTCTGGCTGGCGCTCTGGTCTTTGGCGGCGTCCGTCGAATATGTAGCGGCGCGAAGTTCCACGATGCAGTTCTATTTGGAATCGGACTGATCCTGTTGGCAAACACTCGTCCGCTCGAGGGTTTTCTGATCAGCATGCCACTATTTGCAATCTTGGCTTGGTGGCTTTTTCGTTCAACTGAATTCTCAATGGGCCGCAAGGTTGTCTGCGCACTCTTACCGGTCTTGCTGATCGGAGTGACGGGCTTGGCCGCGATGGCAACGTACAACAAAGCTGTCACAGGAGATTCGCTGACGATGCCGTACCAAGAGCACGATGGCAAATACTCCGCATCCGCATTCCTGATTTGGAAAACGCCACCAACACCTGAAGCATACAATCACCCGCGAATGAAAGAGTACTACCATTCGTTTGGGCTTGATCGGCAAATCGCGTTGCGTGCGTCGGACGCATATCTGGCTGGGCTTCAGCGAAAATTTCGGATGCTATGGAATTTCTTCCCGCTGGCTTGTGGGATTTCGTTTTTGGCATTCCCGCTGATCTGGCATGACCGTTGGTCTCGGTTGGCAATCATCATCATCGGATTCTTGTTGTTGCTACACAGCCAACTTGCATCGTCTTGGATTTTCCCACACTACCTTGCACCAGTTGCCGCGCTGTTCTTTGCGATCTCCTTCCAAGCCCTGCGTCAACTGCGAGTGATGCAACGAGAATCGAACTTCGGATCCATGCTGGTTCGCATTGTCCTCGTGTTCTCAATCATCAAACTTGCGCCGATGTTCTTGTCTTACCAACAACCCACGCAATTTCATGCCCGCCATAGCGTCGAGCAAAAACTGCTTGAGCAACCCGCACAAGACCTCGTGATTGTTTCATACGCCGACGATTATGACGTTCACGCCGAATGGGTTTACAACGAAGCGGACATCGACGGTTCGGAAATCGTTTGGGCTCGAGATATGGGGCCGGAAAAAAACGCAAAACTGATGAAATACTTTGCCGGCCGGAAAGTCTGGCGCTGGCATTTAGAAACGGACGATCCAATTGCATTGACTGAAATTCCTGCCGAACCGGCTCACTCGCCTCTCAACCTTCAAAATCATCTTTCAGAAAAGTAGATCGCCATGAAATGTCTGGTCACAGGTGGAGCAGGATTTATCGGAGCACACGTCGTTCGCGAACTCCTCAAGTCGCAACATGACGTCGTGGTGCTGGACGACCTCAGCGGAGGGTTTATTGAAAACGTTCCCGGCACCGCCGAATTCGTTGAGGGAGACATCTGCGATCAATCCCTGGTCAATCGCTTGTTTGACAAACATCGTTTCGATTACGTCTATCATCTGGCGGCTTATGCAGCCGAAGGCCTGAGCCATTTCATCAAGCACTACAACTACAGCAACAATTTGATCGGCAGCGTCAACCTCATCAATGCGTCAATCAACTTTGATGTGAAGTGCTTTGTGTTCACTTCATCGATCGCGGTCTATGGCGCCAACCAACTGCCAATGCGAGAGGACATGATTCCTCAACCCGAGGACTCCTACGGGATCGCAAAGTTTGCCGTGGAGCAAGAACTTAAATGCTCGCAGGAAATGTTTGGGCTGGATCATGTTATTTTTCGGCCACATAACGTTTACGGTGAATTCCAAAACATTGGCGATCGCTATCGTAACGTGATTGGGATCTTCATGAACCAAATCATGCAAGGCAAACCTCTGACGATCTTTGGTGACGGTGAACAATCACGAGCCTTCAGTTACGTCGGGCCAGTGGCGGAAGCCATTTGTCGCTCTCCGGAAGTTCCTGCCGCTCGCAATGAGGTCTTCAACATTGGAGCCGACAAACCTTACTCGGTAAACGAGCTGGTCACGGAAGTCGCCAATGTCATGGGCGCCGAACCGACGATCGACTATCTCCCGGCTCGCAACGAAGTCATGCACGCTTATTCCGATCATGCGAAAGTCGAAAGCGTATTTGGAAAGCCCAACGATGTCACGCTTCAAGCCGGCCTGGAACTGATGGCGAACTGGGCGACTCAACATGGAGCTCGCTCAACGAAGCCGTTTACCGGAATCGAAATAGAGCGCAACATGCCTCCAAGCTGGCGAGCCGAACTAACGAAAATGCCCAGCGTTCCGATGAATATCGTGCCCGGAATCGGAAGTACGGTTTAGCAGGTTGGTTTAGAAAATTCACTTCACTTTCCTGAAGCACCCTGGCTCAGGAAAAACGCACGACCAAACCGATACCCACCAACGCTATGATGGTTCCGATAATTGAAAGGGCCGTCACGCGATGCTTGGAAACTATCCAAACGATTGGTATCGCGAATAGTGGGCAAGTTGAAAGTAGTGTCTGAGCGATCGCGACGTCGGTATTGCTGATCGCGATTTGGCTGAGATAGATTCCCAGCCACGTTCCGAGCGCCGTCGCCGGAACCAACAACCGCAGCGTGTTCCATTGAATCGCTTTTTTTGTGATCGCGACCAACTCTTTTCGAAGCAGCACGATAATGACGGTAGCGATGCCGGCAATCATGATTCGAATGAAAGTCGCTTCGAGTGCATTGCAGATTTCAACGCCTGCCTCATCACGCATGCCTTTCTTCGAAAGCACACCACCAACCGCTTGGCAGACCGCTCCCATCACTCCCGCCATAACGCCCAGGCGAATTCGCCCCGGCATCAAGCCAGGAGCTTCCTTGGCTGCTTTCCGATCCGCGACGACGACAATCACGCCACTAATTGTCATTACAATTCCAACGATGGCCCAGTACATCAGGTCTTCACGCAAAAACATCCAGCCAAGAATCGCTGAAAAGATTGGCCCGGTCGTGGCCATCATTAAGGCTCGTCTGGGGCCCAGAATTTGCAGACTACGAAAATAAAAAGTGTCGCCAATCACAATTCCTACGATGCCACTCAGCCCCAACCACATCCACGATTCGGTGTCTGCGGAAAACGGCTCTAGCTGCGAGAAACTGGCGAGGACGAACATATTAATCGCGATCAATATTGTTCCAATGATATTTTTGCACAGATTGATGCTTAACGCCGAGAGATCGATTCGTCCCCAAAGCATGCTCGACAAAGTCCACAATAATGCAGCACCAAGTGCAGCCCATTCTCCGATCCCCATGTCGTTTAGCTCATTCCTCAATTGCTTTGATTATGCGAACGGAGAGTTTCGCAACTTCAACTAGTGAACAGAAGGGGGCACATTGGTGATATAATTCGAACGAGGCTATACGCGTCTGGCAACAAAATCAAATGCACACGCAACCAACAGAAAAATCTAAGCTTGAGAAACCTTGGATCCAAAAACCATACGTTTGGTTCTTGGTTGGCATTTTTTTGACCATGATCATTTGGCCTATCAACCCACGCGGTGGAAATCTGCTTTTTGCATTCATCTGGCTATCGCTTGGCCTTTTTCTATTTGCGGCCCTGGGTTTCTGGCTGGGGTTGGGTAACTCGATCGTTCGTTTTCCATTGATTGCCGTATTGACGTTCGGATTGACGCTGGTGCTTTCGTTAAAAATGAACGAGGGCTATTTTCGAATTCTGTTATTAACGAACACAGTCGTGTTTGGTGT
>CAZPTT010000211.1:0-9343 GCA_964589435.1 uncultured Pirellulaceae bacterium
ACGCCTTGGCGTGCTTGTGGCCGGGTCTTGCAATAGCCAACTCGTCGGACGACGTTGTCGAGTCGATTTTCGCACATCAGCAACAGGTTTTCACCGGTGTTGCCTTTTTGCTGGGTGGCTTTATCAAAGTAACGACGAAGCTGCCGCTCTCCTAAACCGTAATAATGTTTGATCTTTTGCTTCTCCATCAACGCCATACCGTAGTTGGACGGGCGACGGAAACGGGTGTGCATACCTGGAGGTTGGTTGCCGCGTTTGTCGAGAGCTTTTTTCGCACCGCTGTCTTCGTAGATCAGGGTTTGCAAACGACGGTTGATGCGACCTTTCGGTCCTGAATAACGTGCCATCTTCAATAAGCTCCTAAAAAGCTATTTGGTGGTGAAATCCGGATGGTTGCCCACCGGACGAGGCCGTCACTTTCTGACGTACAGAACGAGACCCCATTTCGAATAATTGAGCCAACCAATATCGCGATTTCCATGGTTTTTCGCAAGTCCTATTTGCGAGAATGAGTCGTCGCATCGGCAAGAACAACCACTCTATCATCCACTTTATGGATCAATCGTTGTGAGCATCATCTGAGACGCATCAATTTAATCGGTGGAGTTCTCTCTAATCAAAGAGGCCGTCCGACAAGGCCTTCAACTCGCTCGCTTTTTCGAAATCGCCAAACACGCCACTAGGAATGGCTTCGACCAGCTTTCGCCGCTGCTCTTGCTCGAGCGGGCGGTGAGGCAAGTTGCGAATGAATAGAGCCTTCACCCGATCAGGGAACTTGCGACAAATCTTACGATAGATCTGAGGATCCTTCTCACCAGAATCTCCGATCAAGACAAACTTGCGATCGGGAAGATTCTTCATCAACGCGCGAATGGCAGTTGTTTTACCGTGCCGCCGGATGATGACTTTCTTGAGCAACTGGTCTCGCAAACGAAAATTTCGCAGGTGCATCGTGCCTAATGGAAATTCATGCGAAACATTCATTTGCTGCAAGGAAGAGAAAAGCTGCCATGGACTTGAGGAGACATAGTGAAAGCTTGCTCCTTTTTTTGCCCAATCTTGATACACCGCCGCCATTCCTTCGACACTTCGAAAGTCACGAAGGAATGTGTTGTTCAAAAGCTCTTTTCGATCGCCAACCGAAGAATCTTTGATCGTATCATCGATATCAGATACCACGCTGACACCGGTACGATTCAAAAGATAGATTAACCCGTTGGCTTGATTGGATTTTGGATCTTCTGCGTTAACTGCGAACCGAAGAATCCGATTGCCCGACTCATCGACTTCGGCGGCTTGTTCGACAACGGCTGCATCAATGCTGAATGAATCCTTGAAGTGGCCATTCTTCTTTGTCTTCTTCTTCAGTCGAAACGAGCGACCGTTGACTTCCGCGATGATCGATTCTCGGTGATCCGCTTCGGCCATAAACGGGGTGATGCGCCCCTGAAATGTTTCGCCTTTGAGATCATCCGGAGTCGCCTTCATGACGCCTCCTAACATTCGGATCATCATCCGTTGGCGCATAGAGAACACGACGGGCTCGTTCCAAACGATACCGGATATATGAACCCGCCATTGATCACCATTGATTGGGTACCCGATTCCTGGATATGCCATCAACGTGGGCGTTAATTCTCGTGAACGTCCAATCTTTATCATACGACCTTGCAAATGAATCGAATCCTCTTTGAAGTGAGGCATCGCAGGCGCGTGCCCCAGCCAAATTAGATACTTAAACAAAGAGAATTCAAAGTGTCGAAACTGCTAATGCTCAAATTATTGAGTGAACTACCGTTTTCAGCGATGTCGATACTTCCACGAGAGAAAAAGCTGATCCATCGAATGAGAACCGAAAAAGCCGATTTAAGAAAACACTAATTCGACAAAAGCTAAAAAACCTACTTGGCTTGCTCGGCAATTCTGACTGATTTCCGCAACTCTTCAGGCAAGTCAAACGTGCCTTTGGGAATCTTCACACCGGTCTCGAATTCTTCCAACTCAAGGTCGTCAAACGATCGCCACGGGCAATGGTGAACTTCGTAGAGATTAGACAATCGTTCACAGGAGCATGACGAAAGTAGTCGCGAGTGACTGTGTCGCTCCGCAAAAAGGCAACGCTGGTTTCGCAAACCGCCAACAGCAAGACCTACTCGCACACCTGGATTCCAGCTTCCCACAACCGCAAGACGCAGCCCGGCTTGCCTGCCGATGCAGCGATCGAAGTCACCCTTCACGAAGTTGTCATTAACGATCAGCTGACACTGTATCTGGTCACTAATCTGCAGCACGATGCCAACACGCTGGGGGCCTTGTTCAAGTACCGCGTCGAAGTCGAGTTTGACATTCGCAACTTGAAGGTGGTGATGGATGCCGAGAACATCCGAGCCAAGAAAGTGGACACGTTCAAGAAGGAGCTTTACACATCGGTGGTTGCTTACAATCTTGTGGGGCAATTCCGCCGTCAGGCAGCGGAGATTATCAACGTGACTCCACGCCGGTTGAGTTTCAAGAGAACGTGGACTACGTTTCAAACTTTTCTGCTGCGTCACATGCACCAGAACTCCGGCAAGTGGAGAGAAGCGTTCTGGACCGCCTTGCACTACGCGACCAAGGACAAGCTCCCGAATCGACCCGGAAGAACTGAAAAACGACAAGCTTACAGAAAACGACCCAAGGATGTTCAATTCGAGAAAAGACAAAAACCAGCCTCAAAAATCAAGCCGAACGATCTAAAGTAAGTGCCATTGGGCTAGCGCCCAAACGGCTCACATGAAGAACCGGAACTTTGAATTGGAACAAAGCACTAGCTTCCGAACAGCTATTTCTTTGACCACCCTCTGACGTGACTGTTGCCAGCGTCCACAATTTCATTGAGTTTGGCTTCAACATCAAGATCGCTGGGAGCCATAAATGTGCAGCTCGTTGTCGACGTGTCACATTTGATATCGGAAATTCCATCGACTTCAGCCAATGCCCCTTTCACGGAGGCGGCACATCCGCCTCACGTCATCCCCGGCAACCGGAGCGAAACCTGTTGAAATTTTGACTCAACAGTTTGAGCGGAAGGAATGACTCGAGCCAAGAAATTTGCGATGGCTTTTTGAGTCACCTCGTCGGTTGTGACTTGTAACTTCACGAACCCAGGCTTGTCGCTTTTTAATGTCGCGAGCTCGACTCCCGTGGCATTGCCGACTTCCAGTAGCTTCGTAAATGCTTCCGCCGACTCTCGGTTCACATCGTATTTCGCCCTGACAAGCGTTTCCCAATCAGGCGACGCTTCCTGGGTGACCTGTAATCCGACGACCAAATTTTGGCGCTTAACATTTGACCTCATCTGCCCATACGTGATTTGAATCGCCCAAAGCGAACCGGCAAGAATTGCGAAAGCGACAAGAATATTAAAGCCAATTTTCTTCATGAGTTCACCTTGATAAAAATGAGTCGAGAAAAGCTTCCGATAGCTTCCGATATTTTCTTGCTTATCGATGGTGATGAACAAGACCAGTTTTCTGCTGGCAACCTCACGAATCTCGTATCAATATTAGAAATCGACTCGAGTGCCACTATTTTCCTTGCAGGAACCGCTTCGATCGGTGAGATTGAATTGTCACACCGGTAGCCAATGGATGCACGTGTTCGAATCAGCAAGTTTCAGATAATTGAGATCGGCCAAACAAATGACACCGCTCGATGCAGGCAGCCCACGTGTGGGAAACATAAGTTCCAGCAGTACGAACCCGGATCAGAGTCCCGACGCTGAAACAGCGTTGCCGGCGATCAAGACATTTCAGTTCGGAGTTGCGGATTTAATGGTTCTCACGTTCTGCATCGCAGTCGGGGCGTGGTTAGTTTCAATCGAACAGTGGGTTTTCGTCGCGATCTGGGTGGGAACTGTTTTTGGGTGGGTCATTGGCAAAGGATCGGATTATCCGACAGTTTTGACGTCGATCTGCGGAAGCGTTTTAGGACTGGCGATCGTTATCGCCAGCATCATCACGACGACGATTTATTATCAGCCTCTCATTGGTGGAGCCTCGGGAGTTATTCCACTGGCATGTTGTTCGGCAGCTTGGGCGGTCGTGGTTGGCATATTTCTTTGGTTGTGTTTTCGAGTGGGTCGCAGTCGACCTGAAGGTCGGCGTGAAAATGACGGCCAACAAAAAAGCCCACTGATCTAGAGATCAATGGGCTTCAGTTTTTATAAAGCAGGCTAAGCGAGATCTTAGCCGGAGAGGGGATTTACTTCTCGTCCAAAGCCCAGTCTTTGATGTGCTTGTTGCCAGCGTCAGCAATCTCATTCAACGTCTTTTCGACATTGAGATTGGCAGGAGCTTTAAAGCTACAAGTGTTATCACTTGGATTCGTTACGATTTCAACGACACCGTCAACTGCAGTCAAAGCGTTCTTCACGGAACGCGCACAGCCGCCTCAGGTCATGTTAGGAAGCTTAAGCGAAACGGTTTGCACGCCCGTGTCAGCCATCTTTTTTGCTGTCTTTTTCTTGCCTCTTTTCGGCATCAGAGCTTTTTGCTCATCGGTCAAAAGAGCAGCAATCGCTTTGCGGATCTTTGAATTGATGGCTTGCGGTTTCTTACTGGCTTCTTTGTAAGCAGTCAGGTCTTCTTCATTCATGTTGAGTGCAGCAAAGAGAGCCTTCGAAGCTTCCTTACCTTTGACTCCGTCCGCCCGGGCTTTCTTCTGAGCTTCTTTGCGAGCCGTTTTTTGCTCTTTGGACAACAATTCGTCGACTGCCTTTTTCGCTTCACCCAGCGAAGGAGCATGCTCTTTGATGATCGCAGTCGCTTTTTCTTTTTGTTCGTCGGTCAACGAGACAGCGTCAAACGTCTTCATCATTTGCTTGGTTACAGAAGCGACGAGCTTAGCTGCCGGATCGCCTTTCTTCTTGTTCTTCTTCTTTGCTTCGTCTTGTGCCGAAGCAATGGTTCCGATGCACAAAGCCAAAACAAGGCTGAGCACGAATCTCGATTTGGTCATATGGATGACTCCTGAAAATGAAACGGTCTGTAGGAAACTTAAATCCCAGTCACATATTGGAGCTTCGCTGGGGAGGGACTGTCAACAAATAAACGCAGAAAAGTCTTTTTGCAAAAAATTTAATTTCAAAACAATAAAAACCGTTTTTCATTTAGCCAGCCAAGGACGGATCGCATCGGCGGTATGGGCCGCTTTTCGTATTGAAAGGAGTGACTTTCGATTGTGGAATTCTCTGCCCGCTTGCAGACTCATCCTTTCAATTGCATATTCGGTGATCCGAACTATAACCAAATTCATTTCTTAAAAGGACAACGCCCCATGGCTAAACTTGACTGGAGCTATCACCGTCCCGGCTGAAAGACTTGTGTCAAAACGCAAGAGTATCTTGCCTCCGCCGGTATCGAATCAAAATCTGAAACCAACGCCAAGAAAGAAACCTACGGCCGAGAAGAAGCCATCTCACTCTTGGGCGGCATCAAGCAGTTGGCCGTCGCCAAAGGAAAAAAGGTGGTTCAGTTGGACATGGCCAAAGACAAGCCAACGGAAGAGGAAGTTCTGAAACTAATCTTGGGTCCGACCGGGAATCTTCGCGCGCCGACATTGCGAAGCGGCAATAAATTGATCGTTGGATTCAACGAAGAAATGTACGACGATGCGATTGGGTAAACACTTCTGGAAATCGCCCGTGGAATAGCAGCCATACTTCTTTGCCGCCAGCAGTTCCGCGATTGTGCGATCGGCGAGCCAAATCACCTGAAATTGATTATGCAGTTCTAACGTCGCTTTCGGGCCGCACGAGCCGCTTGAGATTGTTCGTAAGAACGCGCATTCATCGCGTCCATCAACGCTTTGCCAAGTGCACCGGTTATCACGATTCGCCTGATCCACCCGCCGAAGGAGACCAGTCCGAACGGGTTAATGATTAGCACCATCAACTCCAGGCCACAGTAAAACAGCAATGCCATGATGCTACATGTAACCGGAAAGAACTGAATTCCGATTCCCAGGGCGATAAATACACCTCCCAACCCCATTCCAATTCCAAAAACAAATCGAATCGCGGACGCATTAATTTCGGCTACAAACTCGGCTTCTTCTTCACCAACCTCGATGTCCATGTCTTCGAGTGCATTGACTTGGTTTGCAACGCCTGCGTCGGCGTCGTGTTTTGCGGAAAAGAAAAAGAAACCGCAAACAAGTAGCGCCAATACTCCGATCACGAACAAGGTCATCGTCGCTTTGTCCAATGATTCTTTGACCAGCGGATGCATCTTGGCCTTTTTCTTTTTCCGCTTCTTCTTGTTGCCAGCTTCCGGTTCCTCCTCAGCGGCCTTTGCCTTCTTGGGACGTGAATCCAAAGCATGATTGGGAAACAGTTCGGCACCCTCGGTGTTGCGAACGGACTCGACTTCGTCCCCCTCAAAATCTACTTCCGCAAACCCGGGGTCGGCCGCCAAGTTACCCAAGATGTCTTTGCGAGGAGCCTGAGGAGTTGCCGCGAACAGGTCAGGCTGCTGCTTCAATTTGTCCAAGCCAAAGCGAGCAAGATCTTCTGAAGAAGCCGAGGGGCGAGCTGGGGCAGGCGTCGCCGAGGGCGCTTTCGTTTGAAAGCTGGCACCACAGGCTTTACATTTGATTTTTTTTCCAAGCGATCCGTCGGGCAATTTGTACTTGGTTTTGCATTTGGGGCAACCAATGACTACTGGCATCTTTGACTCTCCGTTTTCGCCTCAAATACTGCTCTGGGAAACTCGACACGCGACAGCCTCAATTGTACTTCGAAATCCAGATTCTGCATCGGGCGGGCATCTCAAGACTTGAAAAAGGACTAGTTTCCCTGCCGAAGATTCAAACAACAATCAACTTGGCATCATGGTGCGGAAAATACGGCCTCGACTTGCCAACTTGCCGACTCTTGTGAATTCATCCGACAATGATCTGTCGAAGCAGTTATTCTCAGCAGCCCAACGAATAGCCAGTCAACGACCGTTAAAATGAATGCCAAAGCGATGCCTTCGAAACAACAATCAAACCTATTCATTGCGATCCTGCGAGGAATCAATGTTGGTGGACACAACAAGCTGAAAATGGCGGAGCTGCGAGCGGCTCTCGAAGCCGATGGATTTGCCAACGTTCAAACGTACATTCAAAGCGGCAATGTGGTTTTCGAATCGCAAACGAAATCGACGAACAAAATTTCGGACGCATTCACTGGCCTCATTCAAAAGCATTTTCAATTGGATGTTCCAGTAGTCATTCGTTCTTCATCTGCTTTTGCGGCAGTTCCCGATAACAATCCATGGGCTGGTGACTCAAGATTCGACGAGCAATTCCTCTCCGTTGCGTTCCTTGCCAAGAAACCTGCAAAAACGAAGCTGGCTCAACTTTCTGATCCATCCGCCGATTGCGATCACTTCAAAGTTGTCGGTTCCGACATCTACCTCTATTGCCCCAACGGAGCCTCCAAGACAAAACTGACAAACAACTTCTTCGAGAAAGAGTTAGGTATCGTTTGCTCAACAAGAAACTGGCGAAGCATCGGGAAAATCAATGAACTGGCTTCACGAATCATCGACGCAGCGGAATAAAGCCTTTACGAGAGGGGCACTGAGGTAGACCATTGATCAGTGCGTTGGCCACTGGTTCTCCAAGGCATGCTCACGCAAGCGAGAGCATGGCACCCGTTTATTTTAGTTTCGCGAACTGTAAGAGTTATCGAATCACTAAACCAAAGATGACGAATCACTAAACCAAAGATGACGAATCACAAAACCAAGGATGACGAGAGAGTAACTTCCGGATTTCGTTTGATTCGTTGAGCCGCAATAACGTTCAATGGAAAGGTTTGCCGAAGTTGTTTTTTTCGCGTCCCTTTTTTCGCATCCCTAAAACTAAGGCAAGGCAGTCAGTGACTCTTTCCCGTTAGCTGTTCCCAATGCCTGCCAAACTTGCCAATCGATGTTGTCAGAAATGAATCCCACCGATCCATCCATGCGGGCCGCATTAATTCCAGAGGGGTGATAAGAGCGAGCCGTTACGGCCGCGAATGTTGGGCGGGCTAAATCCCGTCCTTCTTGTTGGGAGTTGAAATCGATATCGTAAGTCCTCCCATCGGTCGTGTAGGCGACGAACGTATTCGGGCGAAACGTCGTCGTAAATCCTGCGTGATGAACTCGGCCGTCACACCAAACCGTATGCCCCGTGTTGTCGGCTTGGCCCGCACCAAGTTTCTGTTCCGCCGCGAGCCCTTCAAATTGGCTAGACGAAGTCGGCAAGGATTCGTCGATAGAACTGGCGTTTCGAATGTATGGCGTAAACGATTTGACATCGCTGGCCGACAGTGTGTTGCTTAGCCCATCGACAAATGACTGATGCTGCAGTTCTTTGCCGACTCGATAGGCACCGTCGCCAGTTCTTCCGGTCACGGGATCGTAAATGAACCAGGTTCCCATATTGAAACCGTAGCTGGTCGAGTGAACATATTCCTGGCCGTCACGGAATCGCTGGCCCGCTTGATGGTCGCTGGGGCAGGAGTACACGGGAGCCCCATAAGCCGGAATGCCCGATGATGTTTGCTGATGCCAATCGGCCGAAAAATCAATTTTCGCGTGGGCTGATCCCTGTTCGATCATCGGGAACAATTTGGCATGGATCGACCAAGAGCCCCGAACGGTTTCGCCGGGCTGAACATCGAAACTGCTGGGGTAGGTTTCAAAGGCTGATTCGTGATTAGCAACGGCCAACGCAATTTGCCGCAGGTTGTTGCCGCAAGAAATGCGCCGGGCGGTGCTGCGAACTTGCTGAATGGCAGGCAGCAACATCGCAATCAATATCCCGATGATGGCGATCACGACCAACAATTCCACTAACGTAAATCCGCATGGCTGACCTAATCCACATCGTTTCCTTTTTCGCTTTACCGGCAGCGCAAAGCAGCGGAGCAGTGCTGATGGTCGTTGGTTTAAGTTAAGGTCGCGATTCGACATGGTTGCCTGCGAACAGGATTGATTTTTCGCTCGTTCCACACAAATTTGCGCGGAACCGATCCAGATAATCAATTATTTTTCAGACGCCGCATAAATACAACTTGCCGATCTCACATTCTGGGGAATTTGGCCGGCGGTGAAGAAAACGCCCGGATTTATCGTACCTGGAGGGGTCGTAGCGGGCATAAAGGCCTTGCCTTCAAAAAAGTCGGCTTGGCTTGGGCTTGGGCCAGTCTTCGAATAGAGCTTTCCAATTCAACAGGATCAATTGCTTGTGTCGAAGGAAGGTCAAGCGAGTTCTTGGACAAACCGCGCGGCAAATGCGCGCGAGTTTAACGATCAGTGCGGCTGGACTACAT
>CAZPTT010000212.1:0-9316 GCA_964589435.1 uncultured Pirellulaceae bacterium
ACTCTGCGGGCTCCCGCCCGCAGCTAAGTGCGACCGCTCCTTCGGAGCTATACCGAACAAATTATTCATGGGCCACGCGAATCTACACACCCCATAATTTATCAAAGCCAACTAAACCAAAAGTAGCGCTCGTTTTCAACGGGCAAAATTTGCAAAACTAGAATCTAGGCCCCGAATGTTACTACTTCCCTGACTTTTTGGATTGCAGCTCCAACAACTCATTGGTCTTCGCTGTTCCGTAGATGGCATGTAAATGGACATAAGGTCGAACGCCTAAAACTTTGCTTTTGATTTCATTTTGCTCATGCCCGAATGCTCCACAGGCTGGGCATGACGAGGCAGTTTCAACCTGCTGGCGCGGAGACTTGCAAATTTGGCAATGTCTTTGAATCGTCCAAGTGCGACCGTCGGAAAATCCAGCCGGAATTAATTCAACATGAAGCGGTAGCGACGCCTCAAGACATGAGCGAAGAGCGGCCTCGAATCGCTGAAGATCCAGCAGCCTGACGGGAGGCGCCGAGTGTGAGTCCAATTCCACCAATACACGTTCAAACAATGAACTCAACAACTCAAGTTGCCGGTTGGACAAAATCGGATGGGCGAAACTTCCATACCAAGCTGGTGTCGTCGGCAAAAACAAATCGGAAAAAGAAGTCCCAACACCGGTCGCTTTGATCACGGTCTCGAACAACTCAATTAAGTTCACCGGTTGTGATGCGAAATCGGAAGTGGGGCCACTCGACGAATCGCTCGCCTGACCACGAATTGCTGATTCGAAATCGAAATTCAAATTAGTTGGCAGCCATCCAAAACAACCAACGAGCAAACCGGATTGGTTGATCGCTCCTGCGTTGGCTGGACAACTGCGACAGCAATGGTTGACTGCGGCAGCCCCACCAAACGACTCAACGATTTCTTCGACTGAAAACCCAAGCGCGGTCTGTGCATCCTGATCGGCCCAATCCGGATGAAGGCAGACGCCATCGACAATTCGATCCTCAATCGTGGCTAATGAAAGCTCTCGCAAGCCGCGTAGTTGCCGAAACGTTGAGTCTGGCAAAATCGTTTTGCGATGCTGGCTACCGACGCCCAAGTCTCGCAGCGGACATTCGTGCCAGATCGCCCACCGCAAGAAAGCAGGTGTAGAACCATGAATTGCGACGGAGCGTTTCATCGTTGACTTACCTAGCTAGATCTTAATGGCGAAAATGACGATTGCCGGTCAAGATCATTGGAATTTTGTGTTGGTTACAAGCATCGACCACCTCTTGGTCACGGACACTTCCGCCGGGCTGAATAATAGCGGCCACTCCGGCCTTGGCGGCGACTTCGATCGAATCAGCAAAAGGAAAAAATGCGTCGGAAGCGAGAATCGATCCCTTGCTCCGTTCACCGGCTTTCTTGATCGAAATTTCAACCGCGTCGACTCGGCTCATTTGCCCCGCACCAACCCCCACCAACATGCGATCTTTGGAAAGTGAAATCGCATTCGATTTCACGAACCGCACCATCGCCCAAGCGAACTGAAGTTCTTGCATCAGCGAATCATCTGGCTTTGCTTCGGTGGCAACTTTCCAAACACTTGTGTCATCTGCTTGATTATCACTCTCCTGCACTAACAAGCCGCCTAACAAATGCCGAATTTCCCAAGAAGGTTTTGCTGGCAATAGTGTACCGACTTTCAACAGTCGAACATTCTTTTTCCACTTCGGCTTCGTCTTCAGAATCTTCAACGCGGTAGGCGAAAAATCTGGAGCCACGATCGCCTCTATGAAGAAGTCGCCATTGGCCAGAAACTCTGCCGTCGGTTCATCTACCGATCGGTTCAGACCGACGACGCTTCCAAATGCGCTTTGTGGATCGCCAGCAAAGCCTTTGCGACAGGCTTCCGGCAAATCCTCGGCGGCGCCTGCACCGCAAGGATTGTTGTGTTTGATCACCGCACAAGCAGGATCCTCGAGTGACCGTACAATCGACAACGCACTGTCGAGATCAAGTAAGTTGTTATAGGAAAGTTGTTTGCCGTTTAGCTGTCGCGCGTTGACGACGTTTGCTTCACGACAACTTTCCGCGCCATAGAGCGCGGCTTTTTGATGACCGTTTTCTCCGTAGCGCAAATTGTCACGACGATTGAAAGTCAGCTGTAAAGTGCCAGGAAAATTCTCGCCTTCGTTCTGTCCGGAAAAATACTCCGAGATTGTTTTGTCATAGCTGGCAGTGTGCTGAAAAGCCTGAGCCATCAGTTGCCGGCGAGTCCCGTTCGTCGTCGAGCCATCTGTTTTGATTTCATCCAGCACCGCACTGTATTGGCTGGGATCAGAAACAACCGTGACAAAATCACTATTCTTGGCAGCCGCTCTGATTAGGCTTGGCCCTCCGATATCGATTTGCTCGATGGCTTCGTGCTGCAAGATATTGGGACGGGCGATCGTTGCGGCGAATGGGTATAAATTTACGACAACCAATTCAAAGGTAAGAATGTCGTGCTCGGTAAGCGACGCCTGGTCCGACTCGAGATTATGCCGGCAGAGAATACCCGCGAAAATTTTCGGATGAAGAGTTTTCACTCGCCCATCCATCATCTCTGGAAACTGCGTGTACTTGGCGACATCGATCACCGTGACTCCACTGTCTTCGAGATGGCGACGAGTCCCCCCAGTGCTATAAATCTCGACTCCCTGGTCGACGAGTCCACGTGCAAAATCGACGATACCTAGTTTGTTACTGACGCTGATTAGCGCACGTTTGATTGTGGGGGAGTCCATGAATTCGCTTGTGTTGCAGAGAACGATCGTTTCGCGCGAATCATGGCAGAGCATGCGTTAATGAGGTCGCGCCGCAACCAAGGAATTGTTCAAACTCGTGGACAGACGTCAACCGGTCAAACAAAAACTGCGACAAATTGAAAACAACCTGCCGCAGTATTGATGTTTGTTTTTTTAAGCCAAGCCGTTGGGGATGGCTTCCGAAAGAGTCCTAGAATCCGCCGCCACCTTTTGGCTTGAAAGGATCCTCTTCTTCAGACATTTCCTCTTCCTCTTCTGGATCGTCGCTGCCGATAACTTTGAATGGGTCAACGTCTGCTTCGCCAATGGCATCGCTGTCTTCTTCGGACATTGCGTCATCGGCAGAGGCAATCGGTTCAGAGCGAGACGCTGAATCAGTGATTTCTCCGGCGTGGAAATAGGGCACTTTGCTGGCGACTTCTCTCAAGCATTGAACCGTTCCTGACTTCGTTCCGATATAGAGCCGGTCGGTCAGTTGATTCGGAATCGCGTATGCGATTTCACCTGCATCGACGCGGCTTGTGATCGCGCCCGAGTCGGCGTTGACAACAATTAGCTGGCCATAGCCGTCAGTGAAATACAGATTGGACTTTCCTGAGCCAAGATACTTCGCGACATTTTCGATTGGATTGTCCCAAACAGGATCTCCTGTCTTGGCATCCATGCGGAACAATTTTCCATTGCTTGAAACAACGTAAACACTGTCGCCAATCGGAATCGCTGACTGTGTGATTCCGGCTCCTGTTGAAATCTCCCACTTAATCGAACCTTCTTCTTCGTCGATCGCGTAGACGAAACCATCAAGCGATGTAACGAATAGAATTCCCGACTTGTAGGTAGGTGGACTCACGATCGCGTTGTCGGAGCTGAGTCGGTATGAAACCGATTTTTTGTTTTTGCCGTACCGAGCGGCAACATTCAGATCGCCATTGCTTGTCGGCCAAGAAACGGTCTTGTCTGTAATAATGGGGCGACCGGAACCAATTCCTTTGGACACGAAAGTAAACGAGCCGAGGCCTTCGGCTTCAAATGGAAACGCCTGCATTCGATCGCTCGAAAGCGGCACATAAATACTGTCCGTGGAAACGGCTGGAGCGGCACTGACTGCGAATTTGCACATCTGCGACCAAAGCACTTTTCCTGTAGCGGAATCCATGAGGTAAATCCGCGAGCCGCTTACGGCGGCCACATGATCGTTGCTGACTCCAATTCCAACAGCCGGAATTCCATAGTTTCCAATCTGCGATTTCCATTTCAACTTACCGGAATCAGCATCGATGGCGCTGACTTGTCCTTCTCGCGTCAAAGTGTAAATCGTTGACTCGGGTAAACTGAATTGATCAATCGTAATTTCAGGATCTTCAATGCCTTGGTTTTTCAATTCAGCCATCAGGATTTCTTGGCGGTCTTCAATGTACCCAACGGCTCCATCTAAACCGTATGGCGTGCCATAGGGACTGATTGTGTGTTGAGAAATGACCTCTCGGTAGTTTCCGGATTCAAGGACGAAGTAAGTCGTCGCCTTGTCTTCATTAACGTTAAGATCCCAATCGACAATCGAACCATCGCTGCCGTCACCCGCGTTGGTAAACCAATCGACGGTCAAACCGGCTTTATGAATGACCGCGTTGGATGCGATTCCATCCGTCGCCCAACCGGTTTGCGTCAAACTTGCGCAGAAAACCATCACAGCCATCGCCGCTGCGAAGCGGGCTTTGGAAATCGAGATTATTGTTTCGAGAATAGAAACTTGTTTTACGTCCGGCATAGAATTCGTCTCAACTGAACCAACTGGATGGATATATCCCATTCAAACCTTGATCCCCCATTCTACCAAGGCTCACTCTCGATATATTCGGAATTTATGGGTTTTCCTATCCTGTCAGTCTTAAAAAGCCCTCGGGATTGGAGCAATCAAAAGAATCCGAACAGGAGTTTTGCATCACTTCCTCAACGAGAGGTCAGCCTTCGTTAGAGAAAACCCGTCTTTGCGGCCTGTTCGTTTAAAACGCGACCTCGCAAGACTTTCGCGCGACGTCAATTCGGCCCACCCTCTTGCCTCAACCACTAGACCAAAATCGTTCGTATTTTTACGATTGTCTCTAAAGATTGGCTGCTGGGATGCAACGTTCCCAACAGCCTGAACTGGCGGTGGTTTTCGTTCGCTGACCAGCCGAATTTTCTTCGTTGAGAATCCTCACATCCGATCTCGCTTTGAAAGCCCTAGAATTTGATGGGATTGCCCGAACCTGAACAGCCGATCTTGACCGCGATGGATCAGATCCTTGGTTATCTGAATTTTTCGTCCGGCAATCACGATTCAGCTTTTTTCTCCAACCTGAACCTGCTGTTCTCGGTTTACTCTTCGGATCTGGTCGAGGCCAAGCCCTCCCGCGCTGCCGATAGTCTTGCTGCATCCAAAGTCGAGCAGACGGCGATGAAGGTTCATCAACAACTGAAATCTCGCCTGGAAGAGCTAACCAAATCCAACGACGCGTTTCGCGATGTCGAACAAGCCCAAGCGGTTCTCGAACTGACGTTGGGTAAACTTCTTTCGTCATACCGGAAGCACCATCGGGATCTCCTGTTCCATCAATGTGACGAACTGCTGTTCAATTCGTTTTTTGTTGGCAGAGCTTTCGAAGCTGTCTTGCAACAGGGCTCGCCATGGGATCGCGAAAAAGAAATTGTCAATCAAGCCGTTTCCAAACTGAATGATTTCATCGGTCATCGTCCCGTCGCTGCCCTCGAGTCGCAAAAAATTGAGCCTTACGATCACGAATGGATCCGCCCCATTCCGGTGTTCATCAAAGGCGCTGGTGTCGCGGCTGGACGCTACCAATCGCTCATCGAGCATGCACTCGAAATCCTGCAAGAAACCGATCCACACATTCTTCGAACGGCCAACTTCGATCCGGAGAAGCTTGACGAGTTGGCGATTGACCCCAGAGCATTCGATTTTGATCACCCGATCAATAAACGCCCCAACCATCACTTCGGGCAATGGGATGAAAACTGGATCGATGGCTCCGGCTTCTTTCGTCGCTTCATCATCCACCAAGTCACGCTTGATTCGTTGCTGGAACGTTCTAACGAGATCCCAGCCAACGACACCGGCGGCGAGAACGGCACCAACACTCGCCAAGAGTACTTAATGGAAGCGGCAGCGGTTCTGGCGGGTACGATGCTGATGGCGGCTGGCATATCGGGTTGCGGGCCGGGAGCTTACGACTCCAACACCACACTAAGCGACCTTCTGCCGGTCATCGCTGGCTACCGAGATCAATTTTATAAAGAGTGGCTTCGCAAGTTTCCGGCAGAACATTTAGCGCGTTTGGAATCGGAATCTGAGACTCGGCGTCAACCTTTTGGAGCGGTTCGACAGGATTTGAATGCGCGATTGGCTCAACGGCGTGCATCTCAATTAGTTAACTGTCGTTTGGCGTCCATTTTCGCCCGTATGGGTTATCCGGAAGCCGCTGAAAAGCAGTCGCAAATTGTTCCGGTGGCCGCTGCGAGAATTAACTGCCAGATCGATTGCCTGCTCAACGCGGCGACACAGGCCACCGAGCGCGGCGAATTGGATGAAGCTTTCGAGGCGATTCCAGCGGCGATGAGGCGGTTGAAGCGAGGGATCCATTGCGGAGCGATCGTTGATCCGTGGAACATTTTGGGCTTCGATGCCAACTACAGCCTTTTTCCTGCGGTAGAAAACTCAGTTCGCGATCACCGAGTCTTTGACTTGGTCGACATGATGGATCGGATTTTCGCCTATTGCTCGAGGCTGTGGAGCGAAGCCGCCGCCTGCGATCGGCTCGACATGTGTGCCGCCATTCGGAAAGAGTTTTTGTCGATCGTCAATTGGTGGCGGCAGTTCGCGGCGCACGAAGTCATGGCGGTCGATGCCGTGGATGCAGACGATATTTTTCAAGCCGCCGAATTGGTTGCGCAAGCTCTCAACCTTTGGCACAAAGGCGGCGCGGCCACCGGCGATATCGAGTTTTGGGCTCAGCATGCAGAAATGTTCGATTCGCCCAAAGCCTATGCGTTAGTGATCGATGCATTGATGCAACGTGGCGACCACAAAACGTCAACCGCGCTCTTGGTCCATTGGCTTTCACAAGCCGATCAGATTCCGTTGCAGGTTGGCGACAGCAGCTTCCATGATTTGGCTTTTCGCTGGATCAATGAGCAACAGGATTTACTTCGCAAGCAGCAACCGGCTCCGATCCCGGAACAGGACGAAAACGCTTTGGAAGGAATTGCCCTCGACGAAGAGGGGCTAAGCGACGAACTTTCAGGCGAATCTAGTTCTGACGCAAGCGATGAACCTTCCCCGAGACCAGCAAAACCGATTGCCGTCCAGTCACCGGACAAGATCTGGAATCGCATTCGCAAGTTCTACGATTTCATTGAGGCAAACGCAGAACACTATTGGTCAGTACCGGAATTCAACTATGACCGAAAGGGCAGGGCGGCTGAACCCGATCTGCACGACCCACACGGATTCGACGAACTGGATGAAGTCGCCAACGAAGATGATCCGGAAGAGAAAAACATATACGGAGCCGCCTACGACGAAGTCATCTACACCGACACAACCGACGATGGTGTCGACGGTGATGTTTTTGGAACCAGTTTGACATCCGATGATGCGTTAGAAGCGGAAGTCGATCGAGTCCTCGATCGGTTGGAGTTCCTCAGTACGATCGCCAGCTATTGGGGCGTGGCAGCGACGATTCCACTTTCGGCGGTCAAGAAAGAGGATTTAACCGACAAGATCCGAGAGCGACTTTCGAACCGACGCGACATCGTTCGCAACTGGGTTCGGCAAGCCAGCGACAATCGCGAAAAGCTGGCTCACCTTCTAAAGAAAGTTAATTCGTATCCACTGCCTGCCGGCGGTTCGGATCACGAAGCGATGCTTCACTATGACCAGCATCGGCTTTACAAAGATACAATGCTGGATCAAACCATTTTGACTTGCATCGAGACCGAAAACGCTGTTCGCGTACTGTTGGCCGTCATTCGCTCGATCGACTTTTTGCTTGACGATAAATCTCTGGCGCGAGGCAGTGACGAATCTGAAACGCCCGACGAATTGGCGGAAGAAACCAATGGCACAGAGCCGCTCGTCGCCGTCTTTGCCGCCATCTTGTTGCGGAACCCTAAACTCGTCAGCGAGAACTTCGACCGACTGACGGAACATCTGCACGACCAATCGTTACTCTACGTTCCGATCTCCAAAGGTGGTGACCCGCAGGCGATCGTCAAAGCCAGGATCTTACAAATTGCCATCTTGGATTTGATGCAACATTTGCCGTCCATTGGCTTGCTTGTTTCGACACACGAGTTGACCAAAACTGCGTTGGCGATGGAAAGGAACAACCCAATTGGGCAGGGAGCCGTCACCGAATTCGATGAAATCTTCGAAGTCGCCTATTCATCCATGGTTCATACGCTGGTTCAGTCAACGGGACAACTCAAAGCCCAACGGCGCGCCGAAGGTGAACTCGACGAGAAGAAGATCAATGCCGAAGCTCGCGACGTATTATTCGAGTGCATTGAAATGCTAACTGAATCAATGTTGATTCTGTGGCTAGACCATAGCCGAACGCTTCGCTTGAGCGTGTTGGAGAAAGTGAATGATAAAAATTCGTGGGAGCGATTGGTTGAATTTATCGAAACCTATGGCAATGGTTTTTTCACGCAGCACTTTTTACATCTCGCCAACATCCGAGCGATTTTGCATCAAGGCGTCGACCACTGGCTAACCCAAGTCCAACAATCGCCGAACCTCCCCGACTTACGCTTGTTTGACGAATTAGATAAAGGCATTCCACGGCAAAAGGCCGTTCGTTACTTGACGCTTGTCCTTGAGAGTGTGATCGAAAACTACAATGAGTATCGCGATTACAACACGACAACCACCCAATCCGACCACGGTGAATCGCTGCATTCGTTTCTGGATTTCCTTCGTTTACGTAGTCGCTACGATCGAGTGTGCTGGAATTTGAAGCCTGTCATTTGGGCTCATCGCATTCTGGTCAATGATCAAGAAAACAGCGTTGCTCGCATGTGGCGGCGTTCTCTGACAGAACGGGTTGGCCCCGAAGCAACGAAGTATCTCGATAAATTGGAAACGCTTCGCAACAAATATTCAATGCGAATGGAATCGGTAGGCAGACGCCTTGAAGGTCGTTTCGGTCATCAAATGCAAATCGATCGACTCAAGGCGTTGGTTGAGCCGGCGATGAAAGACCCGCACACCAAACAATCGCGTCGCGCGTTTGAATTGCTACAACATGAATCACAAGCATTCTCTCGAACGACGATGGGAGTCGGAATCGACCTGCCGGCTTGGTTGGCTGCGTTGGAGAACGAAGTCGAGCAAAACGACCTGCCTGGCAGCTTACGCGATCCGGAATTCAACCAGCCGTTGCCCGAAACGGCCATCATCCCCATCGCGGAACTGAGGGAACAGTTAGAAGAACTGCCCAGCCGTGAACCCAGTTCAGGATCTGAGTAGC
>CAZPTT010000213.1:0-9261 GCA_964589435.1 uncultured Pirellulaceae bacterium
CTGTCAAACCTATTTGGACATGGGGCTGGCAAGAATCACGCCGACTTACGATTTGAATTCGGAACAGATCGCGGATCTGACTCAACTGGTTCCCGCCGCCAATTTAGAAATCATCGCGTACTCCCATCTTCCCGTGTTTCATACTGAACACTGTGTATTCTGCCGATTCCTTTCGGAAGGTACGGACAATACGAACTGCGGCCATCCCTGCGAAAAGCATCAAATTGCTGTTCGCGACAGTCAAGGCCGCGCTCATCCAGTCATGGCTGACGTCGGCTGCCGCAACACCGTTTTTGGTGCCGAAGCCCAAGTCGATCCGCAGTCATTGGCACTTTGGACGAACGCTGGAATCGCAAATTTCCGCTTGGAGTTTGTTCATCAAACTCCCGATCAGGTAATCGCGATCACGAGTGCTTTCAAAGAGTACTTCGATGGCACATTGTCTTTAGAAGATTTCGAAAAAACGCTCGCCGAGCAATCGCCCCAACAAACGACAGCGGGCAGTTTCTACGTGCCAAGTGATTTCAAGAATCTGGTTGAACTGAAGTAGCAGCGTTTTATCGCTCGTGCAGGCGGCTATGGAATCCGAACACCAATCGAACCGCAGGAAACAAATTGCTAACCGTCCGCCAACGAGATCTTCATCAAACAGAAACGTTTGACGAGGAACTGGTTGAGCTGTTAGGCAAACACGAAATTGGTTTCGACTCCCAATACGTTTTCGAGTAATGATCGGTCGCTACGCGACGAATCCCCTTGGCAATCTATTTACCACGGGTTGAAAACCCGTGGCTATCCGTGAACGGTCGCTACGCGACGAATCCTGTCTTGAACTGACATCTGTGGGGCAAAAAAGAACTAAGACTAAAACCCATGGCCATTCTGAGCGGTCGCTACGCGACGGCTGCATTTTCAAGAGCTGCAACTCATGATCAGGTGCTTTAGGCAAAGACGCTAAGCATGAATCAACAAAGCCAGTTTCCTCGTCGCGTAACGACTGATTATGGCTAGCCTCAGAGTTTCAAGACATGGCTATTTTTTCATCGCAAGCGATCCGTTATAGCTACAGAGTTTCAAAATACGCCTATTTTTTGTCGCGAAACTTTTCGTCGCGTAGCGACCGGTTATGGTAGTTTCAGGATATGGCTATTTTTCGTCGCGTAGCGACCGTTCATGGTTAGCCACGGGTTTTCAACCCGTGGTAGCAGCACCATCCCTTTCTCGTCGCGTAGCGACCGATCACAAGAGTTTCAAGACACGGCCCTTATTTTGTCGCATGCGATCGGCAATAGCCTACAGAGTTTCAAAATAGGGCTATTTTTCGTCGCGTAGCGACCGGTCATGGTTAGCCACGGGTTTTCAACCCGTGGTAGAAGTAACATCCCTTTTTCGTCGCGTAGCGACCGATCACAATAGGACGTCGTGATTGATTGCAATTCACTTCGTTTCCAGAGGTAACAAAAATGGCGAACACTTTCACCCATTTGCTTTACCATTGCGTTTGGAGCACCAAAAATCGAAAAGGCCTAATCCAACCGAACGTCGAATCGAAAATATGGGCCATCGTATCGGAAGCGGCAAAGACACATGAAATGTTTGTCAAAAAAGCTGGTGGAATCGAGAATCACATTCACGTTTTGATCGAGATTCCGAAAACGCTGTCGGTTTCCGAGGCGATGAAACGATTGAAAGGCGGTTCATCGAACGTGATCCAACAGTCTGGATTGATCGGAAAAAAGTTCGCTTGGCAAGTTGGATATGCGGCTTTTTCAGTAAGCAAATCGGTTGCCCCGGAAGTCATTCGATACATCTCCCACCAGCGAGATCATCACCGAATAAAAACGTTTGAAGAGGAACTGGTTGAGCTGTTAGGCAAACACGAAATAGATTTCGATCCCAATTACGTTTTCGATTAGTAATCGGTCGCTACGCGACGAATTATTTGGGACATCGATGACCACGGGTTGAAAACCCGTGGCTATCCGTGAACGGTCGCTACGCGACGAACTCCACAACTAGGAAGTAGCGGAGGCAAATCCAAGTAGAGTCGGGTAAAAAACACCTGAAGAAAAAGTTCGTTCGAAGACATGTTTTCGTCGTCGCAATTACTGGAACTCGTTCACTCGACGTTTGAGTTAAATTAGTAATCGGTCGCTACGCGACGAACCATTTGAGACACCTTTAACCACGGTGTCAGTTTGCGGGTTGATTGCGGCCACGAAGTTGCGGGTTATTTCTGCCACCCCAAATGACGTAACTTTTTTTTCGAATGCCCCGCGCCCAGCTATGGGGGCGTTTGACAAAAAAGTTACAAGACTTACGTCGAATCGAGTGGCCGCTTCGAACCCGCAAACGTGTGGCCGGTTTGACCCGCGCCCTGACACCACGGGTTGAAAACCCGTGGTTATCCGTGAAAGGTCGCTACCGCGACGAACTCCCTAGCTGCCGTGCAGATTGGGTCTTGGCGTGCTATTGAGGGCAAACTCAGCGCGAAAATTCCACTGCGGCGGAAGTTTTGCCAACGAAGTGGTAGTCAGGGCGAACTTGACATTCAGCCGCTTTGACAAACTCCCCTTTCGGATCTAGAAAAGGGACAAATTCTCATTTCGCAAACAGCCGCCATGGACGGTACCCTTGATTACCATTGGCCAAGCCGCCGACATCCTCAAACTGAGTGACCAACGTGTCCGCACGATGTGCCGATCTGGCAAGCTACCTGCCGAGAAGTTTGGAGGGTCGTGGATGCTGGATGAATCACAAGTCCGAAACTACTTGGACTCGCGTTCCATGCCGTCGATTCAAGACCAACCTTCGTCACAAAAAACGAAACGATCGCCCAACCGACGCAGTCGACCAATCGCACTCAGTTTTTTCTCGGGTGCGATGGGAATGGACTTGGGGCTGCAGAAGGCTGGTTTCGATGTTCGCCTCGCATGTGAATCAGACAAGTTCTGCCGTCAGACAATCCTCTTAAACCGACCCAATGTGGCGTTGATCGGAGATATCAATGACTGCTCAAAAAATAAGATTTTGAACACGGCGGGGCTTTCCAAGCGAGACGATATTGATCTCGTCGTTGGTGGTCCGCCTTGTCAAGCATTCAGTACGGCCGGCAAACGTCAGGGCTTGCAAGATCAACGCGGCAATGTATTTCTCAAGTACATCGAACTTGCGATTGAACTGAAACCGAAATTCATCGTCATTGAGAACGTTCGCGGCCTATTGTCTTGCCCTCTCACCCACCGCCCTCACAACCAGCGGTCGGCCGCCTTCCCAGACCTCGCCGTTGATGAATTGAAAGGTGGTGCGCTGAATTTCATTCTGGCGCTATTGAAAAAATCGGGCTACCAATTTTCGTTCAATCTTTACAACTCAGCCAACTTTGGAACACCTCAGATCCGTGAACGAGTGATCATCATTTGCTCTCGTGACGGAAAAACTCCGCCCCCATTTTTGACGCCGACTCACTCTGATGATGAAGTGTTTCGATTGCCGCCTTGGATTACATTTCGCGAGGCAACCCAAGGAATCAAAAAACACGACCACGTCAACTTCCCAGAAAAACGTTTGAAGTTTTATCGAATGCTAAAGGCAGGACAAAACTGGCGAAACTTGCCGACCAAGGCTCAGCGAGAGGCCATGGGGAAATCCTACTTTTCTGGTGGTGGCAAAACGGGGTTCTATCGGCGGCTGAGCTGGAGCAAACCGGCTCCGACTCTTGTCACCCATCCAGCCATGCCCGCTACCGATCTGGCTCACCCTAGATCCAACCGGCCGCTTTCGATTCAGGAATACAAACGACTACAACAATTCCCTGACGCCTGGCAATTGGCTGGCCCGTTGATCCAGCAGTACAAGCAAGTCGGCAATGCGGTTCCAATCGGCTTGGGAACAGCCGTCGGCAAGCTTCTAAAACAGTTGCTTGTCGGGAAGAAGATCAAGTCTTATCCCAATTTCAAATTCTCCAGATACCGCGCGACTGATAATGTTGCGTGGGAACTCGAATTCCAAAAGATGATTGAGCGAATTAGCTCATTGAGCTCCTAACATCGGTCGCGATCCCAACGGAAAAATCACACCGTTGAAACGAATGATCGAACGGTATTGCCAGTAGCCAGCAGACGTCGGCGTTCCAAAACACGTCACGAGCAAGCCACCAATTTCGGTTCTCCCATTCGGGCAATTCCTCTATAATCTGGTTCGACCAAAGCGATTCTTAACCTGACATATCAAGTTTCCATCGAACAACATCGAAAACGAGATTTCCAATGAGTACTGCCACGATCGTCAAACTTCCTGAACGAAGCGAAGTCAAACCGGCCGACACCTGGGATCTTGAAGCTTTGTTTGCAAACAATGATGCTTGGGAAAAAGCGTTTATTGAATTTGAAAAATGCATTGACGGCTACGCCCAATTCAAAGGCACTCTGGGCAATAGTGCGGCTGAGCTGGCCGCATGCTTGAAGTTTGATAGCGAGGCCGATCGGCAAGCTGAACGTTTGGGCACTTACGCATTTCTGCGCACCACGGAAGACCAAACCAACAGCGACTACCAGCGGATGATCGGACGTTTCCAAAACGTTGCGACGCGCGCCGGAGAGGCCTCCAGCTACATTCGACCGGAACTCTTGGCGATCGATGACAAAACGATGGAAACGTTTCTGGCTCAGCCAGAACTGAAACTCTACAAGCTGATGATTGAGCGTTTGGCTCGTTATAAGCCATTCACGTTAGGCGAAAAAGAAGAGCAGCTCTTAGCAATGCAAGGCGAAATGGCTGGCGCGACATCCAAGATCTTCCGCCAACTGCATGACTCTGATCTGAAATTTGGCAGCCTTAAAAACGAGAAAGGCGAAGAGGTTGAACTCTCACCCAGTACGTTTTCGCAATTTCTGATTTCGCCAGACCGCGACGTTCGCAAGAATTCGTTCCATCAGTTCTACGAACAGTTTACGGCTCATGAAAACTCGCTGGCGGCGATCCTGTCGGGCTCAATTCAGAAAGACATTTACTACGCTCGCGCGCGGGGCTACGACAGCGCCCTTCATTCAGCGCTCTACAGTGACAATGTTCCTCAGACGGTCTACGACAGCTTGATCGACGCTGTGCGCACCAACCTCCCTGCCCTATTCAAGTATTACGATCTTCGCAAACGCAAGATGAACCTCGACGAAGTTCATCACTACGACACATACGTTCCAATCCTCAGCGATATCGAAGTCGAACACAGTTGGGATAAAGCCGTTGATGTCGTCTGCGACTCGCTGGCTCCTCTGGGCAGCGAGTATTGCGATGTACTTCGCGGCGGCTTGGCCGGCCGTTGGTGTGACCGATATCCCAATGCCGGTAAGCAAAGCGGCGCGTTTAGCTGCGGAACGTTCGACGGCGAGCCGTACATCTTGATGAACTACAAACCAAAAGTTCTCAACGACGTGTTTACGTTGACTCACGAAGCTGGCCACTCGATGCATTCATATTATTCGACCAAGAACCAGCCGTACGAATATTACAATTACACGATTTTCGTGGCGGAGGTCGCTAGTACTTTTAACGAGCAGTTGTTGACTCGGCACATGCTGGAAAATGCTGAGGATGATCGCCTGAAGGCTTATCTGATCAACAACGAAATCGACGGAATTCGCGGAACGATCATTCGCCAGACAATGTTCGCCGAATTTGAAAAGATCACTCACGCGATGGCCGAAGCAGGAGAGCCGCTGACGGTCGATGCACTCAAGTCGACTTATGGAAAATTGTTGGCTGACTATTTTGGGCCGGAGTTTGCCATCGACGAAGAACTCTCATTGGAGTGCTTGCGCATTCCTCACTTCTATCGTGCATTTTATGTCTACAAGTACGCGACCGGATTGTCGGCAGCAATCGCCCTCAGCCAACGAGTACTCAACGGTGGTGAAGCGGAACTCAATGACTACATGAGCTTCCTCAAAGGTGGATGTTCGAAATACCCATTGGATCTACTTCGCGACGCGGGTGTCGATTTGGAAAAACCGGAACCCGTTGACACCGCATTGAAGCGTTTTGCTGAATTAGTCGATGAACTCGATACTTTGCTGTAGCTAAAATAGAGGCTTGTGGTCTGTCAAATTTTGTGCCTGCCAAACCCGAAATGACTGGTGTCATGCTCTCGCTTATAAGCTTGCAAGAGCATGCCCACGCAAGCGAGGGCATGGCACCCTGAAGAACTTGTCAACTCAACGTTGACGAACCACGAGCGACAGCCGGGGCGAAACCTAAACGACTGGAAAACGATGCGCATCTTCAACTCATGGCTTTTACTCTTGGTTTTGGTCACGGCGCCTTCCGTGCTTTCCGCGCCTTCCAAGTCATTGGCTCAGAGTGCCAAGACTTTGAGTGACAAAACTGCAACCGCCAAAATTGCGAGCGTCAAAACTGCCGCTGGAAAGATAAACGCCGAAGAAGCGACCGCTTCCGTCAACTGGCGAATTGAGCGGCAAGCTCTTGAAGGCGAACTGGCAAACCGACTGGAAGACATTGCGGCTTGGTGTCGGGACAACGATATCCAACAGCAAGTCGAGCAGACGTTTTCGTTGCATCGTCCAAGAGATCTCAACCGGCAGTACATCTTCATTCCATCAGAGGATGCGATGCCGGTGAGCCCTGAGGGGGTCCACGGCCAATGGCTGACGAAAATCAACGAGGTGAGAAACTGGCAAGCCGAGCGAATTTTCGAACTTGCCAAACGGGCAACCCAAGCCGGCGCGGGAAACTCCGCGTTTCAGTTGCTCAATGAAGTCCTCTACTTCAACAGCGATCACGAACAAGTTCGCAAGATTCTCGGTCACATCAAGACCGATGAAGGTTGGCGAGTCGCACCAGACCGAATCAAAGTTCGACCGGGCGCGCGAAATCACGACACGCTTCGATGGCCAGCGAAAAGCTACATTGTTGTGACGACGCCAAATTTCTCCATCGAGTCCAACGCCAGCGAAGCACAAACTCGATACCTGGCCGAGAAACTGGAACGCTGGCATGCGGTTTGGAGACAAGTCTTTTTTGAATACTGGAGTAGCGCGTCGGTTCTCCAACGCTGGATCGATGGCAAGTCTTCGTACCGACACTCACGCAAAAAGTTCCGTGTCGTGTTTTTCAAAAACAGAAATGATTACACCGGCGGGCTATCCAATTTCGTGCCTGGAATCGAGCAATCAACCGGATACTACTTTCAACGCATTTCGTATTTTTATGACGACCCCGATCGCTCCGTCGAAGACACTTGGCGGCACGAACTAACACACCAGCTATTTCGTGAATCGATCAAAACCGGCCGCTCTCCGTTTGAAGATCATTTCATCTGGCTCGATGAGGGCATCGCGACTTACTTCGAATCACTTTCCGACTTTGGCGACTATGTAACATTGGGCGGATTCGAAGCGCGGCGAATTCAGCATGCGCGAGTAAGAATGTTTCTGGAGAATTTTCCCGTCTCTACCCAAGAGATTTCCGAACTTGGCCGAAAAGATTTGCAGCAGCATCAGGAAATCAGACGGCTATACAGCGTGTTCGCGGGACTGACGGATATGCTGATGAATGGTGACCAGGGCGCGATGGAACCGAAGCTGACCGAGTTCCTGAAGATCATTTTTGCCGGTCGCAAAATCAAAGCCAAGACGTTCGAAACGATCATGGGCTACTCTTACGAAGAGCTTGATCAGAATTATCGAAACTTCCTTCGAGTCGATGGCGACCAAGTTGCCAAGTTCTTGAGTCTGCCATTGACTCGAACTGAGATGTCGCTGGCCGGTGCCAAAATTGATGAAGATGGATTCAAGGCGTTGGGTGAATGCCACAATCTGAACTGGATCGATTTGTCCAACAACACAATTACCGCGACTGGAATTGCTCGACTCGCGAATTGCAAACAGCTAAACCAACTCTTTTTCACCGAAAGCCGATTGGAACGTGGTTCGTTAAAAGCCTGTGCAATTTTTCCTAAACTTGACGAGCTTGATCTAAGTGGCTCGTCCGTTGTTGATCCGCAATTGGTCGAGTTGGTTGGTTTGCAAAGCCTGACCTCATTGCGATTGACGGCAACACAAATCACTGACGCCGGCCTTGTCGCATTGGAAAAATTACCAAACTTGCGATCGTTGGATGTTAGCCGTTCGAAAGTCACCGATGCTGGGATTGCACGGCTGAAACAACGGTTGCCCAATCTCACCATTACGAAGTGACGATGAAGCTCTTACTGGAGAACATTTAGTTCCGGTGGATCTGATTTGAAACTCAATACCTGAAACTCATTCTAAGTTGTCGCTATGAAACCCTGGATTCTTGCTGATCAAAATTACGCCTACATTAAGGAGCAACAATACGAAGTTGCTGTGCTCCCGCTGGGTGCCACCGAACCTCATAACTTGCACTTGCCTTATGGCACCGATGTTTTTGAAGCCACGATCGTCGGCGACAAAATTTGCGAAGCCGCACACAACGCTGGCGCGAAAGTCACCTTGCTGCCGACGATTCCGTTTGGAACAGAAACGAACTTGAGAGAATTTCCACTGGCGATCAACTTAAACCCTTCGACGCTGAACCTGGTCATTTCTGACATCATGGCCTCGCTGGTCAACAGCGGCATTCGTAAGATTGTTTTGCTTAACAGCCATGGCGGCAACGGCATGAAACCTTTCCTGCGAGAGATGTCCGGTAAATCGGAGGCTCATTTATTTCTGTGTAATTGGTATCAATCAATCGAAGACGTTTACTTCGAGATCTTCGAGAAGAAGGAAGATCATGCCGGCGAGATGGAGACATCGTTTGGACTGGCTTACTTTCCGGAGCTTGTCGCGCAGAACGAAGACGGAACTTTGGCTGCCGATGAAGGCGCGACCAACGAGACCAACCTGGAAGCCTTGAATAAGGGCTGGGTTTCAATCACGCGGCCATGGCATTTGCTGACGACCAATTCTGGTGCCGCAGATCCGCACGCCGCCAGCGCAGAAAAAGGTGAAAAGATGATGAAAGTACTGGTTGAACGGCTTGGGAAATTCTTGGTCGATTTATCCAATGAAAAAATCACTGACCAGTTCCCGTATTAGTCACAAAATTTGCCGAGAATGGGTAGAATGCGTTGACCGTATTTCAGGGCGAGTTTAAAATTTCGCCTCACTGCGAACCACTCGATTCCGAGTCGGTCAGTTAGCTGGTGATTGTAGCTCAGTTGGTTAGAGCGCCGGATTGTGGTTCCGGAGGTCGGGGGTTCGAATCCCCTCAGTCACCCTT
>CAZPTT010000214.1:0-9140 GCA_964589435.1 uncultured Pirellulaceae bacterium
ACGAAATTTCTAACTTGCGTGGAACACTTGGAGCATTCCAAGGTAACACTCTTGAGTCGACCGCAAACAACATGCGAACGACTTTGGAAAACACAGTTAATGCAGAGTCAGTCATTCGTGACACCGACTTCGCTCAAGAAATTTCCGAATTTACTAACAGCCAGGTATTGGTTCAGGCTGGAACATCTGTCTTGTCGAATGCGAACCAGTCTTCACAGTTGATCCTATCCTTGCTGGGTTAATTTTGAGACCTCTCTTTTTGAATGTTCGCGACAAAGCGACGGGAGTGGCTGCTTCGGCACTTCTTCTGTCGCTTTTTTTATAAAACGTTTCGTCAACTCGCTTATTTGATCAGAATACTGACAGGAAAGAAGGATCATGTTTTCAATTGATGGTTTAGTCAGTGGGCTTGATACGGCCTCGATTATCGAGGGGCTTGTTGCGTTACAAGATTCCCAAGTCGAACGATTGACTTCGAAAAAGACTGAGATCCAAGTTCAGCAACAGGCATTCTCTGGAGTTGAAGCTCGCTTGCTAAGTCTCCGCTCAAAAATGAGTCAGCTCAACCGAAGCACCTCAAGCGTTTTCGAATTTCGTTCATCAACATCCAGCGATGAGTCACTGATCGTCGCGACTCCCGGCAATAATGCCGCCGAAGGGTCGTACAACCTACGTGTGACTTCCCGCGCCAAGGCCCACCAAATCGGCTCACAAGGATTCGACAGTACGTCGACTTCAATTACCGAGGGAACCATTTCTTTCCAAGTCGGCGACCGTCCAGCAACCGAAATCACGGTCGATTCGACAAACAACAACGTGAGCGGACTAGTCCAGGCCATCAACGAACAGTCTGACGATATTTCCGCTGCTATCGTTCACGATCAAGCGACCAATTCAGATCGCATCTTGCTTTCTTCAAAGCATACCGGTGCCTCGAATGAAATCACCGTGACAAACAATTTGGCGGCGACTTCCGGTGATATTGTTCGACCGGATTTCACGGGTGTCGCCATTCAGGAAGCCACCAACGCCGCCGTTCAGTTGGGTTCCGGTGCTGGAGCAATTACAGCCGAATACGAAACCAACAAAATCGAAGGCCTCATCGAAAACGTTACCTTGGATCTCGTTTCGGTTGACGAAGACAAAGATGTTTTGATTACCGTTTCACGAGACAATACTCAGGCCACCACGTCGATCAATGATTTCGTTGATGAGTTTAACTCGCTGATGTCCTTCATCGATCAGCAGACGGCGTATAACCCGGAAACACAAGACGCCAGCCCATTGCTTGGCAATCGAAGCGTTGCCAGTTTGAAAAACCAATTGAGTGCGATGGTGACCGAAACCGTTGCTGGCACCGATTCGGATCTCAATCGTCTGTCTCAAATTGGTATCGATATCGAATCCAATGGGCAGCTTTCCTTGGATTCTGGACGCTTAGAGTCAGTGCTCAGCGGAGATGTTGAAGGAGTCGATCCTAAGGATATTCCTAAACTCTTTGGTTTAGGTGGTTCCAGCTCGAATGCGAATATCGAATTTGTGTTGGGAAGTACCCGAACCCAATCGACTTCGACACCCTACCAAGTCGATATCTTGCAGGCCGCGGAACGAGGTGCCATAACGGCCACCAACACTCTGGCCAGCTCAGTTGTGATCGACGGAACTAACGATTCGTTCCAAATCTCAATCGACGGAAGCGAGAGCGAATCCTTGACGTTGACTCAAGGGACTTACACCCAAGAGGAACTTGCCAGCCATCTTCAGTCGATCATTAACTCTTCATCTGAATTGGCGAATCGAGATGTGACCGTCTCGGTGGAAGGTTCGAAACTTGAGATTACTTCTGAAAGCTATGGTAGCAATTCAAAAGTCGAGCAGTTGAGCGGTACGGCGTTGACGGCGCTTGGATTTGACGGCACCGAGACCGGAGTCGGCAAAGACGTCGCGGGATCGTTCATCGTCAATGGTGTTGTGGAGTCGGCTGTTGGAACTGGCCGGTTGCTGATCGGCGATGAAGACAACGAAAACACTGCGGATCTGCAAGTCAACGTTACCCTCGATCCATCACAAGTGACATCAGGAATCGAAGGTGAGCTGACGGTTAGCCGTGGAGCGACTTCACGAATCGATCAGTTTCTGTCTGACTTTCTCGATCCCACGACCGGAAGCCTTGGCACGATCAACGAAGGATTTGATTTGCGGCTTGACTCACTGGATTCGTCGATCGACCAAGTCAATGAAATCAGTGCCGGTAAACGCGAGTACTTGATCGAGCAATTCACTGCGCTCGAACGAGTACTTAGTGAGTTGCAAACCACCGCTAGTTTCCTGACCGCCCAGTTGGGTTAAAGCAAAATTCAATAAGAGCGAAATAAGTAAATCAACTGAATGACGTTTGTTCGAACCCGTTTTTGGGTTGGAGTCGCGTCATAACTACCTAAGGAGAGACCTTTGAATAAAAGTTCGCACTATCAGATTCAAACAATGTTTGGTGGATGGACACGAGTAGAGATGTTGCTCGAGCTATATGATCGAGCAATTTCCTCCGTAAGAGGTGCCGAAGCTGCCAAGAAGGCGAATGACGACAAACTGTTCGCTGAGAAGTTTATCGATTCACAACGCTGCATCCTCGCGATTCACGGCGGACTCAAGCCAGATGAGTATGAGATTGCCTACGACATCGCACGCCTTCTTCATTTTGTTCTGACACGCCTCGGCGAATACAACTTCGAAGAAGCCGCCCACTTTCTGCAAAAGCTTCGCGATAGCTTTGAAACGATTCGCGAAGAAGCTTCGGAGCTGGAAAAAACCGGCAAGATTCCATCGCTGGAAGCCGTTCAAAGTAGCGGCTTGAACGCGATGGCCTAAACCAATTTTGCGCACCACAATTCGCCAAAATCGCTCGAATCAGAAGGCTTGTTGTCACAAAATAAGCCTTTTGATTTCGAAGCAAAAATTGGTACTCCCATTTGTCCCTTTTCAATTTTTTGATTCTGCAACCTACCGTTTCGAATTCAAAGCAACTTTCATTTAAATATGAAGAACTAAACCTGGCGGTTTGTTCAATAGCCTTCCTGCTTTGGATTGAAGCTTTCATGATCCCTAATTGCTGAGCAATGCCGTGCATAATATTGATAAATTTGCAAACAGTTCAAAACTTCCAACACTGCCAGAAGTCGCGCTCAAGCTGGTTGAAATTGCTCAGCAAGACGAGCCGGACTACGCGGAGATCAGCCGGATTATTCGCTCGGATCCGGTTGTAAGTGGGAAGATTCTCAAGACCGTCAATTCGGCGCTATTTGGATTTCGGCAAAAAATCGAAACGATTGAACAAGCCATTCCCAAGCTTGGTATGACATTGTTGCGAACGCTCATTTTGAGCTTTCACCTGTCGCGACACAAAACTGACAAAGAAACCCTCGAGCCAGTCCTCCAAGATCTTTGGCGATGTTCATTGACTCAAGCAGCCTTTGCCGAGTTGATCGCCGAGCAGATTGAGACAGTCGATCCGCCCACCTGTTTTTTGGCCGCTATGCTCCAAGACATTGGTGTGTTGGCGATGCTTTGCGAGGCGCCGACGGAGTACTTGGAAAATGTTCTCGATCGTGAGAACTTTCCAAATGTTGCCGCTGCCGAACGCAGCCATTTTGGTTGTAGTCATGTCGATGTGTCGGTGGCGATCATTGAGAAATGGGGAATGGCCGAGTGTTTTGGCGAAGCCATCCATCACCATCACGACAAAGTCGCTGGTAAGCAAGCGAAAAAGACCAACGTGTTGATCCCGATCCTCCAAGGAGCGAGCCTTGGAGCCAACGTGCTGTTTTCGTCCCGATCATCGGCGATGAGACTGGACGTGACACTGGCTCAATGGAACGATTTCCTGAAAGCCCAATTTGGGTTTTCCGAATCGCAAGTAGAAGAGATGATCTCGGAAGTCAATCATCGTGTCGGTGAGTACTCGAGTGTTTTCAAATTCAATATCGGCGAAAGTGTCCAGACGGAAGCTGTTGTTGATGCGGCCAAGACGATGCTTCAAGAAATAACGCTTAAGAGCCAGATGGAATTGGTGGCGCACAAGACGAGCAATCGCAAACACAACCCTTATGCTGAGGAGATGTATCGGGATCCACTTTCCGGGCTGTACAACCGCCGCTACATGAATGACAACTTCGAAGACTTACTCGCACCGCTGGTTAAAAAACGTAAGCCCATGGTTTGCCTGTTTCTCGACGTTGACAAATTTAAAACGATCAACGACGACAATGGTCATTCGATCGGTGACAAAGCGATCATCCACGTGGCTGAGTGGCTGACCAAATCGATCCGAACTTCCGATATTGCCATTCGACTTGGCGGCGATGAGTTTCTAGTGATTCTACCGAATGTCAAAGAGCTGGAATGCGAGAAGATTACCAATCGAATCGTCAATGAAATTCCCGCCATGGAGTTTGGTAAAGGGTGTTCGGTAAGAGTTTCTTTGAGCGTTGGCTGTATCTTCTACCAACCTGTAAAAGGAGATGTATTCGATGTCAATTGGTTGATCGACCAAGCGGATCACTTGATGTATGAAGCCAAGAAAAAAGGTGGTGGCTCACTGGCGTTACAAAAATTTGTCGGCATGGAAATGGCAACTGCTTAGTTCTAGTTTTGCAAATTTTGCCGATTGAAAAACGAGATCGAGTACGGTTTTTGGAAAGGAGTGGTGGGCGCCACCACCCACTTTTATGCTGAAAGGGTCGCAGCTTGTAGCCGGGGGTTTGAGCGCAGTGAACACTCCTGGTAACGATCCTCTGTTTCTCACTTAGGACGACCCCGTGCGATCTGGTGCGCGATTGATTCAGGCTGAAAATTCTAGTTCAACAATTTCGCTCTTGCGACTTGTAAGCCTCACCGTCTTCATCGGCCATGCGAACGAACCCTCACGTTCCAATCAATCCAATCGAAGTTCTGCCGGCTCACTATGGGCATCAATTTGCGTCGATGTTACTAGCATGTGTGGAATACTTGGAATCATAACTCGTCAGCAAAAAGCGTCGCCCGTTTCTCAGGGCGACGTCATTGCGATGCGTGATACGATGACCGCACGTGGTCCAGATTCTGCGGGACTATTTCAACAGAACAATGTTGTGCTCGCCCATCGGCGGCTGGCGATTCGAGATGTTGCGGGCGGCAAGCAACCTTGGATCTCACCCGATGGCAGATTTGGATTGGTCTACAACGGCGAGATCTACAACGACGATCAATTGCGTGACGAACTCAAACAGAAAGGCTACAAATTTCGTACGCACAGTGACACTGAGGTTTTGATGAACGCTTGGCAGGCATGGGGCAAGTCATGTGTCCATCGTTTGCGGGGCATGTTCGCGTTCGGCATCGTCGATTTTGTTCAGAACAAGTGGTGGTTGGTTCGTGATCGCTGCGGTGTAAAGCCGTTGTTCTATTCTCAAATTGGAAACGATTTCGTTTTTGCCAGTTCAATCAAAGCGATTACTCGGCACCCTGGGTTTTCAGCCGCCCCGGATTTGATGACCGTTCGGCACTATCTGTCGACCCTTCGCTTGACGCTCGATGATCAAACGATGTTTCGCAATGTTTCTACGGTTCGGCCCGCAGAGATTATTGATTGCATGGAAGATCAACGGGCAAACGATATTTATTGGTCGCCAGAACAACCAACCAATGTTGGCATTGGATTCGAAGAATCCGTCGACGAGTTGGAAAACAGGTTGCGTGAGTCGGTGGCGATGAGGCTGAAAAGCGACGTGCCCGTTGGCATGATGCTGAGCGGTGGTGTTGATTCGAATACCCTTGCCAGCCTGACGTACGATCAAACCGGTAAGTCCATGACCGGTCGGTGTGGTGGCGGCGTCGACCCAAATTTTGATCAATCAGAAAGTGACTTTCAGCACGCAGAATACTTCGCCAAACAGATTGGATTCGACTACAAAGCTATTGAGGTTCAGCAGAATGATTATCGTGATTCTTGGGAAGATTTGTTGGGTGCTTATGCGACGCCACTTTCGACTCCAACCGATGTGATCATCTTCCATGTCGCCCGTTCGCTAAAAAAGGAAGTGGGTGTGGCGCTCGGGGGTGAGGGGGCTGATGAAGCGTTCTGTGGATATTCGATTCCGCATTGGTCGGGCGAGGACTTTGATCGCTCGCACGCGATTTCGGGCCTGCAAAGTTCAGAGGCGGAATTGATGCGGGCGAGCCTGACCAAGCAGTACGGTCGAGACTGTTTCTTTTCCCCGTCAGATCACTATTTGATGACCAATGGATTGGTTCCCAGGAACAGTCAGTCGGTTTTATTTAATGAATCTGTGTGGCCGTTGGCAGACGCGAAGCGGCGGATTGAAAAGTACTACGATGGGCTTTTTGAATCACAGGGCGATCGGCCAATGGTTCAGAAATATGCATCGGTGCTGTTCAAATTGAACTTGGAAAGCCTATTGGGTCGACTGGATAGCGCTACGATGGCCGCCAGTTTGGAGGCGCGAGTCCCCTATACCGATCATCATGTAATTGAACAGGCGTTCCGGCTTCCTCATCAATTCAAGATCGATGTTTGTCCCACGGAGAAAAAGCCCTGGCTCAGTTCGCTTGAGCTGGCACAACGAGGTAGCTTGCGTGCTAAACGTGTTTTGCGCTCGGTAGCTTCCCGGTGGATGCCGGAGAAGTTGGCTCAGCGCCCCAAGATGAGTTTCCCAACTCCGTTGGCAACTTGGCTGAACAACGATTGGCGATCGTGGGCGGCTCAGAAGTTGAAACAAAGTCCTTTCGCTCGCGAACTGTTTCGTAGTGAAGCACTCGATGACTTGCAGCGTCTGCCGGCTGGACTTTCGATGTGGAACTGGCCCATTCTGAACTTGGCCATGTGGGGCGACGAGCAGTTTTAATCTGTCGCAGTTTCAAGGATTGCTTGAACGAAAAGAAAAAGGAAGGTCTCCGCTTCCATGTTCTACCCGCCAGCAGAAGTCCGGAAACGGAGAAGTATGAGGATCTGAAATGAACCGGCTCTTGCGATCGGTGAAGTTCAGATGGGAATTTCTAAAACTCGTTAACAAGTTTCTTGAATTGAGTTCGATAACAAAGTTACTACCAGATATTTGTTATCAACTCTCCCAAAATGTTAATCGACGTGACACCCGTTGTGGCGACATTTGATTTGACGATTGATGAACGTACAAATCAATGAGACTTGCGTAGTTTTTCGTTTTCTAACGATCTGCAAAGACTTGCCGCTGATGTGCCGCTGACCCGCCAGTCAATGACGCTGTAAAGTTTACGCAATACTTGCGGTCGTTAAAGTCGATTGGTCATCGCGTACTGATTTTTCCGAGCAGGTGGAGTCCGTGTCAGTTCGTGACCCTGACTCAAAAGGACAAATGGGAGAACAAGTTGATCGTTCGAGTGGAAGGCGAATTAGTCGCGGCGCGAGAAAGATTGGAAAACGATCTGGGAAGTGTGCTTCAGCTACGACCGATGCCAGGCGCCGCAATGCGGATCACGGAATCGTGCCAAGACAAACAGGCGAAGTTGAAGGATGTATTGGAGCTAGTCCAGTGCGAGCCCAAGATTTCCTCTCGCATCATATCGATTGTTAATAGCCCAATCTATGGCTGCTCTCGGCCAATCAGTTCACTAAACCAAGCGGTTGTTTTACTAGGATTCAAGCGGTTGTCTGAACTCGCCGTTTCGATCGCCTCCAAAGAAGTGTTTGAAGAAGGCGGCGCATTTCGTAAAGAACAGATGGCGATCTATGAGCATTCTCTGGCCGTCGCAGCATTAGCCAGAATATTAGCCCAACGAGCAGGGAATTCGGCTGAAGCCGGAGCCGCATTTCTCGCTGGGATGTTGCATGATGTAGGCAAGTTGTTCCTGCTCGATCTCGCACCGGAAACGTACTCACAGATTCACGCCGAGCGTCACGAGAAATTGTCAGCTGTGGACTTGGAGCTGGATGTTTTTGGAAAAACTCATGCCGAATTGGGGAAGCACTTCACCAGTGCTAGTGGGCTGCCTGAAACGATTCATCGAGCCATCGAGCGGCATCATAGCATCGAGAACAAAGTGGGTGAGTTGGGGCAGTTTGTGGCCGTTGGAAACGCATTGGCTAAACATTGGGGGATTGGCGGGAAGAGCTCGCCGACTCTTTGCCCAATTGCGTCGACATGGCTTGAAGAGAATGACGAGGAAACGGTCGCCCAAGTCAGAGATTCAGCGGAAGAACAGTTCACCGTTTTAAAGTCTCTGTTTCTGGATTGATCAAGCCATGATTTCATTTGAAATGATCGACAACAATCCGCTTGCCCGACGGCTGTTCGGTTGCTGTGCTGTCATTGCCGGTGTGCTGATGGTTGGCACGATCGGATATATGTTCATTGAGCACTGGAGTACACGAGATAGTTTTTACATGTCGGTGATTACACTTTCGACGGTCGGATACGGCGAGACACGAGAACTTTCACCAGCAGGCCGATTGTTTACGACGGCGTTAATTTTCATTTCAGTCGCAGGCCTTTCGTGTTGGACGGCCAGTTTGACCGCATTGTTTGTAGAAGGCGATTTGTCAGGTTCGTTTCGAAAAAAGAGAGCAAAGAAAATGGCAGCTTCATTAACTGATCATACGATCGTTTGCGGGTCGGGCATGATGGCGAGAACTATTGTTGATGAGTTGACCAAAAAAGATCTGCCAGTCGTAATCGTTGACGATGATCAAGACGGATTGCAAGTCATTCGAAACATGTATCCCGGCGTTCCGATTATTGAAGCGTCAGCGGTCGATGATATGTCGATGTTCGATGCGAATATTCTCGAATCAAAGAGTGTGGTTGCTGCATTGCCGTCGGATTTTGACAACTTGTTGATTTCGATGACTTGCAAAGATTTGGGAATGGAAATTCAAGTCATCGCGCGTAGCAACGATCCACGCATCGCTGGGCGGATGGTCAAAGCGGGCGTCGACAATGTGATTTGTCCTTTTCAGCTAAGCGGGATTCATGCCGCGACCTTGCTGGCAGGCTAGTTACTTATTTGCGATCCTCTTAACGCGAGCAAGGTCTACGGTGTTAACAGGCCGTGCCGTTTGGAAGTGGCGCAGTTTCGAAGTGGCGCAGTCTGGAAGTGGCGCAGTCTGG
>CAZPTT010000215.1:0-9023 GCA_964589435.1 uncultured Pirellulaceae bacterium
TTATGTTCGCGAGCGCCTTTGACGACGATATCCGAAGCTGGCATGTTGGCGGCGATTCCAGTTGAGCTTTTAAAATTCGAACCATGCATTCTATTGCTTACCGGCGGAATACCCAACAGCTAACAAGAGGGATTCAGGATTCAAATTTTCGCAAGCCAACACCGCGTTGGTCTTGACAAATGCCAGAGAAGCCGAACCAAAACCGGATCAACAATCATGATGTTCGCTCAAGAATATTTGTTAGCGAAATGATCCATGACTCCATTCACCGGGACGCATTTCCCTTCAACTCAATTTTGATTCACCCGCGTAAGATTTTCGGGGAAATGCATCTCCCGTTTGGTGAAAGTTCACGGGACGTGCCTTATAATGCCGCGTAAGTTTCCGGGGACGATTGATTGGAAAAAACACAACTACCATCGCTTGGAGAAGAGGATGCTGGCTTTCATTATTTTCGGGACTCGTGGCGTAACGTCGACAAAAGAAAAAGGCGAATTCCATTGCCCCCAATGCAATGGCGCGAACAATTATCGCCATAAAAGCGTCAGGCGATTCTTCACGCTATATTTCATTCCCATCATTCCACTGGATCACCTCGGTGAGTATGTCGAGTGCGAACGCTGCCAGGGGACGTACGATGTCGGGATTCTCGAATACGATCCGCAAGCTGCTGGTCTGCAAGTGGAAGCTCTGTTTATGGTCGCGATGAAGCAAGTGATGATCGCGATGCTGCTGGCCGATGGTGTTATCGACGACAGTGAAGTGGCTGAACTTCAGGCGACTTACGAAGACCTTTCCGGATTGGCCATTACCGAGCAAGACCTACGCGAAGAAATCGAAGTGATTCAGCAAAAGGGTTCGGACGCAATCGAATTGGTTTCGCACTTGGGGCCAGGTTTGAATGACAAAGGCAAGGAAATGGTGATCACCGCGGCTTACCAAATTGCAGCCGCCGACGGAATTGTCGATGAATCTGAATCACAATTGCTAGAGCAAGTCGCCGATTCTATGGAGCTAACGAAGGCTCACTTTCGCGGGATCTTGGCGGGCCTAGAAAGTCCAACCATTGCTAACATTGCGAAATAACTCGCGGTTGAAGACTCAGAGATTCAGAGATTCAATATTTCTTAATCTTGAACAACCGAACGACAACCTCGTCCCGGTTGGTCGGCTCGGTTTTTTCAAAGACATCCACGTCGAATTGGCGGCCGACACTGTTGCCGGCTTGGTCTTCGAGGTTCGTCGCGATGGCCAATTGGTAGCTGCCCGCCGACCAAGGCAGTTTCGGCGTGAATGTGAGAGACTTGGAATCGGTAGCCGCAGTGTATCGCCCCTCCATTGCTGAACCATTGGAATGTCGAACCTCGATTGCATGTTGCAGCATCGAGTGATCCAAGGCTTCGTCAAACGAAACGACGAATGGATCGCTTGAATCAACCTTCGGCAATTTGAATCGCCAATCCTCTGGTTGTGGCTGTTGGTAGTCCTCTTCAGTCGCGCGATAGGTTTTGATGAAATCATCGTCAAGCTTAACCCCGTTGCCGTCTGGCCAATCTCCGCTGACAACCAGCTCATAGTTTTTACCCGCTTCGAAAATCGGCCCCATTTGCTCGCGAGGTTTTAAGCCGCGTTTGATGCGCCCCGGATCCAGCAAGAGAGTCAGCCGCAACGAGTCTCGGCTCCAAAACTCTTGTTCGATTTCGAGAAATGGCAACTCAATTTTAGTGCCGTCCGACTTCCGTAGACGCACGTATTGATAGACATTGCCCTTCTCCATCGGCGTGGCAAAGTGCAGATAAAACTTGAGTGTATTGGCGGGGATTGTTTGGGAGGACGGAAAGACTTTAGTGACCTTGGCTGGTGTCCGGTCTACTGCCGGTGTCGAAAGATAAAAGTCTCGCAACCCGCCGTCGCCTGTACGAATTCGAATCCGATATGCTTTGCCAGCCCGCAAAGGGAATCGCGGTCTAAATTCCCAGCCGCCAGCTGTTCGAACCGACTTGCCGGCAAGCGGCGGAGCAGTGTTTGGATTCACGGTCTTCAACCAAACTTTGATTAAAGGAGACTGCTCAGTCTTCGCATATCCAGATATAGAAATGACCGGTTCGTTTTTTACACGTGCATTGGATGAACCAGTTGATGACTTAGCCTCCAAGGAAACAGTGATATCCGAATCGTGGTGAGACTGACCAAGCCCGAGAGCTGTCGACGTAAGAACCAACGCGAAAAACGACAGAGTGAATGAAAAAACGAACGAGAGGCGCGAGAGGCGATGCTCGCCTGAATCACGAAGTTGATTGAACTTTTGCCTCATTACGAATTCCTCACGACAGTCAGTTCTAATCTCTGTCAAACCGATAACTAAACGCACCAAGGACGGTTCCCCGGTCGACTGAGTGACACTGGAGGCAACTTTCAACAGCCAAGATAGCGCCGACCGCAAACAATTCATTCTCGATGATTTCTGAATGAAGTTCGTAGCCTTCTTTAGACAGAACTTTCATTGCTTTCGATTCGAAATTGTTTAGAGGCCGAGTCTCCACAGCGATGTCGGCCAACTGATCCATACGCGGCAGATGGTCAAGCACATACGCGACTGGATCCTCAAAACGATCCAAGCTGATAAGTTGTAGTTGATTCAATTTCCACTGATCATCGCCGTGCAAGATGTTGCCAGGCTGGAAATGAAAAGCGTGTGGAATGAAGCCAATTCGCTGGTCGGGTTCAAGCTCAACGCCATAGGTTTGCGGGTGAACGAAGTCAGTCAATTGATCGAAGTGGTATCTGGGAGCTTCGACGAGTGAATCCCCTTTTCCCCAATAATTGAGCGTGTTTTCCCACTCGCGGTTGACAGTGAATTCGCCGTTGAAGGGGATGCTTTGAGGTTCGAGTGAGTCGATACGAGCGGGATTCGGAAAGAACATCCGAGAGACGCCAAAACCGGGCGATTTAATGAAGCTCTCCACACTTTTCGAATGTAGCCCTTTGAGGTGATACTGCCGCGAATAGAACTTGTCATTCCCGCCTTGAAGTTCACTTTCTAAACGCAGCCAGTTCTCAGAAAGCGGCTGGGCGTTGGCAAAACCGTTTGCCGGCGGTGGATAGTGGAAACGTTCCAGAATTGAAATTGGCTTCATACGTTCACGAGCTACCAAAAGATCCTGATAGTCAGCGAGGCCAACGAGAGTTCCTGCGATGAACGAAACCAACATCATGATCGTCGATGCTCGAAACACCGTTCGTAACGATAGCGGCTGGGCACGCCCCCATGCGAAAGAAACCAACAAGAAATGCAAAAGGCAATTCAAGACGATGACAACCGAAAACATCATCAAGAAACCCAGAAAGGCCAACCCAAACAACGTTGTGCCGGTGTACAGGCGGCCAAATTTCTTGCGAGGCAAGTTGCGACAATAGGCAGCGGTCATGACCACTGAGCCGATCAGACAAATCCAGAGAAACCCACTGTAATGGCCAATATAAGCCACCACCGCAAGAACCGCCGCGACCACGCCGACCAAAAAGAACATATCTTGCATGGTGACTTGAAAGCGGGGGTTCTCGATTTCGGGCGTGTTCATGATTGACCACTACAGCTAAGACGTTTCACGCGAGATGACAGGTTTCGCAAGCTTGTATTAGGCGATTCTTGAAAACGAAGCTGGGCAATATTACTTCCGACACGAACGTCAGCTCCAAGGGCATGCCCACGCAAGCGAGGGCATGGCACCTATCCATTCAGCCAAGGGCATGCCCACGCAAGCGAGGGCATGGCACCTATCCATTCAGCACCTATCCATTCAGCACCTATCCATTCAGCACCTATCCATTCAGCACGTTCCATTCAAGCTGTACGAAACGCTCGCTGAAATGACGAAGCAAATGCCCCCTGAATGACAACTAACTATGGTAGGACGATCGTCTTCAAACTTTCTTTGCCGCTTTCTTCACGAACCAAAACGACTCCGTGAGTTGCGTTCAAGCCGTCCAGTTGCATGACGCCCTTCATGTCTTCCACAGTTTCATAGCTAACACCTTCGGTGCCTCTGACGCGTTTTGTGATACCGGCTTGGGTACCAGCCTCGGCCAAGCTGATTTTCATTACGCCCCGACTGCTGTTGGCCATCAACGCAAAATCTTTTCCGTCTTTTTTGTAGACCACCATATCGAGCGGACGATTGCGATTCCCAAGTTCCGCGATCGTTGTGCCTTTGACCTTTTCGCTGGGCTTCATACTGGCGACAGGAATCCGAACGAGCGGTGTGCAAGTGTACGCAGCCAGCAAGTTCATTTCGTCCTCGATCATAAAGGCCGCAAAGGTACGAATTGGCGAACGAGTTTCGAACGCTCCATGAGCACCGTGATAGATCTCGATACTGACACCGTTGTTTGAATCGGCGAAAGGGTACTTGATCGCTCGCATGTTCGATGCGAATTCTTCATTGGAAAGCCCAGCAACATAGATTTGTCCGTCGACAAATGCCATGTCGGTAATTGAACTCATGCGCTGATTTCCACGCCGAGTCTGCTTATCTTCTGCCGCGTTTTCCAGCTTTGTTTGCGTGAATTTTTTGCCGGCCATGTCGAACTCAGCCAGTTCACCGGACTTGGCGTCGACCACAAGAATTGCCGAGACTTCATCGGCTCCCGATCCACGCGTGACCGAAAGGTAAGCGTTCCCGTTGAGCGAGTTGACGGCCAAATCGTTGATGCGAACTTCGTTGGCCTCGGCCCCCATCAGCGAACCGACTTTGGCACGGATGTCCGCGACTTCAACTTTTACTCCATCAGTCGAGCCGGCTGTGTCTCCTGTTTCAACTGCATAAATTGTCGCTGCCATCGGATCGCTAACTAACAGCAGTCCGTTTGGACCAAACGCAATCGGGCCAGCCGAAGTCAATTTCATTTCGTCTTGCGCATAGGCGGACGAGGCGGACGATGAAAATGTGAAGACTGCGAGAATAGTAGAAACGAGACAGACCAGATGAAACGCGCGAACTGATCGAAACATTGAAACTCTCCAAGTGAAATTGAAAGAATGCACGGAACAGGAACCCCCAAGGAACAGGAAACCCAAGCTAACCTGCTCCGGACTTCCGCAATTATGTCGGCTTTTGACAGCGTACTCAAGTTGCGCTGTAATTAAATCGTTGGAATGTGCCCCATGACACGGCTAACTCTTGCTGCTTTTCGAAAGCAGATCCCATATCATGCTTTGTGAATCCAACAACTGAATCGTTTCAAGCGAAGCGGTTGCTTCACGCCGGGTCAGCAGAACGCGACTCAAAAAAATAAGACTTCAGGCAAACTCGACGCATGCAAAACGTACTTATCGAAAAGCCCTACAAATTTGTCCCGCCCATCACCACCCACTGGCCCCAACGATTTCTGACGAAAATTGGCCGCTTCAAATCTTTGCTGCGAAAACGCGAAGGCGTGATCGATCATGAATGTCGGCATTTAGAAAAACTGCGAGAATCGATTGATTCCGGCCATGGTGTCATGTTGACTCCCAATCATCCCAGGACGGCCGATCCGATTTCAATGTTTCACTTGGCGCAAGAAACCCCCTGCTCGATGTACGCGATGGCCAGTTGGCACCTGTTCAACAACGGGTGGTTTACGCGATTCATGGTCCGCTTGATGGGGGCGTTCAGCGTCAACCGAGAGGGCTTGGATAAAACTGCGGTCGACTATGCCGTCAACGTCCTGGTCAATGCAGAACGTCCGCTTTTGATTTTCCCTGAAGGCTCGACCAGTCGTACCAATGACAAGCTGATGGCTTTGATGGAAGGCCCGGCCTTCATTGCTAGGACAGCGGCCAAACGGCGAGCCAAAAAAGACGGTGGCCATGTCGTCGTTCACCCGATCGGGATCAAATATCTGTATCAAGGCGACATCGAAAAGGCTTGTGATCCTGTGCTCACCGAGATCGAGCACCAACTGACTTGGCGGCCCGATTCTTCAAAGCCACTAATTGATCGAATCGTGAAGATCGGCAATGCGTTGTTGACGCTGAAAGAACTACAGCACGGAATGATGGCTCAGCCTGGTGCAACGCTCAGAGAGCGTCAATCAAACATGGTTGACCATTTGCTTCACCCGCTCGAAGAAGAATGGCTTGGGAATCAAAACTCGGGCGGCGTCACGACACGCATCAAAGCCTTGAGGATGAAGATCTTTCCCGGAATGAGCCGTGATGAAGTTGATACCGAAGAAAGGAAACGCCGCTGGCTTCAGTTGGAGGACACCTATCTGGCACAACAAATTGATTGTTACCCGGAACAGTACATTACGGAATTACGTTCAGTCGATCGCTTGCTGGAGACGGTTGAAAAATTCGAAGAAGATTTGAATGACAAATGTCGAATGCATGGACAAATGAAAGTGATCATCGAAGCCGGTGATTCAATTGAGGTTTCGACAAAACGAGATCGATCAGCCAAATCAGATCCGTTGATGGTCGAGATTCAAGCCCAGCTAGAAGTGATGATGGGGAAGCTGCAAATGGAATCAAAAATGTACAAGTGAAGCGGAAACTCTTCCTCTGAATACCGGTTACGAAAACCATTTGCAAACCGACACGTCAACTCGATTCCTTTTTTGGATGACGTCTTCCTCGCGGGCCGAGCTCAATCAACCTCAGATTCTTCATTTCGCCATCAGAGAACTCTGCTTTTAAGATCGTCCGCATGATGTGGTGACCTTCATGCCCCGCCGCTCCCGGGTTCACGTACTTCAGACCATACTTTTTATCGTTTTCGACATGAAGCAAATGAGAATGCCCACAAATTAAAACTTGGGGCGAACTTTCTTGCAGTCCTTCACGAACTCGTTTGGGATAGCGACCGGGTTGGCTACCAGCAATGTGCGTCATCCACACATCGACGCCTTCGCATTTGAACCGTTGATTCTCTGGGTACTCCAGCCTCAGATTAGCGTCGTCGATGTTGCCGTAGACGCCACGAAAAGGCCTGAAGTCGGCGAGCTTCTGAGCAATTTCCAACGTGCCAAAATCGCCGGCGTGCCAAATCTCATCACAGTTGTCGAAGGCTTTGAAGACACGCGGGTCAAGGTAGCCGTGTGTGTCCGAAATAATTCCAATTTCCATCGGGTCGTTTCTGGGAAGATGTTGGGTGGGAGAACGTTCTAATCGTACATCACTTCATGTGACGGTTGCCTGTTCAGCAATCGGGCCGTTGACCGCTGATGGACTTTGCCAGCTCCTCTTGCCAGCTCCTCGAACTGCTTATTCCATTCCACCGTCTTATCATTTCGGCTTTCGAACTAAAAGCCGATTGACTATTCTTACCGGTCGCCCGGCAGGAGGACTGCAAAGTCGTTGTTAGCGACGTGGCGTTTTCACAGGTTTTCTCAACGTCGTCCGCTTCAAATTTCTCTGCTCCAGAAACTGCTTGATCCATGTCTATCGTCTCGATTCGTGAACTAACCCATAGCTACGTCGGACCGCCTTTGCTGGATAACGTTTCATGTGAAATCGAAGCGGGAGATCGAATCGGATTATTGGGGCGCAATGGTGCCGGCAAATCGACGTTGCTGAAGATTTTGAGCAACACAATCCAACCTGATTCGGGTGCGGTTGTGCTCTCACCAGGAATTCGAGTTTCGATTCTTGGTCAGGAAGTTCCCAAGGATATCACCGAATCCATTTTTAATGTTGTGGCGACCGGCGTGCAGCAACGTGATGGACAAATCGCCGAAGAGTGGAAGACACAAAACGACATCGAGCAAATTTTGTCTCGCATGGAACTCGACGGTGAAGGACGATTCGAATCTCTTTCTTCTGGAATGAAACGTCGCGTGCTGCTGGCCAAGGCATTGGTGGCGAAACCAGACTTGTTGTTGCTTGATGAGCCCACAAACCATCTCGATATCGATGCGATTGATTGGCTGGAGACTTTCCTGCTTCGATTCGGTTCTTCGCTGATGTTCGTAACGCACGACCGGATGTTCTTGCGCCGCATGGCGACGCGAATTCTAGAGATTGATCGGGGCCGAATTTTCGATTGGACGTGTGACTACGACACGTTTCTCGTTCGCAAAGAGCAGGCGCTCGCCACCGAAGAAAAAGAGAATGCACTGTTTGACAAAAAACTGGCCGAAGAAGAAGTTTGGATTCGCAAAGGAATTAAGGCGCGCCGAACTCGCAACGAGGGCCGCGTCCGCGCACTCAAAGCACTGCGTGTCGAGCGTGGCGAACGTCGTGAGAAACTGGGCACTTCGAAATTGCAGATCCAAGAAGGCCAGCGAAGTGGAAATCTGATCATCTCCCTTGATGATGTCTCTTTTGGCTATGACGACAATTTGGTCATCGATAACTTTTCGACCGTTTTGATGCGTAACGATAAAGTTGGAATCATCGGGCGCAATGGAGCCGGAAAATCAACGCTGCTGAAATTGATGTTGGGAAAGTTAGAGCCGACTTCGGGCAAGGTAAAACTGGGATCGAATTTGCAGGTCGCTTATTTTGATCAGTTACGTGAACAACTGGATGAAAACGCGACCGTCCAAGAGAACGTCGGTGATGGCTACGACATGATCGAGTTGGCGGGTGGCAAAAAGCATGTGCTTGGGTACTTGCAGGATTTTCTATTCACGCCAGAACGTTCGCGAACGCAAGTTAAGTTCCTTTCAGGCGGCGAGCGAAATCGAATTTTGCTGGCCAAGCTTTTCGCCAAACCGGCGAACGTAATTGTGCTTGACGAACCGACCAACGATCTCGATGCCGAAACGTTGGAATTGCTCGAAGATCGAATCGTCGCATTCAAAGGAACGGTTATCGTGGTCAGTCACGATCGTGTTTTCTTGAACAACGTCGTGGGGAGTACGATCGTTTTTGAGCCAACGGGCTTGGCGGAATATGTGGGTGGATTTGACGATTGGCAGCGCCAGTATCGCCAAAAACTGAAAAAGCTAGAAAAGGCAAGCGGAGACGGTAGCGGTAAAGGCAAATCAAAGAAGGGCGGTGGCTCGAATTCCAAGAAGCAAGCTGAGTTACCCGA
>CAZPTT010000216.1:0-8927 GCA_964589435.1 uncultured Pirellulaceae bacterium
CGATACTTTTTTAAGCGAGACCATCGACAGTTTTAACAATCAATGGGACATCCCCCGATTTCTTTCGTCGCCCCTCAAACACTACGAATTTTACACTTATTTTTCTTTTCAAAGGAACTAGTTGTGATGAAGAATTTCACTTTGGTGCTCTTGGCATCGCTTCTTTACATGCCCATGCAAAACGTGCATGGTCAATTAACGACCATTCAACATGACCCTCCTGCTATCCAGACTGTTAGATATTTTATGGAAGATGATTTTGAACCTTCGAAAGTGTTCGACAATCCTGGTGACACGCTTAAAGCAGAAACCCAATTTTTTGCCTGCACGGCAGCGGGAAGCGACTATGTTATCCAATCAATTTATCGGATGAATGGCGACCATGAAGTGCAAACGACTTTCGTTCCTGCGGCTTCTTTAGATTTTCCGGTCCTATTTGAAGACACATTCGTCGTCCCGGAGCCGGAGTTCTGGGCTTACGGTTGCCTCTTTGAAGCCCACGACATGCTTGGAAATGCCGCCGATGAGTGCGAAGTGTGGTTTGGCCTTCCATCAGAACAGGAGGGTTATTGAATGAATCGATTTACTGCAAAGTTTTATTTGTCATTCATGCTTTGGGGGCTTCCGTTTTCGGTCGTTTTCGCGCAATCGGAAGCTGAAGGACTGGCGTTTAATCGCCTAAATGCTGCTCTGAATGTTGCCATATCTGAAGCAAGGACGAATGGCGGAGACCTCGTATTGTTAGATGATCAAAAAAACCAAATTATGGCTCTCCGTGAACGCCAACAGACTGTTATGCGTGAATTCAGAGAAAACAATAATCGTGAGGGACAAGAATCGTTGTTCCAACAAATTGGTGATCTCGAAAAAGAATTAACTACCGAAGTGTTGCTGCCACATCAAGCAAGGATCCTTAATTCAAGAGTGTTTTCTAAGTTCGTAAGAGGATTTCAGGGGAGTGTTCTTAATACGGTCATGATTTACTACAAAGATGAGCTTGGGATTTCTGAAGCTCAAGAGTCTAAGATTGACATTCTTAAGGACGACATTTCAAAGCAAGTTAGTGAAGCAAAAGAGAAATTTCGCCTTGAGATGGAAAAAATAAACAAGGCGGCTCAAAAAGGAATGGAAGACGTCTTTACGAATCAACAGCGTTTGCAGCTTAAGAAGTTGCAGGGCGATGATTAGGACGGCGGAGTACAGAAAGAACTGCGGCCTGCACCATTTCGGTGCAGGCTTTTCCCATCACCCAAATTTCTGACCAGATTTTAACCCGATTTTTCACACTTAGCCTGGATCAGTTTTCTTGGATGCAGATCAATCTAAGTGTGTGTTTTCGGAATCTCGTAACAATTCGTTGATCTCGACGTTCAGTTCCTTAGAATCACCCTTCAAAAACGTTTGTATTCCAATCTTCAATTGAGTTATTTGTGAATCAGCAGTTATGCGACAATTTGGCAGCAAACTGCTGTAATTGAGAAGTGCCATCGGCATTTATCAAAATGGTCGAAATATACAACTTTCCTATCTTAGTATTCTCCAATACCCTAAAGCTAGAAATTGAATCCGCCGGAGTATTCGTGCGACGAATGTCCAAGTAACTTAGACATGCCAAATGGCTGAGATACGCCAGGCGGCCTGTTCCAATTTCCGTTTCGCTTACGTCAAGACGCTGCAGCTTCGACAATGAATGTCAGTTCGCGGGTAAAAGCGGCCAGTCGTTCGCGGGTTAAAAGCGGCCACTGAAGGAGCGGTTTTGCCTCAACTTTCTCCAGACGAATCGATCGCCACGACACGGATCTATAGCGCGGTTGGGCGGTTGGAGCCTGGCCAACCTCTGATGGCGACTCGGCCCTTTCGGTCACCCCATCATACGATCAGTGAGCCGGGATTGGTCGGCGGAGGCAGCACGCCGATGCCGGGTGAAATCTCGATGGCTCACAACGGCGTGCTTTTTCTGGACGAACTGCCAGAGTTCAACCGCCGAACATTGGAGGTTTTGCGGCAACCTCTTGAAGACCGAGTCGTTACGATTTCTCGAGCCCTCACATCGACCACGTTTCCCTGCGAATTCATGATGGTGGCAGCACTCAATCCTTGCCCGTGCGGTTATCGCTCTGATCCGCGTCGAGCTTGCAATTGTACGCCCCCGCAAATCGAAAAATACATGGGCAAGATTTCTGGCCCTTTATTGGACCGCATCGATATTCATGTTGAGGTTCCGACCGCAGAATTCAAAGAACTCTCCTCAGCCAAACCTGGGACGTCGAGCGCGACGATTCGAGAAGAAGTCATCAACGCTCGGAAGGCTCAACTTGAGCGTTTCGAGGGCACTTCCATCAACTACAACGCTCAAATGAGTAGGCGCCAGATCCGGGAGAAGTGCTGAGTCCTTGAAGATCAGGAAATTGCCTGAGTATTAATCTCATTCGTTTAACGATTAGCCGGCAGGCGTCAGTGTTTTGGCTACGTGAAAAGTGCTCGTCGCCCGGACGTCGCCAAACGTTGGGTCGATTCATTCTTGGATAAATTGATTTTGCTTGAGCGATCAGTTTATGAATTTTTCTTCAGGCAATGGCCTGACCTACTCGCTATCGAAATACCCTTCAGGCAATAGCCTGACCTACTCGCTCTTTTCCGACTTGTCTGTTGAGGGCTGTTGAGGATTCAGCCAGTTCTTTATCGCGTGAACTTCACTCCGCTGTTCGAGGCGAAAGCAGCAAATTGAGAACGTCTTCGAGAATCAAATACAAACACGGAATCAAAACCAAGATGATGGCGGTCGAGAAAAGGATGCCGAACCCAAGCGAAATTGCCATCGGAATAATGTATTGAGCTTGCAGAGACTTCTCAAAAATCAGCGGCATCAATCCGCCAAACGTTGTCAGCGTCGTTAGCAAAATGGGGCGGAAGCGACGAACGCCGGCTTGAGAAATGGCTTCGAAGGCGTGCGCGTTTTCCTTTCGCCGACGATTGGCAAAATCAATCATGATCAGCGAATCGTTAATCACAACGCCAGACAATGCGATGACGCCCATCAAGCTGACCAGTGAAATGTCATAGCCCAACCAAATGTGCCCCAACACCGCACCAACAATCCCAAACGGAATCGCGACCAAGACAATGATCGGCTGCACATAATCACGAAACGCGATCGCCAATAGAGAATAAATAACGGCCAGCGCCAGTCCGAAATATCCCCACAACGTCGTCGTCGCGCGACGCATTTCCGCATCGCTGCCTTCGAAGTTCCAGGTGATCCCAGGGAAATCGCGACGCAATTCTGGCAAAGCTTCCTCACGAATCGAAGTGATCACCTGCGAGGTGGCTCGCTTCGGTTCGACGTCCATCGAGACCCGAATCGCCCGACGCCCATCCCGGCGGCTGATTCGTGAAAATGCCGTATCCTTGTTCAGGTCAGCGACATCAAGGAGCGGAACTTCGGCTCCACTGGGAGTTCGAATGATCAAGTCTTCCAGGTTGTGAATATCTTCTCGTTGTTCCTCTGGTAATTTAACGCGGACTTCAACTTCGTTTGTGCCTCGCAGTAGACGGAGCGCCAACGAGCCGAAGAATGCGCCGCGAAGTTGCTCGCCGAGCCCTTCGTCAGTCAGCCCCAATGCGCGGCCTTCGGGCCGAAGCGTGAAGTCGTACTGGGCTTTACCTTTGTTCGAACTGTCATTGACGTCGCGAACGTTTGAGTAATTTTCGACCCGATTCACAAACGCTTTTGTCGCTCTCTCCAATACGCCAATGTCGCTGTGACTAAGGGCGATGCTGATGTCACGGCGGTGGCCACCAGGGCCGCGTTCGGCCTCGAATGTGACTTGGTCGACACCCGGTAAGTCACCGATTGAGTCGCGCCAAAGTTCAATAACTTCGTTGGCAGACATATCGCGCTGGTCTGGCGGCTTCATCACAATTTCGACATCAATGAAGTCTTGACCACGCACGTTAGTTTTGATGCCTTCGGCAACTTCGTAAAGATTGTGCTCGTCGAACATACGCAGGCTCGCCTCGGTGACGACGCGGGCGATCTCGGCGGATTGATCTTGCGTCGTACCAACGGGCATTCGTATGCCGGCTTCGATCTCATCGGCGGAAACCTCGGGCATCAAAATCATCCCCATGTGTGCGCTGGTCGCGTAACCGCCAACCACGACAAACAACCCCAACGCCGCAGCGGCAGTGACGTAGCGATACTGGAGGCAAAACAAGAGCACCGGTCGGTAGAAGATTTCAACCAACCGATTGAAAAAACGACTGAACGCCTGTTGGGCTCGATGCGGCCAAGACGTGATGCCACGTTTGGGAGTGACTTCGCGGGTGTGAGCAAGATGCGCTGGCAAAATAAATAGCGACTCGATCAGCGACAGCGACAAGACAATGATGACAACGACCGGCAGCGGAGCCCAGAACTTTCCGGTTTCGCCCGGAATGAACATCAGCGGAACAAACGCCACGATGTTGGTCAGAATACTGAAGACAACTGGCGAAGCGACCTCGCGCGTGCCCTCGACGGCGGCGGCTTCAAGTTGGTCGTTCGACTGTCGTTTCTCGTAGACGTTCTCGCCGACGACCACCGCATCGTCGACGACGATCCCGAGAACCACGAGAAAGCCGAACAGCGAAACCATGTTGATGCTGACGCCGAACAAGGGCAGGAACAAGATGCCGGCGATAAATGAAACGACCATGCCCATCATCACCCAAAACGCGAGACGGAACTCCAAAAAAAGCGCAAGGATGACCAAGACAATCACCATCGCCATGCCTGCATTTTCCATGACCAGGTACAAGCGTCGTCGAAACTCTTCCGCATTGTTGCGATCAATTCGCCAACTGACACCAGGTGGCATCACGCTTTCAAAGTCCCGCATTGTCTGCTCGACGACTTCGGCAATGTCGATCGGTGATTGCGTTCCGACACGAAAAATATCGAGATCGACCGAGGGTGTTTGGCTGAACTGAGAATGAAAACCAACTTCTTCGAAGCCGTCACGAACGGTGGCAATGTCACCGAGTGTTACTGCCGGGCCTGAACTGCCGTTGACGATTTCAAGTCGCGCAAACTCGTCGGCCCATTGCTTACGGGCCTTGACTCGCAGCAAGATTTCTCCGGCACTGGTTTGAACTGAGCCGGCGGCAACGTCTTGGCTGGAGGTTCGAATAATGTCCGCCACATCGGGAAGTGTGAGACCATACTCTCGAAGTTGTTGACGAGCGATCTCAATGTGCATGACGTACTGTGGTACGCGGCGCAGTTCGACTTGGGTAATTTCTTCGGTCGACAGCAACGTGTCCCGTAATTGTTCGGCCAGTTTTCGAAGCTCCCAGACGTCGATCGCGCCGTAGATCGAAATCTGCATCACTTCGCGTTGCTCAGTCTCCAAGCGAACTTCTGGTTGTTCGATCTGCTCAGGAAAAGTCCGAATGCGGCTGACTGCCTGATCGACGTCTTGGAAAACTTTGGTGCGATTCTGGCCGGCAACCAACTCAATGAAGACGTAGCCTCGGCCTTCGCGAGCTTCGCTGTCAATTCGTTGAATCCCGTTGACCCCGCGAACAACGCCTTCGATGGGACGCAAGATTCCTTGTTCGACTTCTGAGGGAGACGCACCGGGGTAGCCAACTGAAATTTCCACGATGTCAAGTTGGGCTTCCGGAAAAACCTCTTTCTGAATGCTGATCGCCGACCAGATTCCCCCGCCCAGCAACAGCAGCATCAGCAGGTTTGCGGCAATCGAGTTGCGAGCCATCCAGGCGATTGGGCCGCTTCGCGCTGGCGATGTTGTTAGAGATGGTTCGGGCGTCTCACTCACTCGGTCTTCTCCGAAGCGGATTTTGACGGTTCGGCAATCTGCTCATCAATTCTGCGCAGCTTGACTCCATTGGCGACCGTTGCCAAAGTGGTCGTCACGACCTCGTCACCACTTTCAAGGCCTTCTCGGATGTAAGCGTATTTGGCGTCGCGAAAAACGATCTTGGTTTTGCGAATCTCCAGTTCATTGTCTTGCTTAACCCAAACGGTATCGCCGTCGTGAACATGTTCGCGGTCTAACCGCACTATATTCTCAATTGCAACGCCGTCGATTTCGACTTCAATCAACGTGTCGAGAATCAAAGGCGGGTCTTGCGAATTTTTCCCAAGCGGATCGTCAACTGTGATAACGACTCGAGCCAACCGTGTTTGTTGATCCAGTGCACCGATCATGCGGGCGACACGCCCTTGCCTGGTGGTCTCAGATCCCCAAGCGTCTGGGTTGCTGAGTAAGGCCATGGAACCTGTTTGTTTTTCCGACGGGAATTTTACCCACCGCAAATTGCGAACCGGGATGGCAGCGATCACCCAATACTGATCGACGCCGACCAGTTGTCCAAGCTCGTCGCCCTGCCCCACTTGGGAGCCAACATTGACCGATCTTCGCAATACTTGTGCGTCGAATGGAGCAATGAGTTGCGTGCGTTTGAGGTCAAGCTCCGCCCGTTCGACGGCGGCCTTGGCGGCACGTAATTGCGACTTCAAAGATGCCGATTGAGGCTCGCGCAAAACTAGTGACCGGTTGATGCCACTGATCGAGTCACCGAGTAATTCCAGCTCCTGTTTTGCGAGCTTTCTTCTGCCTTCTTCGATTTCCCAGTTGGCTTCGACCTGTTCAAGTTCGCTTTGACGAACCGAGACGGCATTCTCAAAGTCGGCTGGATCGATTTGTAGCAGCAGGTCGCCTTTGCGAACCATTCCGCCGGGGACGAACGAAGGAGACAGCTTGATGACTTGGCCACGCACTTGTGGGCTGAGCACAATATCTTGAACGGGCCGAACGGTTCCCAGAACAGCGAGTTGTGGCGAGTAGGTGCCGCGCTCGACGGCCAGTGTTTCGACTAACGCGGCGGACTTACGTTTGGTTTTGATTTGCTGAGCCGTTGGCTCGGTGCTGTAGATCCGCCAAACCGCAGCCGCCGACCCGGCGAGAATGGCCAGGCTCAAGACGATATTCAAAAACACGTTCAGCCAGCGACGTTTCGTCCTTGGTTGGCCAGCTTCACTCATTTGTCGATTTCTTGTTTCCAGATGGCGGTGTGATCCGTTCCTCTCGCGGTTCAGGTCGCTTGGATTCCAATCGTGAAATGTCACCGTCTACTTTGGGTGATGGATCGTCGATTGTTGCGGCATCCTGTTCCTCCTTTGATGTTACTTGAGGAACATTGGAAGGCAAATAGACCGCGACTTCTGCTTGGATGTCAAAGTCACCCGCCAGAGCCAAATAGAGTCCGACTCGAATCAGGATTAGTTCTAGCCTCGCGGACAAGAGAGAGCGTTGCAATTGCTGTTGGGATTGATTGGCACTTAAAACATCCAGGTAGGTGGCTTCACCCGTGATAAAAAACTGGAGCAATTGATCGGAGGCTTTCTTCGCCAATTCGACTTGCGTTTCCAACTTCTCTATTCGTTCGATTTGATACCGTTCCAACGCCAAGCCATCTTCGACTTCTTGGAGGGCGATCAAGATGGATTGCCGATATTCGTTGAAACGCTGGCACACCAAAGCACGGCGGCGCTCCACTTCCGCGCGTCGTTGCCGTCCATCGAGAATTGGCCCCAAGAGTTGACCGCCGATCGAGAAGAACCAATCGCGGAAAAGTGTTTCAGGGCTTTCCGCAGAGTTGATCAAGGAAGAACTTAGGTCGAGTCGTGGGTACTGATCGAGAACCGCCGCCGCGAGGTCTTGGTCTGCAGCGGCCAAGGCCTGTAGGTTCGAGCGCACGTCCGGCCGCCGATTGAGTAAGTCTGAAGGCAAGTCTGTATACGGCAGTGGTGGCAATACGGGAAAATCACTTCCGGGGGCGTAGCTTGCCGTCTGCGGAGGTTGCCCCGTAAGAACAGCGAGGCGATGTTCGAGGACTTCGATGTCCGCTTTGACAACAATCATTTGCTCCAGCGTAGATTGCACCAACTGGCGTTGCCGAAGCACGTTGGGACTGCCGCCCTCGCCAATCTCTGCAAACCGTAACTCGACGGCCCTCAAGCCCTTCTTGTTATTTTCGACTTGTTCATCGAGCAGATCGAGTTGGGCGTAGGCTTCGATCAACGTAAACCAAGTCCGCGCGATCTCCGCCGAAAGCGTCAGCGCGACGGCTTGGAATTCCGATTGAGTTGCATCAGTTCGGAGACGCTCGGCTTCCACACGCGATCGGATTTGCCCCCAAATGTCGACTTGGTATGCGACATCGAGCCCCCATGAGATTGACGTATCGCTTGGCCCGGGCCCAAACGTATTTTGATTGCTGAAAAATCCATCGAGGTCAGGTAAAAGATCCGAAGCCTCACGACGAGTTAAAGATTGCGCGGCTCGTAAGCGTTGTAGCGCAGTTGCGAGATCGAAGTTCTCACCTAGTGCTTGGGTCACGATTCGGTTCAAGCCATCGTCTTCAAAGGACTTCCACCAGCGGTTGGGGGCAACGCTCTCTCCGCTGTCGGATAACGCGGGAAGCGTAGAAGTCTCGAAGGTCGGCAGTGGCCCTTTGCTAGCACAGCCAGTGAAAGCGAATGTGAGTGAAGCAATTGCAAATCCGATCGCCAACAGCGAGCGACCGAACATGAATCGGGCAGTTAAGTCAAAAACGACGTTTAAGTTAGAGATGCGATTTGTTGGATTTAAGAATCGCATCGAGTTGCTGGCATTGGGTTAATTTTCGCGCCGACTTAAGCCTTAAAAAACCCAAGCCTTATCTAATCGATCGACTCATATCGTCAGTAACTTAGTACTTTCCCAATCCGGCAACAGACATCCGCGATGTTGCCTAAACTTCCAAGGTGAGTTGGCGAGCAAAAGCGTCTTGAGTTACACCAATTGGGAAGGCGCCTGTGAAACGCGACAATTCAACGGGCGATCTTCGCCGCGTTCAATCGTTTCAATCCACGCGCC
>CAZPTT010000217.1:0-8862 GCA_964589435.1 uncultured Pirellulaceae bacterium
GTAGCTAAGATCGAACGTCTTTCGCTTTCAGTGTTTAATCGTTTTTGAATTCAACTTTTTGCGCATTCAACTTTTTGCGCATTCAACTTATGGCAGAGTTCGATCCATACTTGAAGTGGCTGGGCATTCGCGAGGCGTCGCGCCCGATCAACTTCTACCGCTTACTCGGGCTCGACCTGTTCGAAAGCGATTCAGAAGTCATTTCGATGGCCGCCGATCGACAGATGTCACACATTCGCACGTATCAGAACGGCCCCAATGGAAAACTCTCGCAAGACATTCTCAATGAGATTGCCGCTGCTCGACGCTGTTTGATCATGCCGCAACAAAAACTGGCTTACGACCAGGAGCTGCGAGCGAGTCAAAAAGCAGCCCCTAAAGTAGCCCCCCAAGCAGCCATTGATGAAGACGACATCGAAGTCGTTGTTCCGATCGTCACCTCGTCGCGCCGCAAAAAAACACCAATCGCGACGCCCATCGTCACTCCGGTTGTCAAATCAAGATCTTCCGAATTAAGGAAAGACCTGTCGCCGCCATCGCGCCAGCTTCGCCCAAACTCGAGTTCAAGTCCCGGCCTCCCCTCGGAGTCACCGCAGTTCCATTTCGACACTACCGTTCCTAATCGGGACGTGGAAGACATTGCGGGCAGCCAAGCTGTCCGCACCGGAGCCGACGGCTCTGATCAAGCGATGCGCGCCCAACGAAAGAATCGCGAACGAACGCAGTTGCTTTGGACACTTTTTGCTTGGGTCACCGGCGGACTGGCTGCTGTTGGAGTGAGTGCGATTCTGATCAACTCCGGCTGGTTGCCCAACAGCCAAATTGGTCAAGACACTGAAACCTTTAGCGCCGGCAACGACGAGACTGACAACAGCGAAAATTTGGCCGCCGAATTGGCAACTGCAAACAACCGTTCCCCTCAAAACACCCAACCAGTCTCTCGCGTTCCAGCCAAGCACCCCCAGCCAGATTCGCGCCAGCCGACTTCAAATGAACCAGTTGTGAATCCCTCCATCGCAGTTCCCACGCCGGAACAGATTCATTCAGGTGATTTTGAATGGAATGTGGCCCAACTTAATTCATACCCTCTGCCTGCAGACGAAGCCCTGACTTTGATCTCGAAAGCCAATGCTGCAGTTCGCAAGAAGCAAATTGAAGAGCTAGGAGTGTCGTCTAATCGAATCGATGGGCAGGCTTTCAATGTGATCCCTGACGATGGCGGAATCCTGATCGGATTCGTTGTCAGCAAAACCGACTCGAATCAAATCAAGACTTTGCAACCCATCTATCTGAACCGCGATGGCGTGAAGCTCGGCCGGCAGATCGGCAAGGCCACCAACGCAACCCAAGTCTTGATCGCCAAGCCCGGCTTTGCGGTCGGCGTCATCGAGATGTCGACCGCCGATACGCCCAGCTATATCAAGTTGACGTTCATGAAAATCGCCGACAATCAATTAGACAAGTTCGATACTTATCGAACCAAGCCTGTTGGCCAACTCATAGCTCCGTCCACCAAGATCATCAATCCGGACGGCCAGCCGATCGTCGGAACTTACGGCAGCTACATTCGAGGCCGCAGAGTGACCAGCATGGGGTTGATTTGCGCCAACGTTAGACGGCTAGTGAATACACCGTTGGCTGGAATGCCTAAGCTTAAAGATCCAGATGCCGAACCGAACGAAGCTGAAAAAACTGAAATCGATCCTGACGAATCACCGTTTAAAGTCCTTAATCCAGGCGAGGCCAAACGAAACGGGGCCGCCGGTAAGGGCTTGGCTGCCGCACTCGACCGGGCGTTAGAACCCGAGCGTCCAAAACTTGCGTTGCCTTCGACCGCAGAAAAGAAAAAGGCTGAACGCCAACTTCTTCACCTTTATCTGAGGAAGGCCTCGAAAGTAAACTCATTGCGGAAGTCTAAAACATTCTCGACAACACTCATTCGCGACGCCGGAAAAGCCGAGTTCGAGCCAACCGAAAGATTCGTCATTCTGGATGCAGCGATTCGCTGTTCTTGCAGGTTCGGTGATGCCGAAACGGCACTCGCTGGAATTCGAGAGCTTGATTCGTCATTTGAAATCGACTACTGGAGAGTGATTCGTGAAATGCTTTCGGCGGCGGACGACAATACAAACGAAGACAATGGAGATGACTTTCAAATTACTCTCGATAGTCTGATCGACGAAGCAATCGAGGAAGAAGAATACGAGGAAGCCAACTGGATGATTTCCAGAGGCATGACCATCGCCAAACGGTCCAGGAAATTTTCAGCCGCCACGCGGTACGAAGAAAAACGAAAACAATATCTTGAGTACGAACGGTTGAGCGATGCCAATGAAGAAGCCGTCATTGCACTTGCTTTGAATCCACAAGACCAATCAGCCAGCCAAGCTTGTGGCAATTTCCAATTCGTCGTCAGGGATGATTTTGACGGGACAATGGATTATTGGAAAAATTCATCGAATGAAATTTTTCGGCAGGTCGCTGAAGGCGAGGCAAAACTTGACAAGAAGCAAGGAGCGAAGATCCTAGAAATTGCCAATCTTTGGGAAACAGCGGGAGCTAGGAACCGGTCGCTTCTTGAAGCAAAATGCTTGCGACGCGCCATCGAGTTAAATCAGTTAGCTCGATCCAAGTTCGACGGTCTCAAGCGCAAAAGCATTGACAAGAAAATTCGTGAATTAACCGAGATGGTTGAAGATTAGCACTCTACGAATCGAATATTTTATTCCATGAAAACCAATTCAACCACCGATCCAACTGTTATCAGTTCCCAACGTGCCAACAGCCGTGGCGTGATGGCGCAATTTTCGCTTTTGACGTTTTTTGCGATTTCGATTTTCGCATTCTCGATCATTGCATTCTCGTTGGGCTGCCAACCTTCACCGAAGAATTCAGCCGAGGCTTTGCAGGAGAAAAGCACAGGCGTGATCGCGGTCTGCTATCCGCTCCAATTTCTTACTCAACAAATCGCTGGCGAAACAACGCAAGTGACATGCATTCTCCCACCCGGTGAAGGGAAAACATGGCGACCATCTCGCGACGACATCCGCACACTTCAACGAGCCGACTTGATTATCGCCAACGGGCGTGGTGCTCAATTCGCAAAATGGCTCGATACTGTTTCGCTTTCACAATCGAAGCTTTGCCTGACCGCAACCAATGGCCTGAATCTTTCCGATTACATTGCGGTGCAAGACGTCGTGCACTCACACGGCCCTGAAGGCGAGCATTCTCATTCCACGATGATCGCCCACACGTGGCTCGACCCTGAGATTGCGAAGCAACAAGCAGCTTTTATTGCAGAAGAAATGTCGCGGAAATTCCCGCAGAGCAGAGCGGTTTACGCAACAAACTTAACCAATCTGAACCAGCGACTGGACGCATTGTCGAAATTGCTCGAAAAGACAAGCAAACCGAATCAGCGCGCCGTCCTGACTGTTAATTCGGATTTGAAGTTCTTCACTCGATTTAGTGGCCTGCAAGACCAACATCTTGCCTGGTCAAGTCAACCAGAGTTGCAAGTCGCCGAAAGTGACATTCAAAATTTGCTGACCAAAATTTCTTCCACCAATGACAAACGAGACTTTGTCACCGACGAAGCGAACAAGAAAATTATTCTCTCAACCTTTCCACTCGAAGCCGAACTTAAGAACCTTCTCGAAAAGCAAGGGTTTGAAGCGATCGAAATCAACCCGCTTGACCACGAGCCTGAAACGGGCGATTACATCTCAGTGATGACTGAGAATCTAAACCGAGTTAATTTGGTGATCGATAATTCGGGAATCAATAATTCGGCGAGTCATTCAAGCGAGCCCAACACTGACTCACCTTAATTGACCGGACGTCGTTTTCCCTCTGGTCACTCAATCTTTATGCCGCTGCGATATGTTCCAATTCAAACTGAAATTCCTACTATTTTCCGTGGCTTTAATCGCGGGCTTGGCGGCGTTGTCAACGCAAGTCGGCATGTCGAGTAGCGAATTTCGGTTTATCGAAAACCAACTGACTCTTAACGACGAAGGGTTGGTCAATGGGAAGATCCGCTGGAGCTTTTCTGATCACTTGGTGAACGGCGAAAAAGTGCGGGGCCGAGAATTTGTCTGCACCGTCACAAATTTAAAACTCTCACCGGATGTGTATCAACAACTACTTCTATGCAAACCTGGCTCTCGTCGAACGATCAAATACCGTTCAAGGGCCATCGGGCCACTCGCCAAACAGGATCCATTTAAGCACTACATTAGCAGTGAATTGGGCATCGACGGAGAAAAGATCACCGGCTACGCATGGTTCGACGGATGGACCCAAGTCGTTATCGACGGTCCGTAATAGGCGATACAACATTGTCTTTTTCTTTGTGCCAAAATAAAATCCTGACACAAAGCAACTCCGCTGACAATTTACATCACCTCGGGAGCTTCGATGAAGAGACTGAATTTCTTTAGCTTTATTGCCTCCGTTTTATTGATCCAAGGTTTCGGGCTTGCCTCCCAAACCAACGGTCAAGAAACGGCAACCAAAGCAAAACCTCAAACAGCGAAAGCGGCCACGCAGGAAGAAACACTTCCCGGAATCGCAATTGGTGAAACGCTTCCGGCAATCACCTTGAAGAAACAGGACGGCTCAGATGTCGCCATTCAGGAACTGCTCAAGAAAGGCCCAGTCGCGATGGTCTTTTATCGTTCTGCGGTTTGGTGACCTTTTTGCAAACGGCAGTTAGGTCAACTGCAAGCCGAGATCGAGAAGTTTAAATCTGCCAATGTTCAAATCGTGGGTGTTAGTCCCGACAATGTCGATGCATTGAAAAAGTTCAGCGGCTTGAAATCAATTTCGTTTCCACTTTTGGCTGACACCGAAAGCAAAGTCATTCGAGCATTGAAGCTAGAAAACAAAAATGGGCTTCCTCACCCCGGCACGATCGTCGTGGACTCGGCGGGCATTGTTCAAGGCAAGATCTTTCTCGATGGTTACAGGAAAAGGCATCCTAACAAGGCGTTGCTAGAGTTAGTTGGTTCCCTGCAGATGTCCGACGACGAATCTGAAGCTAAACAGGCCGAAACAGAAGGCACGGACAAGTAGCACTGTATCACCCACTCGGCTTCCGGCAGGGAAAACGACAGTGCGGCGATAAAATGAGCCATGTCGCCAAAAAAACAATTAAACGGATCGAATAACAAACGAACCGAACGGCAAACCGGGCAAACGGGGTGAACGAATAGTTCGCCCCGTTTCTTTGTCTACTCTTTTGAGGTGTTTCAAAAGCAGACGTGTTTTGAGGGCAACAACCTGATTCCGGTGTTCCCAGCGCTCCCAGTCTGCCAGCAAATTGATGCCATCACTTGATGCCATTACTTGATGGAGTTTCTCGGATCGCATTCCCCACAAACATCACTGACCGCCGACTCGCCCAACTTTCAATAACCCGCAAAGTCCACCGGGTTTATCTGACCCTGAAATGCGAGACAAATGTATCCACGAATCGGTAAAACGTTCGATACGAGGATACAAGTCGGACAACCACCTCAAGCGGTTTGCTCCCTACCACCTGCGAAAACCATCTTTCTTTACTTTTGCGTGTTCTCCATGAAAAAAACAAGCTTCATCCGCCGACGACCGATTGAATCGCTGGTAGGCCTATCTGCAGCCGGCCTGCTGTTTGCTCCGCTAGTACTGGGATGGGGAAATCCGGACAGGGAATCGAACCAGACAGCAATCGACCTTTCCCAACCAAGTTCGCAAGTCGATACAAACCTTCGGGACACATCTGTCGTAACAGCCTCTTCTAATTTGGAAGATGGACAGATTGCGGCCGCCCCGATCATCGATGGCTTGTCACCCGATGAGTTTGCCAAGGGAGTGGAAGACGATCTTAAAGAAACGATCGCCGATAAAGTTGATCCTTGGTCTTCGCTGGATGGATACGAAGAAGAAATCGCAGAGTTGATGGAAAGCGAAGAAGCAATCAGCGATGCCTCTGACGTTCTAACCGAATCGCTGACAGCGGAGCCAGCAGCCGTCGCCGAAAACAATAACGCGGCAACCGATTCGCTAGTGACCACGAAGTTCGCTGAGACTCAGGCACCTGAAACTGCTGAAATTGAAAACCAAACAGTAGAATCTCAAGCCATTGTTGTGACGGAGCCCCAAACCACTGCCGCCTCAAACCGAATTGCCAAAAATTCCGTCGACCCACCAGCACCGAACAGCTCCAACGATTTTCAGTTGACAGCGGACACGGATACCACAGATTCAACCAGTAATTCAAACGCTGGCACGGATTTCACTTGGAATCCAGAACTGGCAAAAACAGGATCAAACTCGACGTCTGACAAAGCCGTCATCGCGAGCGTTTGGAAATCTCGTATTCAACAGTCGATGATTGTCGGTAGTCAAACCCATCAAATCGACCTTGATACCGCCGTAATTGAAGCTCTCAATTCTTCTCCTGAGATCCGTATCGCTCGCGCAAGTCAAACGAATGAGCTTGCTAATTTTTCGAGTCGCGATCGTTTTCGTTTGACACTCGCGTCACTCAAAGATCGCCTTCCGCTGTTGTCGAAAACGTCATCAACACCGGTCGTCATCACGGATGCGAACTTTTTGAAGAACGAACGGCGAAAACGTCAGCAAATTCAATCGCACATCGTGTCAGTCGTCGACGCCTATTGGATGCTGTATCAAGCCCGAGCCAACCTAGCCATTGAACTGGCGAACGCGGAGCGGGTCACAGAGGTTTCCAATCAGTTAAACGGTTACTACCAGAACAGCTCCAGCCAAAACACGTCTTACGGAAATCAACTGGCTCGCATCGAAGCCGTCGCCGCCAATCGCGAATCGAGCCTTGTCAAAGCAAGGTACTCGCTGTTGAATGCCCAAGAAAAACTGATCAGCCTCGTCAGTGGACTTGATTCAACGCCAAACAACATCGAGCTGATTCCTCAAGATGAACCCATGGAATACAGACTCGCCTACGACATGCAGACGGCAGAAGAACTAGCGATGCGATTCCGTCCAGAAGTTCAGGATGCCGCTGACCAATTGCAAGCCAACGCGGACTCTAGGCCGTTAGTGCGGGATCTGAAAATGGAGAAGGCCATTGGCGACGTTCAACACAGCGTCCGACTGGCGTATCGAAACACTCAGGGAATCCAGCAAGAAGTCGACAGCAATCGCAAAGCCGTAACGAAAGCGGCGAAGGAACTGGAGCATGTCGAATCCCAATTTCAGTCCGCCAGTACTGAAAATCTGTCGCAGAATTTGGCTTTGGAAGATTTGTTGACGACACAACAACGACTGGCCGTCGCCGAACAACGATTGATCAACAGTTTGGCGCGTGTCTCTGTCGCTCATGTGTTGCTTAAGAAGGCAACCGGAGAACTGCTGGAAAACGATTCGCTTGTTGGGGATCAGCCGACTAACGGGGCAAGCTACCAACATGAGCTTCAAATGGAACAGCAGGCGGTTCCTGACCAACACCAAGTCCGTCCGGTTCCGACGCGTGCAGTTCCAAGCCCACCTCGAACGGCCAAAAGCCACCGTTTGAAAACCGGGTTCAGACGGTAGTTGAGTCCGGTGTAAATTCGAATTGGCGATAGCGTTTCTCAACCGGAGAACGCTACCCAATCGAAGCCACATGTGGGACCGCGGCAACTCGATTCCAGGCCAACGCGCCGTATTCTAGGGCAACTCAATTTCTACGTCGTTAGCGAATACAGCGTGGCTAACGTTCTTGTATTCGATTTGGAATGACATACCATCTTCACAGCAAATGTTGATTCGGCCGTCCTGAAATGAGGCGTCTTCGAAATTGAAACAGGCCAGATCAATGTGCCCATACCCCTCGTCACCGTCGACGTAAATCACGTCACCAGTATCCGCCCAGAAGCAACCTTCGTCTTCGCCTGACGCATCTTCCGCTGCTGGAGGAAGGTTGTCGGCTTGGTGTTGAGTTGGGGCTTGTTGTGGCGTTTCAGGTTGTGTCGCGATAGGCGTTGTCGCTTGCTCGGGTCGCTGGCCAATCTGCTCGTTGGAGTCAATGTTCGATATCGGCGTAGCTCCCGACCGACGATCAGCCAGCGCGCCACGAATCGCAGCCGGCATTCCCGGCTCGATGGGGGCTTCAGTTGCCACAGCGAAATTTCGAACGTCAAATTCTCTTTTCGAAAATTCATTTCCGCTGTCATCACCGGAATCAACGGGAAAAGGTCGAACGATTTCTTCCGACACCTGATTGGCGGTGCTCTCTAAGCGAATGAAGGTCGTATCGTGAAGGTCGTAATCTGATGCACGCATTCCATTGTGGCGTGCCGATGGCTTTGCTTTTTCTGGGCTCGACTGAGTGGCCTTGGCTGGACTCGATCGTTTGGCTTTGGCAGGGTTCGACGTGGAAGCTTCGACCCGCGTGGGAGCCGGAATGACGACGACTTCTGGGCTCTTGGCAGCGGCGGGAATGCCAGTGGCCAACGGGTTTTGCTTGACAGTCGTGGCGTTTGTGGCAGTCGTGGCGTTCGAAAGGGAGTTCGATCGTTCTGTCGGATGGGAAACCTTTTCAGAAATCTCGACACCGGCCCACTGAACCGGAACTGCTTGGGCCTGATTCTCTGATCGGCTCGGGGCTTGGGCTTGCGCCGTCACTCTTTGCGTTCCACCATTCTGTGGGCCATTGTTCTGTGGGCCATTGTTCTGTGCCTTACTGTCCTGAGGTTGGCGATTCTGACTTGTGTTCACTTCCGTCGCTCTTGATGCCTGAATCGCCGGATTTGTCGTGGCCGAGACGACGACGGTTGGACTGGCTATTTGCGCTGATTGACTTCTCTCTAAGCGATCAGTTTTCTCGCCAACGTCCGTTTTCGCGCCAACGTC
>CAZPTT010000218.1:0-8702 GCA_964589435.1 uncultured Pirellulaceae bacterium
ACTCGCATCGACTCGCATCGACTCGCATCGACTCGCATCGACTCGCATCGACTCGCATCGACTCGTATCAATTTGGAACGCGAGAAACGGTCTCAACTACTTCGACTGTGTTTCCGCTTCAATTCCATTCGACCGAGCATCCGGTTAATCATCGGTCGCATTGATCTGTTCAATCGCTTTTTTGGCGGCATAGCGAATCATCGGATCCTTGTCGGAAAGAACAATCGTCAGTTTGCCGATGGCACTCTTTGCTGCTGGGCCAATATTACCCAGCGTAATCACGGTGCTTTCCCGAACGTTGTCTTCTTCCGACTCAAGAAATGGCAGCAATTGGTCAACCATTGGAGCAGCATCGCCTTGCATCTTGCCCAATAATTCAAGGGTGTCTTCACGTGTATTCATCTCTTCGACAAGTTGCTTAAACATTTTGATGGATTCGTCTGCTTTTCCTGTGATTCGATAAAGCGCGTAGGCCGCGTGAGGTTGAGCATGTTTCGATTTATCGTTCATGATCGCCCGCACATCCTCTTCCACAGATTTTGCCTCGGGACCCATGTGGGCGAGTCCTAACAGCGCTCTTAATTTCACAACGTTTGCGAACGCAGTGAGTTTGTTGCGGAGAACCTCTGCTGTTTCAGTCTTGTCTGTTGGACCGATCGCACCAAGCACAATCGCGCTCCAACCTTGCACTGAAGGATTGCCTTCTTCCAGCAATCGAAGCAGCGTTTCTTCGGCGGGAATCGCGTCGGCTCCTAAACGCTCCAAAACTCGGCATGCCATGCACTGGTTGTTGAACTCGGCATCGTCAAGAGCGACTACCAATTCATCAACGACCGCAGCGGCTTCACTGCCAAGACCCTGGAGGGCATAAAGGGCTCGCTTGCGGACGCCGGATTTCTCGCTGCCAAGCCATTCTCGATAGAGCGGCAAGTAGACTTTGCCGTCTGGCCCCATAACCTTGGCGGCTGAACAAGCCATTACAATTCGCACGTCGTCACCGGATTCCATCATCGACCTCAAATGTGGAATGCCAGGCCCGCCTATCTCTTGCAAAGCGGTGGTCGAAGCCATCCGAACGAGTTCGTTCATGTCCAAGGCCAAATTGGCAAGGGCAGGTACAGTCACGGACAGGTCGCCTGGTTGTTCGCCAAGTCTGAGGATGGCTTCAATCTTCTTGTCGACGTCATCGCTCTCTGTCATTTTCAAGAGCGCATCGCTGTTGAGCTGCGCGACGGAGTCTTGGATCGTTTCAATTTTGCCTTCTTGCGTGAACGTGAGCAGTCCCAACAAGCAAGCCACTACTGTGCCTGCGACCACGAAACTGGCGATATAAGATCCCATTCTGTTCCCGTTCTGTTCTCAGTCTATTTACGTTTTGTAAACGCTATTCCCAATAGGTGTCCACCGATATTGTTCTTTCCGTTGAACAACCTGTGCCGGTTTATTTTCGCCTAGTTGTGACGTTTTCACAACGTTTAGATCTACAATGCAGATTGAAATAGGCAAATAGATTGACCTGTTGGACTTACTTCAATTCGTTCTACAATTTATTTCTTGATTTGTGTCAACAAAAAATGCTGTACGCAGCGCCCGAGGAATCGAACCAGTTATGAAAATTACTGTCTCTTTTTTATTCATCTTCTTTGTCTATTCAGTGGTGCATTTCTCTCACGATTTGCCAATAAATGCTTCCCTACCAGCGAATAGCTTAGGCGAAGTTGTTACCGAATCGCTTGATCGGGATGCAGCGGTGCACGAGGAGGGATTTGATGAGAAGGAACGGCTTAAGAAAATACTGACGCGTCAGGCGGAAGCTTGGAACCGAGGCGATTTGCAGAGCTTCATGCAAACGTATTGTAAATCCGACGAACTGACTTTCTCGTCTGGCGGCACGACAACACGAGGTTGGCAAGCCACACTCGACAACTACAAAAAGGGATACGCTCCGCCGAAGGAAATGGGACAACTGAATTTCGATCAGCTTGAAATTAGTCTGCTCAATCCCAACGCCGCGTTGATTTTAGGTGATTGGCATTTGACGATGGATGAGGGAGACGATCGCGACGGCAATTTTTCACTTGTGGTTAAAAAGGTTGATGGTCAATGGAAAATCATACATGACCATTCTTCCAGCCTAGGCACAGAAGACGATTCCGATTAAGTCAAGGCAGAAGACTGAAACAACGATTTCAATTCACCAATCCAACTAACTATTCTTTTTCTACCCCGCGTTGATAAATGAGACAACGATTTGAGTTTCGCGTCATTCTCGGTTTGCTAATTTGGGTTGGCATTCTGAGCGGAGGAATTATGTTGGCGAGAAATTCGTTGCATCGCGCTCCCGACGCCATGGCGCAATTGGGGCAGTATGTGGCGAATCAGCGCCACACGTCGGAACTTAATCTTTCTTACCCAGTTGTCTTGTGCGTTGGCGATCCGGTTTTCGTTGAAGGAGCCGAGCAGTACTCGCCGATCGGGTTTGTTTCTCGCGTTGGGAAACTCGATTCGACCAGTAAGCGGGTGACCTACACGGATCAAGCCGCAGTGACGTTCTACGGATCGGCTCCTCATTTTGATGCTTCGGATCATCTGGAGTATCACCGTGCTGACGAAAGCAGTGGCTGGGTCATCAAGACGATGTTGACGCCTGCAAAGCGCGAGGAAATTGGCAAACTGATTTTGCAAGCCTACACTCAAAATCAAGCTGAAATCGTGTCCGTTTTGCGACCAGTTGTTAAGAAGTCTTTGCAACAAGCCTCAGTAATAATTAAGGATGACTTGAAAGCAGCGTTTTCGAAACGCAACGAACGATTGCGGCAGATCGGCCAGAAGTATCAGTCGGAATTGATTGAAGATCAGATTGTCCCGCTCATTCAAGAAGAAATCTGGCCAATCATTCAAGAAGAATGCACCCCGCTGGCGACTCAGGTTGGTCAAGAAGTCTGGCGGGAAGTGTCGGTGTTTCGGTTCGGCTGGCGATACCTTTATGATCGGTCGCCGCTACCAGAAAAGAAGCTTGCGGAACGAGAATTCAACCGGTTCATGGACGACAAAGCTGTTCCGATCTTAAAATCTCACCTGGGCGAATTTGTAGAACTTCAGCAAAAGGTAATTCAACGCGTTTCTCGAAACGAAAAGGTCAAGCAGACTTTTTCGCAATCCGTGCGAACGCTCGTCAACGATCCAGAAGTGCAAGTCATCTTCACGGAAGTCTTTCGAGAGGTATTCTTGGACAATGATCGCTTACAAAGCGCGGTTGAAGATCATTGGAAAGGAGACGAAGCACGGAAGGCTGTCCAATTTGCCAGCAAGAAAATCGAACCGACGGTGACTGAAATTGGGGCAGCGTTGTTTGGATCGCCGCGCGGCGAAATCACACCCGAGTTTGCACGAGTGCTGCGCCATCGGATCCTCCGTAAAGACAGTCGATGGTTGCTTCTAAATATCGACGAGGAAACTAAGTCGACATCGGGATTGCGCACCCGCCCATCGAACATTGATTTGAAAGTTGCCAGAACTTCAGGTGAGATTCCTTACGCCCCCGCCAGAGACCGAGGTGGGAATTCGGAGAAGGAAGAGGAATCTAGTGGAGACCGAAAATGAATAAGCCTCCCAACGAGTTGATTGGCACTGAGCCTCCGCTGCAGGTCAATGGCGACGCCGGAATCGTATTGCGCAATATTCAGGTGACAGCCGGTTCGAAGAAATTGATCGTGGATGCGAACGCTGATTTCCCTGCGGGCGAAATCACTTTGATCGTCGGTCCGAGCGGTGTCGGGAAGTCAATATTACTGCGAATGATGGCCGGCATTGTCGGTGATGCGTCGGAAGGCGTTCGTGTCGATGGGCACGTTTCCATCGGTGGAAAGACTGCCAGACCGGGCCGAGCCGGAGTGGTATTTCAATCGTTTGCTTTATTCGATGAACTCAGTCCATTGGCCAATATGGAATTCGCCCATGCGAGCGGTGGTGATCACGCCAACCCAATTCCCAACGGAGAGTTACTCGATCAGCTTCGAGTTCCCCGAAACGTTCCGACATCTAGATTGAGCGGCGGCCAACGACAACGATTGGCGATTGCTCGAACATTGGCTTACAATCCTCCAGCTATTTTGTACGACGAACCGACCTCTGGGCTTGATCCACAGACGGGACGCCAGGTCGCCGAATTGATTCGTGAAACGCACCAGCAATACGGCAAGACCTCCGTGATTGTGACGCACGACTATCATTCGCTGATGCCAATTGCCGATCGAATCTATTTGCTCGATCCATTGCGTCAAACTCTGGTCGATGTGCCCCACAGCGATTGGGATTCGATTCCTGAATTGTTGGCACCGATGGCGGACGCGAAGCTCGAGCGAGAAGACGCCGTTGAATCTCAGTCGTTTGCCACCGTCGCTCAGCAATGGGTCAGTCACTTTTTCGCCAATACTACGTCTGTTTTTCTCGCGGCGATAATGGGCGTCTTGGCCTTAATTCCGATTTGGAAAAACCCGCGATGGGGGCTCCGCTTTTTCGCGCATTATGCTCGCTTGGTTTTTGGCCCGACGGCTTGGTGGTACTTAATGGCGTCAGGATTGATTTCCGGATTTGTCACGACGTATTTCACGTTTCAGTTTCTTCCGTATCGAACTTACACAGAGCCATTGTTGGTCGAAGATTTGCTGACGGCGCTGGGTTTTGCCATGTACCGAATTTTTGTTCCGGTGCTTTCGTGCGTCTTGATCGCGGCGCGTTGCGGTGCGGCGGTAACGTCGGACATTGGCGGTCGACAATTCGGCAATCAAATCGATGCGATGAAGACATTCGGCGCAAGCCCTAAATATTATTTGCTCACGCCAATTATTTGGTCGTTTCTAATTGGCACTCCCCTGCTTTCATATATGGCCTATTATGTAGCCCGCCTTACAAGCTTAGTTACCTTTGTGATTTCTGATCCAGTTCGCGGGCCCGATTTTTGGCATCTCCATTTTAATCGTGGCCTGCATGAGATGGGCCAAATTACATATCAGGGTTTCGGCTGGTTGATCGCCAAACTATTATGTTGTGGATTCGGCATCGCGCTGATTGCCTACTATCGCGGACTTACACCAAAATATTCGACGACCGATGTCAGTCGAGCAGTAACGTCGACGATTTTGTGGGCAACGCTATTTGCCTTGACCGTCCATTTTATTTTCGCACTGTTTGAATACGAAGGCGTTGTGCCGGGAAGCTAACCACGCAGCGTTGAGTCCAACTGTTTTTTTAGCCAGCTAACTTGAAGCAAAGCAAAACCCATGAGTCTTGGAATTGCGTATTGGATATGTGCTTGGGTGTTGATGGGTATCGCTTTTCTAACGGCGACGATTGCCATTCTCGTTGGGGCGAAGAACCTCGATCGAGCAAGCGAAAAACGAAATGAGAATTAACGATTGGAAATGACCAATCTGGACGATATTGTTCCGCTTACAGACTTACAAATAAAGGAGATAGAGTGTTCACGAAACTACGACTATTTTCGTGCCTTACCCTAACAGGTTTTCTGTTGTTAACAGGATGCGCTGAGCCGGATGTGGCCGAATCGACGACGACTGAGCCTGCGGCCACTGTCGAAAGCTACACGCGAAGTGATCCGACTGCCTTTGATGGCGATTTCAATCCGAATGAGACTGAAATTGGAATGGAGGTTGGCCAGCTCGCACCTGAAATCGAAGGCAAAGATTTGGACGGAGTTCCGTTCAAGCTAAGTGACTATCGAGGCAAAGTTGTCATGCTTGATTTCTATGGCGATTGGTGACCGCCTTGTCGTGCTATGTACGACCACGAGCGGGCGCTCGTTTTGAAGTTGAAAGACAAGCCATTTGCCTTAGTTGGCGTTAACTGCGGTGACGAACTGGATGTCATTAAGAAAGCCACCAAAGAAAAAGACCTCATCTGGCGATCGTTTTTCGCAGGTGACAGTGACGAGATTTATAGTGATTACGAGATTGCAGGCTTCCCGACGATCTTTATTCTCGATGCCGATGGCGTGATTCAGTCAGTCGGTCACGGTACGGATGACAAGACGATCATGGCATTGTTGGAAAAAATGGAAGGCGGAAAACCTACGCCGTAACGTTAATTTTTAAATGGTTGGCTTTCGAGTTTGGTTTTGCGATCAAACTTGTTTGTCACCGACATGACTAAAAATGAAGCCCGCGGACATCATGTGTCGGCGGGCTTTTTTTAGTTCAGCTTCGTAAGAACAGTTAGAAATTACGAATTGTTCTTCAAGTATTTTTCGATCGTGTCTTTGATCTCATCGCGAACTCGAACAAACATTTTCATCTTTTCCTCGGGTGTTCCAATGGCGTCCGCTGGATCATCAAAAGGCCAGTGCTGACGATCCGTTGCGCCGGGGAATACTGGACAGTCTTCATTGGCGTTGTCGCAAACGCTAACGACAAGGTCGAACTGTTGGTCTTTGAACAGGTCAACAGACTTGCTTTCGCCGGAAGAGATGTCGATCCCGCAGTCTTTCATTGCTTCAATGGCCAGCGGATGGACGTAGCCGGAGGGCTTCGACCCGGCCGAGCAAGATTCCCATTGGCCGATCTCGCGAAAGAATCCTTCCGCCATTTGGCTACGACACGAATTGCCTGTGCACAGAACTAGAACACGCTTCATCTAATGGTTCCTTCTTTTGTTGAAGCTAAAGTAATTGGGTCAACGAAGATGTCGTTCAATGAAACCCAATCGTTTAACGATTTGCCGGCAGCTTTCAGCGAGTTGTCGGTGAGGAACGAGGTCGTCTTCCAATTGTCGTTTGGTTTTCCTCGAAAGTTCTTTCAGTGAACAGCAGCCAGTAACGGACGCGCAAATTTTAAACGGCTCAACTTCCTCAGCGAGATGAAGTCATTCCATTTGGCATTGGCTTTCAGTTGCTGATTCGACTGGACTCAGACTTCAACAACACCCGCCTTGCGGATCGCAGCAAGAATCGCCTTGAGGCGACGAAGGCGATGCGATCGGTAGACCACATGCGTCAGGTGCGAGGCAAGCCGTTTGTTTTGCCTGAGTTTGAATGATCAGTTGATTGCCTTTTTGGGTGGCGCTAGCAATGGCATAGGTTTCAATCGTCTGACCCTGAATTTCGATTTCGACCTCAGTTTTATCGTCCATGCCAAGCACTTCGGCTTTATTGAGGATGCCAAGGAACTTAGATGGAGCGAGTCGATGATCAATGTCGGTTGCTACGTAGGTTTGAAGGACGCAAACTTCGGTGCATCTGCGAACTCCACCGCAATCAACAAAATCCTTGGTCACCTTACCGACTTCTGTCAGGTGAAAATGAGCAGGTACGCTTCCTTCAGAACCCACGCGAATGGTCATTTCTGCCGAGTCGCCGCTAGACAGTGTTTCTTTTAGTAGTCCGATGTTCATTTTCGATTTCCACGTTCATTCTGGGCATTGGTTTTCAGCACGCTGAAACATAGGTACCGATTCTACCGTGAACTTGTAGATTATGGGATGTCCACTTCCAATTTGCAGTCAACTATGAACGAACCTTAACACAGTTGAAGTTTTGGAGTGGATTGGTTATCGTGCGCAACGCCCGCGTTACCTCTTCAAATTTTTAACCAAAGTGCGCGAAGAGGACCTCCGCCATTTCGCCACAAATTCAAAGTCGTTTGGCCGAAGCAAAATGGAAATCTATTTGACGTCGCCATTCGATTCGTTGGCTGTTCCGCGATTGAAAAGAATCCACGTTCCGTCTTTGCCAGCGACAGCAATATCAACTGTGCCATCGGCATTGAGATCAGCCGTGCGAATCTGGAGGCCAGTGCCAACATGTCCTTCATCAATGGTGTGACGAGAGAATGTTTGTTTGCTTTTATCCCACAGGTAATAGTATATACATGCAAATCCGTCTCCACCCGGATCATTTCCGTTGTGGGCGCGGACGCGTTTTCCTGTAATCAAATCCTCTTCTCCGTCTCCGTCGATGTCTGCCAAGTGAAGCGTGTGCGGTTGCGAATACGAGTCGTCGATTAGATGTTGCTTGAAACTGACTTTACCGGATTCGTCCGTTCCCTCGGATTGCCACCAATACAGCCCAAAGTCATGTCCTTTTCCCCAGATCAAGTCATTGCGCCCATCGCCATCGAGATCACGAACCAGCATAGGAAGACTACAGTGAAGGTGTTCCCAATCGGCATGAAACTTCCATGGTTTCTCCCAAAGGTCGCCCTCCGGTCGCTCGTACCAGCCTGATGCGATCAAGATGTCTTCGCGGCCATCATTGTTGATATCGCCAAAACCCATTCCATGATCGTTGCCATTGACTCCGACTACGTGCTTCTCGAGTACAGGAACGGTGACCTTTTTTGCCTTTCCATTGTTCTTGCCGCCTGAGGCTTGCACCGTCTTTGTTTCCGTTCCAAATTTCCAAGCCACGACCGGATTCTCTTTCTTCCAGCTATTGGAAATCCACTCCGGTGTTCCATCTCCATCGATGTCATGAAGGAAGCTTCCCTCGTTTTGGCTGTAGCCCGTATCGACGAGCAGATGCTGCTTCCAAAGCTGACCAAGCCGTAAACCCTCATTTCCTGGATTCTCGTACCAGTGGACTTCCGTCGGCAGAAATGAACCGGCGACGACGTCGGGTCTTCCATCTCCGTTGACGTCGTAGGCGAAATCGCCGTTGGATTCCACATAGCCATTCCAATCACTAATTG
>CAZPTT010000219.1:0-8645 GCA_964589435.1 uncultured Pirellulaceae bacterium
TGGTCGTCATGGACATCGATAACCTGCTGGACATGGATGACCTTTCGCCGGATTTGCTCCCTAGCAAAAGCTCAACAACCAACAGCGACGCAAGCTCTCGGCCGTCTACCAGTGAATTAGCTTCGGCTGATGCTCAGAATGGTGACTCAGCCTCTTTGGCGGCCGTCAGTTCACCACTGATTGGAAAATCACTGAAGGATATTGAACGTTGGGCGATCGAACATACATTGACGCTTGCCAATCACAATCGCGAAGAGACCGCAAACATCTTAGGCATCAGCGAGCGCAACCTTTATCGCAAACTTAAAGATTACGATTTGCGGTAGTCTCTGAATTCAATTGGGCCAAGCAACGACTCCAACAACAACTTGAATTCGCACGATGCGAGCGTCCAAGTTGAAACAAACAGATTTACAACCAATGGGTTTACCATGTCATCGACAGTCACCAATCAGATTCGACAGCTATCGACCAGCGTCATCAACAAGATTGCGGCTGGGGAAGTCATCGAGCGTCCTGCGAGTGTCGTCAAAGAATTGCTAGAAAATTCCGTTGACGCAGGTGCAACCAAAATCGAATTGGCGATTGAAAAGGGTGGTACGGAACTTATTCGAGTTACCGACAATGGATCGGGCATCGCGCGGGATCAGTTAGAGCTGGCAGTTACCAGTCACGCCACCAGTAAAATTGCTGATGCTGATGACCTGTTTCGAGTTGGTACATTCGGGTTCCGTGGAGAGGCGTTGGCTTCGATTACAGAAGTCAGCCAGGCGTTGATTCGCTCGCGAACCGCCGATCAAGATTGTGGTTTTGAGTTGATCATCAACGGTGGTCATCGTGAAGTTGAACAACCCTGTGGCTGTCCGGTTGGAACCACGATCGAAGTCCGCCAATTGTTTTACAACACGCCAGTAAGACAAAAGTTTATGAAGACGGCACAAACCGAACGCGGCCATATCGCCGAGGCATTTACACGCGTTTCGTTGGCTCACCCTGAAATCCAGATGACGCTGATGCACAACGACAAAGTCGTTCACAACCTACCGGCGACCGACGTTTGGCGTGACCGTATCGCTGCCTTTTTTGGCCCTGAGATTTCGGACGGATTGATCCCTGTCGATAGCGGCGACGGAGAAGTTCGCATTGAGGGATTTGTTGTCGATCCTTCGGTCAGCCGCGCCAACAATCGGCTCCAGTATCTATTCTTGAATCACCGCTACATCCGAGATCGTTCTTTACAACACGCATTGAGCGAAGCTTACCGAGGCCTCTTAATGACCGGCCGGTTTCCTGCTTGTTTCTTAAAACTTCACATGCCTTTTGAGTTGGTCGACGTCAATGTACATCCAGCCAAACTGGAAGTTCGATTTCAAAACGGCGGCAAGATCTACAGCAAGCTCTTGAGCACGATTCGAAATCGCTTCCTTTCGACAGACCTGACGGCTTACGCACAGCTTTCCAAGAAGGCAGTGCCGGACTACAAAAAACAACCCAACGATGGAATCACGGCTCCCGTTCAAACTTTGGCCAATCAGGAACGAATTCCATTTACCCAGCCCAAGTCCAGTCACGATTGGACGCAGGCTCCTCGCCCGCGCAGTGGTTCCGCACCAAGCGGTGAAGCCCGGTTCCCAGAAGCCGACCGCTTAAGCCGACCGATGGATCACGGCAACCTCTCACCGGTCGCGAGCAACACGCCAGCCGCCAACCTATCGGGCACATTGGCTGAGTCACCATTTTCGGAAAACGATCATTCGGAGGTTGGAGTTCATGCTGCTCCCAGCCAGCCAATCCCTCCAACTCACGCGCCAGCCGTTTCTGCCCTTCAGGTTCATAACACGTATCTTGTTCAGGAAACGGAAGAAGGCATGGTCGTCATCGATCAACATGCACTTCACGAACGGATCATTTACGAGCAAATTCGTGACAAAATTCTGGACGGAAAACTTGAATCACAGAAGCTGTTAGTTCCTGAGCCCGTTGCCTTGCCTCCTGCTGAGGCAGCGGCTGTACTTGATCAAGCCGAATTATTGCAGCGCGTGGGCGTTGCGGTGGAGCCGTTTGGTGGAGACACGGTTCTGGTAACGGCTTACCCGGCGATGCTTGCCAATCACAATCCCGCGGAAATGCTTCGCGGTGTCATCGATCAGTTGATGACAGATGCTCAAACGCTTGATCAACGTGATCTGGTCGACGAATTACTGCACATGATTTCCTGCAAAGCCGCAGTGAAGGCGGGTGACAAGCTCACTGCCGAAGAGATCACCGCGTTGCTGGAACACCGTGAACTCTGCCAAGATGCCCACCATTGTCCTCACGGACGGCCAACTTCACTGGTTTTTTCTCGGGAAGAACTCGATCGACGGTTCAAACGTATTTAAATCTTTGCGAGTCTCAATCACAATGAAGTTTCCGTTCGGTTGACCGGAAGCACTCGCCTTTCGACCCAATGGCATAAGAATCAATGCCAGTTAGAAAACCAATAACCAACAAAATGGTTCGTCAACCTGAAAACGGATTTGTCCAATCGGAACAAACGGATTCAAGGCCAACAATTTACAGAGGTGCTCGTTCACCTGACCTAACGGGTGCCATACCCTCGAAATGGATGTCAACGACGTCGCCGGCATTCAACAAACTTAACTCTGCCCAACAGAACCCCGAGCCCTTCAAGAAACGACTTAAGTCAAATTGACGGAGACTAACTCGATTGCCTGTTCTGTAGAAAGCCTTTTCACGAAATGATCTGCGTAAGCGTTGGCCGAGGCCGACATCGAATGATGATTGCTGAGCACGCCCATCTTGCCGAACAGGGTGTCGAGCTCGTCGAATTGCGGCTGGACTATATTCGCCGCCCGGTCAACTTGCGCCGTCTTCTGGACGATCGCCCTTGCCCGGTCGTTGCGACCTGTCGTCGTCCTGAAGACGGTGGCAAGTGGATGCATTCTGAGCGAGACAGACAGATGCTGCTTCGAACCGCGGTTGCCGATGGTGCGGACTACGTTGATTTGGAAATGGACATTGCCAAAAACATCCCACGCTACGGCAACACGCAGCGGATCATTAGCTACCACAACTTCGATGAAACGCCGAGCGACATCGAAGACATTCATCATCAGATCACTCAGCTTGATCCGGACATCATCAAAATCGCGACGATGGCGAACAATCCGATCGACAACATCAAACTTTTGCGACTTTGTCGCGACTCTGAGATTCCCACGTCGGCGTTTTGCATGGGAGAGATGGGATTACCGTCGCGCGTGCTTTGTGGACGTTCGGGTTCGCCTTTGACCTATGCCACGTTCAGCGAAGATCGCAAAATGGCACCGGGCCAATTGAGTTACCAACAACTCCAAAAAGATTTCAACTACGAAAAAATCACCAAGGACACGGTCATTTTGGGAGTGATCGCTGATCCAGTCGCTCACAGCCTTAGCCCACGAGTTCACAACGCGTGCATCCGAGAGCTCAAACTTGACATGCTCTATTTGCCGTTTCGAGTTCCTAAAGAATACCTGGAGGAATTCGTACAGGTCTGCCCGGAGATGGGCGTCAAAGGCTTGAGTGTGACGATTCCTCACAAGGAAAAAGTACTGAAGTGCATCAACGCATTGGACGACAATGTGGCTGGCATCCGCGCTGCGAACACGATCGTTTTTCGCGACATCAATACGTTCGGCTACAACACGGATTGCACCGCCGCTGTTGAAAGTCTTGAGCAGGCACTCAAAGAAAAAGATCCCGAATCAGAAGACGTATTCGCGGACAAGAAGGTGCTAATTCTTGGTTCGGGCGGGGTTGCGCGGGCGATCGCATTTGGGATGGTCAGAGCTGGAGCCAGCGTCACAATTGCGGCGAGAGATTATCGCAAGTCAGAAGCGCTCGCGTCAGACTTGGACAGCAAGTCGATCGACTGGACTGCTCGCGCAAATTTCAAATGCGATGTCTTAGTCAATTGCACGCCTGTCGGCATGCATCCCAACATGGATGAGTCGCCGTTTGATGAAGAATGGTTTGACAAGAAGGTGATCGTCTTCGACACCGTTTACAACCCAGAACAAACGCTGTTCATCAAGCAGGCCCGTGAACGTGGCTGCCTTACGATTACTGGCATCGACATGTTCGTTCGCCAAGCCGCCAAACAATTCCGTTTGTTTACGGGAGTCGAGCCAAAGGTCAAAACGATTCGCTATGAAGTCAAACGAGCCATCAGTGCGGCTCGCTACTAAGTCAAAGGTAGTGGTCGTATGAACTTGTACCTGATCGGATATCGTGGCAGCGGAAAATCCACGGTCGCAGTTTTGCTTGGGCGGAAACTGAACCGGGTTGTGATCGATACCGATGCGGAAATCGAACGACACGCGGAGCAGTCCATCAGCGAAATATTCAAATCCGAGGGAGAGGCTGGATTTCGCGCCCGTGAAACGAAGGTAATTTGTTCTCATCCTGCAGAATCAAAGTTAGTTGTCTCGCTGGGTGGAGGCGCGCCGCTCGCCAAAGCCAACCAAGACTGGCTGGCAAACTCAGGCAGAACAGCATGGCTGGCTGCCGAACCGAAAGTCTTGTGGCAACGAATTTCTGGTGACCAAACTTCAACCGACCGCCGCCCCGCTTTGACAGAACTACAGGGCCGCCAAGAGGTAGAGCAAGTTCTGACTGAACGCACGCCGGTTTATTCGGCCTGTGCCGATTACAAGATTGAAGTTGACGAATTGTCACCGGAACAAATTGCGGACGCTATCGCCAACTGGTGGAAATCGGTCGATAAGAAATAGGACGCTGATTCGTCTGCATTCTGTTCCTCAAGTAGAATCCATCACCAACGCCGTTAACTTTGCAAGACACTTGTCGATTCGATTTTAGTCATGTTCTTAGCCAACCTGCCTCCAACGCTTCAATTCTTGCTACTGGCGGTCGGCGGAGCCATCGTTGGGGCGATGATCAATTGGGCGATTTACGCTTGGCCGTACACGTTGAAGAACCCAATCAGCCCTTGGATGAAAAAACACTCCAGCGCGGCAGCCAGAACCGCGAACGATCGCATCCCGATTGTTGGCTGGTGGTTCATGCGTTGCGATTTCACGGTTTACGGGAAAGGCTTTTGGATCCGCCCGATGCTGATTGAAATCGTGTGGGCGATTGGATTGCCGTGGTTTTACTTTTGGCAAATGGGCGGTGGTTTACTTGGTGGCGTGCTGCCGGCTCCTCTGCCAGCAACTTGGAACATGTGGGCGGAGACCTGGTTCTTTGGGCACACGATTCTGATCGCATTAATGTTTATTGCGACCTTCATCGATTTTGATGAACGAACAATTCCAGATTTAATTACGATCCCAGGCACCATCATCGCCTTGTGCTTCGCCGCGTTCTTTCCATGGTTTCGCCTGCCGGAAGTCCTGCCGAACTTGGCGGGCCAGACGGCCGAATCAATCCATTTCTTTTCAGCTTGGACATTGCCGCAGTGGCATCACACGACAGGTGGGTTACTTGGAGCGGTTGCGATCTTTGGAATTTGGATCGTGGCATTGCTTCCCAAATTTTGCACAATGCGATACGGATTGTTTAAGGGAATCAAATTTATGATCGCCAGTATCATCCGACCGAAACGCAAAAACGCATGCGAGCTGCGAACCGAAACTCGCGGGCCCTTTGGATTTTCAGTACTACTGCTTGGCCTGGGAATCGTCGGCAGCCTTGCAATCATAGCGGCAAAGATGATGTTGCCACCACTCAACTGGGACAGCTTATTTGGAGCACTTTTCGGATTGGCGTTTGGCGGTGGCATGGTGTGGGCGATTCGAATCGTCGCTCGTTTCGCATTGAACCGCGAAGCCATGGGGTTCGGCGACGTCACGTTGATGGCGATGATTGGTGCGTTTCTTGGTTGGCAAGTCGCACTACTGACGTTCGGCTTTTCTCCTTTCGCGGCTTTGATCGTTGCGCTCATTTGCTTCTTGATCACAAAAGACAACGAAATTGCGTTTGGCCCTTATTTATGCATCGCCTGTCTGTTCTTGATCATATTTTGGCAGCCTGTCTGGGAGCACGTTCGATTTCAGTTCTTTCCATTCGGACCGCTACTATTTCCAGTCTTGCTTGTTCTACTCGTTTTATTTGGCGGGATGCTCTACGGAATCCAACGATGGAAAGATCGATATCTTGACGAGGAGCTAGACCATGAAGCCGTTGATTGAAACGATTCGCGATTTTGATGCCAGCAAAGCCATTCTTCGCGCTCGCCCCTATGGCATGATCGAATTCTCCCAAGGCATGTTGGTGCGAATTCAGTTGAAGCCCTGGCCCAAATTTGCCTCAATCGTCGAAGCCAGATGGTTGAGTAGCTGGAAGAACGTAGGTCGGGAATCCGATGTTTGTCGCCTCTACTACAACCAACCGCTGCTTCATCGAAATTTCTTGACGCTCAGCTACATTGAATCGACTGCCGGAACGAAGTGGCAAACTGTCGTCGGGGCAATGAACTTGCTCGATCGAATTGCTTATTTAAAAAGGTCTGACGCGATCGTGGCCGAGCTAACCAACAGCAAAGTTTCGGATCGTCTTCCACCTCGCTTGGGATGGGAACGGCATATGGAACACAAACCGCATCGCCATTGGATCAAGCGGTTTTATGGCACCTACCCGGCTCACGCGATGGCTCAATCTGCGAGTGTTCCAACAACTCGGCAGCCCATTTCAAGCATCTGATCGATCCTTGAACGCACTGAGTTGCGTCGATTCGCCACCCGGCCAAGCAAGTGATAGCAGGCGATCCCCCTTGTTAAAGTCTGTTTAAGCCGACTCAAGCCAACCACTTTTGAGCGGATGGTACTTGGCTTTCTGAGGGTATTTTCTCGCATATTGCATTCGTCTCGGCGATTTCTGGAAATTGACTCAAGTTCAGGCACTCTCCAGTTGAAATGAGGTTTACCCCGGCCATCTAGCCCGCTACAGTCCCAGCCCATTTGCAGTAGAGCCGGTTACCACTTCTTTTTTCACGAGTCAATATTTGATGCCCCCCATCATGGATGACTTCAATACTCAAACTGCCAAACGACTAATCGTCGTAGTTCTTTTTTTGTGCGCACCGTTGTTATCCGGTTGCCGCCAGCCCGGTGCCAATCCGCAGGGGCAAACGTCGTTGTTTAATTTTGGACGACCTGCCGGAAGCGGCATTTTTGGAAGCAACGCTCGGTATGCAGATTCACGCAATTCGAATCTAGGTCAAAATTCTAGATTTGCTGAATTTGCTGGATTCAATACAAATTCGAACTTCGGAAATGCAAGCTACGGAGCGGCTCCCCCTCGTCGCGGCATTTCAAATGACGGAATTCCTGATCTACAAATTAGCGATGGTGGACAGCAATTTTCCAACAACACGAGAGAACTTCAAAATCTGAACCAGCGACTTGGCGCTTTTGATTCTGACAACCAACTGCTCAACACGGAAGTAGCCGCGTTGCAACAAAAGTTGCAGTTAGCCAACCAATACAACCAGACACTCAAAGAACAGCTCGCGGGCACATCCAGTCAGGTTCAACAAGGTTTTTCCGAGCGTCAAAACGCCGCCCAGCAGATTGCCAACTTGCAGTCTCAGCTAAGCCGTGCCAATCAGAACTTGCAAGTTGCCCAACAGCAGAGCCAACGTTCGGCTGGACAATTGGCGAGCTTCAATGGTGGAGCCGGAGCGCCGACGGGGTTTGGCAATGGCGGAGCCACCATCCGCGCCAACAACAGTTTGCTGCGACAGCTTTCGGCCATACAAATTCCTGGCGGCGAAGCCAGAATGGACGGCGATGTCATTCGGATTGAATTCCCATCCGACCGCATGTTTGTTCCTGGAAGTTACCAGATTCAACCAAGCCAACGTCCACTGCTTCAGAATATTGTAGGGACGATTCGCCAGTCTTTTCCAAGGCAGATCATTGGAATCGAGGCTCACTGGGACAATACACCTCTCAATCCACCGACAACAACTCATCATCAGTTGACTGCTACGCAGGCACTCGCCGTATTTGACAATTTGGTTTCGCTTGGCCTTCCAAGCAACCAGTTATTTACGATGGCGATGGCCAGCAACCGACCACGACATCAACAAGGAACCGTTGGTGGCATCAGCCCCAATCGCCGTGTTGAGATTGTTATCTATCCGGAATTCTACGACGGCTCTCGTTAGAATTGTTACTGAGAATTGTGGTAGCCTGTTCGCCAGAACTCGCTCGGGCATTGGGCTATGGGCTATTGGGCCTGGTCTTTTTCGTCGTTTGGTTTTTCCGCCTAGCGGCCCGTCAGTTCTGAAATGATGGGGCCATACGCTCACGTGCATTGGCATGCCCACGCAAGCGAGGGCATGGCACCCAAAAAAGTTGGTCACGTCAGCATTGATGAACCACTAGCCATTTTCATTCAGCATCTCATTTTCATTCAGCATCTCTCGCCCATCGCTTTCGGCAATTTCAAAGTACCGGTTGTAACGTGTGCGCAATTGCTAAGGGCGAGTCAACAAAACAATTGCTGTAATTCGAGCTTATTTACTTCCCGTCCGCCGTTAGTGTCTGCGCCTAAGCTAACGTTTCGTGGCAAGTATCTTAGGAGTTTTTAAATGTCTACAACACAAGAGTTTAAATCGCTCGAATGGTTTGAGC
>CAZPTT010000220.1:0-8501 GCA_964589435.1 uncultured Pirellulaceae bacterium
AAAGTTTCCAAGGAAGATCTCCATCAACGCCAATGACATTGTTTTCCGAGGCGGCGACCAGCATGACGAGCGACATATTTAAAAGCTTCATGAGTTGAGAAAGTGAATTGAGAACCCGATCTTAATGGCGCGACCGGTGTAACTTCGAAGTTGTCAATCATTGTTGGTTGGCAAATTCTTGAGCTCCAGAATACCAAGTCTCCATGGAATCTGTCCGTAGTTTCCACGTTGATATTCTTCCTCGCTGGCGCCTTGAAATAGCAACTGCAAGTTTGCCGGATCAATCTCAAGTTTTTCATTGATGCCCGACCGAATAAACTCGCCGTGACTATAAGACGTCGCCCAGGATTTATTTTGATTGATCACGTTGGCGGGCGAAACCAAGGGCTTATTGCGACTGGCCGCCAGCGGAGTCCACTGACCGTCCAACTGATCGGCAACGAAGGCTTTGAAATAACGGCGATTACCAGCTTGGGCCTCAACAACGGTCAAAAATTTGTTTCGCTCTCGCAAAGAATAGGTATGGCTGGCCTCAAAAATATCGGCCTTCAATGCGACCGCCGGAACACTCCAACCTTGATTGGGAAATTGACCCAGCGAAGTTTCAGCCCGCCACATCCTCCCGTCGAGAGACGTAAAGAACAGATAGGCGTTTGCGTCATCGCATATCACCCAATAGTCCAAACCAGCTTTCTTGCCGTTTGGAACCACGTAGAGTGGTTGCGGCAAAGTCCATTGGGTTGGATCAGAAACATCTTCGTTAGTCGAATAACATGGCCCGTACCTCAGCCCGCGTTTGGCATCTTCGGCTTGATAGATGAGGTACCATTTTTTGTGCGGCTCGAAGAAGAAGATTTGCGGCGCCCCGTGATAGCCCATCGTCAAATCCAACACGCTCCAATCAGCATCCTTTGCTGTTGCCCAAGTCTCGAACGACAAATAGCCGATCCGGATACGGCCATCACCTTCCTTCGATTTTCGAAGCGTACAAAAAAGATGCCATCGACCTTCATGATGGACAACACTGGGATCTTTGATTGCCAACCAGGGATGATTGGTTGATTCTGGAAGTCGATCTGCTTCAACCGACAACAAGGGTGGCCCGACTCGCCATTGAAAAAGGCCGTCCTGCAAAGGGTCTTGGGCCGAACTGGATTCAGGCGGCATCAAGAACGAAACCAACATCAACGGCAGCCAAAAAATGCACTGCCGCGCATCAAACATCCCAGCCATCCAAGTGACTCCTTCAAGTGACCCCTTCAAGCAACACTAAACGGCAACCGCGGCTTTGATGTGTGGATGCGGATCGTAGTTGACTAATTCAAAATCATCGAACTTAAAATCAAAAATTGATTGAACATCGGGGTTCAATTTAAGCTCCGGTAGATCTCTCGGCTCGCGAGTCAGTTGCAATTTGGCTTGATCCATGTGATTGGAATACAGATGGGCGTCGCCAAGGGTATGCACAAACTCGCCAGCCTCAAGGCCGGTGACTTGGGCGATCATCATGGTCAGTGCAGCATACGACGCGATGTTGAATGGGACGCCAAGAAATACGTCGGCACTGCGTTGATAAAGTTGACATGACAACCGATCGTTCGCTACATAAAACTGAATGAACGCGTGGCACGGTGGCAGCTTCATGTTCGGGATGTCGGCAACGTTCCAAGCCGAAACAATTAACCGACGAGAATCAGGAGTCGTCTTAATCTGCTCGATGACGTTCGAAATCTGATCAATCGTTTCTCCGTTGGCACCTTTCCACGATCGCCACTGGGATCCATAGACCGGTCCAAGCTCGCCATTTTCATCAGCCCATTCATCCCAGATCCGAACGCCATTTTCTTTCAAGTAACCAATATTGGTCGAGCCACTGAGAAACCACAGCAATTCGTGGAGAATGCTTTTCAAATGCAGCTTCTTCGTGGTCAGCATTGGGAAGCCGGCGGACAAATCAAAACGCATCTGGTAACCAAATACGCTGCGAGTTCCGGTACCCGTTCGATCCGTCTTCTCAACGCCTTGATCGAGTATGTGCTGCAAAAGCTGTTTGTATTGATACATACCCATTTTTGTAAGGGGCAGGCATTACAACTTCAAGCCCCAGATCCTCCTCGGCGTGGCAATGCGTTAATCAAGCACAGCCCGAACGGACAAGGGGCATTTTCAAGTACAATTTAGCCTGCTTAGCTACATCAGTTAAGAAATTTGATCGAGAAAGAACACGACATTGCCGACACAAATGATCCAGGAATGGTTAGGTCGTGCAAAATTGTTCGGTTTGAAACAATTGAAGCGCAGCCTCACGAAAACGGAACACTCGTTTACAAGTTCAATCGAATTTTGACGATTGACCACAGGTGGTCGAGTGATTCTGATATTGGTCTGCACACCCAAAGAACAATCGCGAATAAACGTTCGAAAACAACTCAAACAACGCTCCAGTAAAGGTCTCGATGTCTACCACAGATACTGATTTACAAGCTGCCGTTCAGCAAGCCAAAGACGATTTGGATAAACACACTTACGAAATTGTGCAGCGGCATTTTCATGAGTCGACGGGCTGTCCATTTTGGTTGGAAAAGAAGAAAGAATTTAACTTCGACCCGCTCACCGAAGTCAAATGCTACGACGACCTCAAGAAGTTTCCGCTCTTTGAAGACGACTGGTTGCGCGGCGGTCCAGTTGAAAGATGGCGGATGAACGACATGGCCACACGCCCGACCTACGTCTTTGAAACCGGCGGCACGACCGGCGTACCGAAAAGCCGATTGGTCGTCGATGACTTCCGGATTGATTACGAAGTTTTCAGCGAAACATTGCCCGATGAGTATTTCCCGCGCGGTGGCAACTGGTTAATGCTTGGGCCATCAGGACCTCGCCGCTTGCGACTGGCCGTCGAACACATGGCTCAGTTCCGTGGCGGTATCAGTTTTTGCATCGACCTCGATCCACGCTGGGTCGTCAAGCTGATCAAGAAGGGCTGGATGGATCATCTTGAGGAATACAAGAAGCATTGTATCGATCAAGCCGTCACGATCTTGACTGCCAACCACAACATCAAGTGCATGTTCGGCACGCCAAAGTTGATTGAATCGTTGTGTCTTGGATTGGAAGACCGAGGGATGTCGCTAGCGGAAACCGGGATCACAGGAATCTTTTCTGGTGGCACCGAATTCACACCACAGTGGACTCGCTACTGCGTGGAAGAATTGTTTGGTGGCCCGCCAGAAGAAAGCGGAATCTATATGACTCCCACTTATGGCAACACGTTGATGGGCTTGGCCTGTAGCAAGCCGGTCACTGCCGAAGAGAAATACAAAATCTCCTATTACGCCCCCCAACCAAGAGCCGTCACCGAAGTCGTCAGCTTCGATGACTCAAACGTCGTCGTTGGCCATGGCGAAACAGGTCGTGTCAAACTGACCACGCTGACGCACGAGTTCTTCGTCCCAGGATTCCTCGAGCGCGACGAAGGCGAACGCGAAGCCCCGTTTGACAAATTCCCTTGGGATGGAGTCAGCGGCGTTCGGCCATTTCATGAGATCGCGTCGTCGACAACCGTCGGTGTTTATTAATAGCATCGGCTGACCGACCGAAATCGACCGAACAATCAAATCCAATTCAATTGAACAAACACGGCAGGTTCAACCTGCTTTCGTTTTTGGAGCATATTAACGTGTTAGAGATACCAGTAATCCGTTGGGGCAAACCATACGAGTCCCTCGAAAAGACCGAAGTCGTTCACTTCAATACAGGCGAGCCGATCGCCAGCGTCAGCTCAGCCAACGGCGGGCTTGTCTCACGCGACATGCGTACCGCAGGCAAGGCTCGCAAAATCCTTCGTGAGTTTTCCAGTGAAGACTTGATCGCCAAACTCGCCAAAGCAGCTGACTTCTTCGAGCAAGAAACTTTAGCCCTTGGATCCGGCACGCAAACGCCTGACGAGTTTGTTCATCACCAATCGGCTTCGACCGGTTTGCCCGAGCACATGTGTCGCTCGAACATGCAGAAGAACTGTTTCGTGATGCGAAACATGACGGAAATCCTCGACTGCTTGACGCGAGGTTTGCCGCTGGACATCCTTTCGCGAGGATACGGCATGGAGTCGCGTGGCGTCGTCGTTAGCTACCAGGCGCAAACGCCAGTTCTCGGTGCGGTGCTGCCTTCAAACTCACCCGGCGTCCATACTTTGTGGCTACCCGTCATCGCGTTGCAAATGGGATTGGTTTTGAAGCCCGGTTCCTCGGAACCATGGACCGCTTACCGCGTTGCTTCAGCGTTTGAAAAGGCTGGCATTCCGAAAGAAGTCATTTCGCTCTATCCCGGCGGTCACGATGTTGGTGGAGCATTGCTTACCAGTTGCGACCGCAGCATGATCTTCGGTAGCCAAAAAACGATCGACCAGTATTCGGGTAACCCAAAGGTTCAAGTTCACGGGCCAGGATTTTCAAAGATCTTCCTCGGCGACGATTGTGTCGACGATTGGGAAAAATATCTCGACGTGATGGTCGAAAGCGTTTACATCAATGGCGGGCGTAGCTGCATCAACTGCTCCGGCATTTTTGCTTCGCGTCACACGAAAGAAATTGCCGAAGCCATTGCAGCAAAAATTGGCCCAGTCGAAGCGTTGCCTCCAGAGCATCCAGAATCAGGACTGGCCGCCTTCACAACGGAAGGTGTTGGCAAAGCCGTCTTACAAATGGTTGAACAAGACTTAAAAGCCGACGGCGTCACTGATTGCACCGCCCAGTACGGTGACCGGTTGGTCGAGCACGAGCGTTGCTCATACTTGCGTCCGGTCGTCGCTCATGCGGCCAATCCTGAATGCGAGATTACCAAAAAGGAATTCATGTTCCCGTTTGTTACCGTCGTCGAATGCCCGCAAGATAAAATGCTGAAATCAGCAGGTTACACTCTGGTCGGAACGGCAATCACGGAAGACCAAAACTGGATCGACGACCTGACCGATGCGACCAACATCGATCGCTTGAACATCGGCCCGATTCCGACGAACAAATTGAATTGGCTGCAGCCACATGAAGGCAACCTGATCGATTTCCTTTTCCGTTCTCGGGCTTATCAAATGCCAAGCGAAAAATTGGTTGCCATGAGCTAGTGCCAACAGCTAGTGCCCAACAGGCCTGAAACGATTGATGCCACGTTCTCGCTCGCACAAACATGCCCACGCAAGCGAGGGCATGGCACCCCAAAAATTTGTCAACTTAGATTTTGCCCACGCAGATTTGCTCACTCACATTTGCTCACTCACATTTGCTCACTCACATTTGCCACTCAGATTAGTCCACTTAGATTTGTCAATTCAGCATTAACAAAACACTCGTCTAAGCTGGCCAAATCTGCTTCGGCCAGCAAAGAACCAATTGAACCGTCGAGAATGGCGTGCCACGAAAGCCAGCCGAATGCAAGATTTTGATTTCAACTTGAGAACGCGGATTGTCTGTGGCGGCGGAGCTATCGAGCGACTTGGCGAATTGGCCGGCGAACTGGGAACCCGACGCGCGCTGGTGGTGACGGATCCGGGAATCGTCGCGGCCGGCCATGTCGAGCGTGGGCTGGCGGCGCTGCGTGCGGCCAATATCGAAACTCACCTGTTCGACGGAGCTCGAGAAAACCCAACTACCGACGACATCGACAACGGTTTGGAAATTGCTAAACGGCATGAACCAGAATTGCTCGTTGGACTCGGTGGCGGCAGTTCGATGGACTGCGCTAAGGGCATCAACTTCGTCTACAGCAATGGCGGAACAATGCATGATTATCATGGCGTTGGCAAAGCGACCGCGCCGATGCTGCCCATGATTGCGGTTCCGACCACGGCTGGAACCGGCAGCGAGATGCAATCCTTCGCTTTGATCTCGGATTCCAAAACTCATGTAAAAATGGCTTGCGGCGATAAAAAGGCCAGTTGCCGGATTGCCATCCTCGATCCGCAACTGACGCTAACCCAGCCAGACACAGTGACGGCTTTAACCGGCATCGATGCGATTTCTCACGCGATTGAAACTTACGTGACGTTGCGGCGAAACCCGGTTTCGCTGCTGTACTCGCGTGAAGCGTGGAGATTGCTGGCGGCGAACTTCCTCCGCGTCCTTAAACACCCGGATGACTTGGAAGCCCGCGCGGCCATGCAATTGGGTGCGGCTTATGCTGGCGTTGCGATTGAGAACTCAATGCTCGGTGCCAGCCACGCGTTGGCCAATCCACTAACAGCGACTTATGGGACAGCCCACGGGCAAGCGGTCGGGCTGATGCTTCCTCATGTCATTCGGTTCAATGGCCAAGTCCACGATCAGTGGTATCAAGAATTGCTGGCGGTCAGCGAAGGCGGTGATGGAGCGCCAGCGTCGAAATCAGGAGCAGCAGGACTGGCTGATTTCGTGACTCAATTGGTCGAAGCCGCTGGGCTGAAAATCAAACTGGATCAGTGCGGCGTGTCCAAGGAAAAGATGCCCGAATTGGCGACCGCTGCCGCTCAACAATGGACGGGCACTTTCAATCCCAGAGCGGTCGATCAAGCCTCATTGCTTGGCATTTATCAAAACGCGTTTTGAACGAACAAGCTGCTTGCAGGTGCTCTTCAGGCTGGCAATGTCTAGAGATTAGCCCGATTGCCGCAGTACAGCTCAAAGTTCAATCACGTTTAACCCAACGCCGGGGCGAGGAATTCCGAGGAGAACCTAAGCTAGACGTTTCCCCGTTGGGATCGGGTCAAACGTTTCACAGCCCATTGCGCTTCGGTGATATCGTTTTCCTCCAAACGGTTGTGATTTACCAGACACTCCCCAAGATACGAATCACGCTAGAATAGAAGAGCGAGAAGATTGAGTGACGATGCAAATTGTCATTCTTTGCTTCAACACTCACAGACAACCATCAAGTCGTGGCAACTGCATAAGGGAAAATCATGAAGGCTTTTTACAACCTTGTCGCGATCGGTTTCTCCATCACTTTCGCCGGCACTCTGCTCGCTCAAGCGTCACCGACCGACTCCACAATCAGTACCTCAGACGCTGCGAAAAAGCCAGCTCCGGCAACAGTTAAATCGGACGTCGACTCGAAATCATGGTCGGTCTTTCGAGGTAACCGACAATCCACCGGAGTTGCAGTCTGTGAACTTCCCGCTGAACTGGAAGTGCTTTGGAAATACGAAGTTCCCAAAGGCGCGTTCGAAGGCACAGCAACCATCGTCGCCGATCCAAAAGACCCAGCCAAACAAATCGTCTACGTCGGCGACCTCGACGGAAAACTATTCGCCTTCGATTTAGCCACTGGTGAAAAGAAATGGGAGTTCACAACCGAAATCGGATTCATGACCGCGCCGGCGGTTCGCGAAGGTTTGATTTACATCGGTGACATCGATGGCATCTTTTATTGCATCGACCAAGAGGGAAAGAAGGTTTGGAGCGTTCAACTGGATGGTGAAATTGATTCCAGCGCGAACTTCCATGGCGACAACGTACTGGTTGGTTCTCAAGACGCGCGGCTTTACGCATTCAACGCGAAAACCGGCGAGCCGGCTTGGCGGTACGAAGCCCAAGACCAAATTCGCTGCTCGATCACGGTCGCGGAAGATCGCGCTTTTGTGGCTGGCTGCGATGGCTTCTTCCATGTGGTCGATTTGACCAACGGCAAAGAAGCTGGCAATACCGACATCGGTAACCCAACGGGCTCAACACCGGCGATGCTAGGGGACATGGTTTATTTTGGAACCGAAGGTGGAAGCTTCTTCGCCAGCGATTGGAAGAAGATTGAGAACGTTTGGGAGTTTGAAGACGAAGTCGGTGGCCGCACGATCCGAGGTTGTGCGGCGGTCAACAAAGACCACGTCGTTTTCGGCGCCAGCAATCGGCAAGTCTATTCATTGAACCCAAAAACTGGAAAACAGAATTGGACAGTCAAATTGAAAGCCAAAATTGATTCGTCGCCAGTGATCGTTGGCGACCGTGTCTTTGTGGCATCAACAGACGGTCGATTTTACGCGTTGAAACTGAAAGACGGCTCCATCACTTGGGAAAAACAGTTCAATGGCGGCTTTATCAGCTCACCCGCGGTCGCTTTCGAGCGGCTTGTTATTGCGAGTGATCGGGGCGTGGTCTATTGTTTAGGTAGTAAATAAATCGACGTTTCCGCCATTTAAATCGCTTCGAAATTTAGCTAACAGAGCGTTTCTGGCGAGTCAGCCAACGGCCTCGGCGCGTTCCCAACTTGTCGTATCGCATTCCGCATCACCATTCCTGAATTGATTCATGTCTGATTCAACCAAGACGAAAACCGAAGTTGGAAGTTATTTCATTTCCAACTATCCGCCATTTTCACAGTGGAAAGAAGACTTTGTGCCAGAGGTTTCGGCAGCGTTGAATGCGCCGCCATTGGCCGAGACTCCTCTTGGCCTTTATTTGCACATTCCGTTTTGTAGAAAGCGATGCAAGTTCTGCTACTTCAAAGTCTTCACCGACCAGAATGCGAAAGACATCGAA
>CAZPTT010000221.1:0-8272 GCA_964589435.1 uncultured Pirellulaceae bacterium
GCGTGCCATTAAACGCAATGCCGTTCAATGAACGTAGCTACGCTCGCCAGAGCGTGGATTGATTGTATTGAATTCGCGGTTTCCCACAGTCTGGCGACGGTAGCTACGACAAGAAAGCTCCGAAGTCCTTCTTCATTGAACGGTATTGCCATTAAACGAAAACCAAAGCGAGGTTGAATCAAAGAAAGAAGAAATCGAGCGAACGTTGTGACCAAACGTGTCAACGAGGGGATTACCTTGGCAGTTGTGCCCGGACGCAAATTGAAATACCCGCCAAAATCAGCAATAAAGATAAACATGACGTTTTTTGCACACAGCCTTCCAAAACAAAGCCTTTCCAATTGGGAACTGATGAGCGACCACGAAGAGCAGGTGGCCGCAAGATGCTCAGCCTTCCTTCATCAGGTTGCATCGAATTTTCAAAACTGGGGAGACTTGCTTGGTCGTTTGCATGATCTCGGCAAGTATTCAAGTGAATTTCAATCCTACTTGATGCAGGCCAACAACTTGGGCGACCCACATCAATCCGATGTTCTGGGCCGCGTCGACCATTCAACTGCGGCGGCCCAATTCGCGAACCAGAACTTGAAGCCATTTGGCAAAGCACTCGCTTATTGCTTTGCAGGTCATCATGCGGGCTTGCCCGACTGGGACGATGGAAGCTCGCAAAAGGGTTTGAAACAGCGCCTGGAAAAACAGATTCCCGACGCGTTGTGCAACGCACCAGAATCGCTTTTGATGCTGCCCCAACTTCCTCCGCCAACCCACTTTCGAAAGCCAAGTTCAAACGAAGAGGCGGCGTTTTCAGTTGTGTTCTGGATTCGAATGATGTTTTCTGGGCTGGTCGATGCCGATTTCCTTGCGACAGAGTCTTTCATGTCGCCCGATCGCGGAAACCAAAGACCTACAAATGCGATTTCGCTAGTTGAACTGAAAAAAACTCTCGAAAGACATCTCGAACAGATCCAATTGTCCGCACCTCCGTCCACAGTCAACAACGCAAGAAAGACTGTTGCTGATGATTGCCTTAACCAAGCTTCTCTTTCGCCCGGATTTTTCTCGTTATGTGTTCCGACCGGAGGCGGAAAAACACTTGCCGGTTTGAGATTCGCGCTCAGTCATGCAACTGCCCACGACCTCAGTCGAGTGATCGTCGCTATCCCGTTTACCAGCATCATCGAGCAAAATGCAGAAGTTTACCGAAACGTGTTCCAAGAACACGGCGATGAGGTGGTATTGGAACACCACTCCAATTTGGATCCAGACAAAGAGACTTATACAAACCGGCTACAGTCTGAAAACTGGGATGCCCCGCTGGTCGTCACGACCAACGTTCAACTGTTTGAGTCACTGTTTGCAACGAGGACATCGTCATGTCGAAAACTGCATCGACTTTCTCACAGTGTCATTGTTTTGGACGAAGCACAAACCATTCCTGTTACCTTGCTAAAGCCGACTTTGCTCGCTCTGCGGGAGTTGGTCGAGTCCTATGGCTGTTCCGTTGTGCTATGTACCGCAACCCAGCCAGCGCTGGAGTTGCGGGAAGATTTTCCAATTGGAATTCCAAACATCCAGCCTATCATCGAAAAACCCAAACAACTGCACGCGACTTTGAAACGGACAAAGGTTGAACTTGCGGGCGTCCAAACAATTGAAAATCTGGCTCAACATCTTTCTGAGCACGAACAAGCTCTTTGCATTGTCAATACAAGATCCCAAGCTGCTGAGCTATTTGAAAGATTAGATTCAAGTTGCAATGACATATTTCATTTGAGTACACGCATGTGTGGTGCGCATCGAATTTCGATTCTCGAGACGATTCGAAAAAGGCTTGACAAGAAACAACCATGTCGCGTCGTCAGTACTCAGTTGATCGAAGCCGGTGTAGACGTCGATTTTCCGATTGTCTTTCGCGCCGAATGCGGACTTGACTCGCTGGCACAAGCAGCAGGACGGTGCAACCGCGAAGGTAACATGAAAGTTGGCCGAGTGGTTCACTTTCAATTCGAAGATCCGCCACCACCAGGATTCTTGCGTCAAACAGCGGACAGCGCCAGGGAATTGTTATCCGAATTTTCGGACGATTTGCTTTCTCCTGAAGCAATCGAAAAGTACTTTCATCTCCACTACTGGAAGAACGAAACGTCGTGGGATCAAAACGATGTACTTGAGCCGATTGGAACCCAGCCGTCAAACATGGAATTCAATTTCCGGTGCGTCGCAGAGCGGTACAAGTTTATTCGCGATGAAACAGAATCTGTCCTCGTTGGTTGGGACGACATCGGCAAATCGCTGGTGAATTTGCTAGACGCCCCAAATGCAATGCTTGACCGCAAGACGTGGCGAAAAATGCAGCGATACTCAATTCAACTACGGCAACATGAGTTGATGCGATTTGAGAAAGCTGGGGCGATCCAAAAACGTCACGAAAGATGGGTGCTCGTCATGGATCATCTTTATGACAAGCAACTTGGGCTGATGATCGAAAAAGTTGACGGCGTTTTGCCAATTGATTCATTAATGAGCTAGTTGACGCATACATTCACATGAAAGGAAACGATCTTGAACATAGACAAAAACAGAGTTGCGATCCGAGTTTGGGGCGACTTCGCTTGCTTCACACGGCCGGAAATGAAAGTCGAGCGTGTTAGCTACGACGTGATTACTCCCTCGGCAGCGAGAGGCGTTTTGGAAGCGATCTATTGGAAACCTCAAATCTGCTGGGTGATCGACCGGATTCGCGTGCTCAAGCCGATTCGATTTACGAATGTTCGGCGCAATGAGCTTGGTGGAATCGGGCCGTCGGACAGAACGTTGAAATCGTTCCTTACTGGGGAGAAGACCGCAGTTTTAGAACAAGTCATTGAAGACGATCGGCAGCAACGAGCGGCGACTATTCTGCAGGACGTTGAGTACCTGATCGAAGCCCACTACGTCGTCGTCAGCGGAAACGATCCGCCGCAAAAGCATTTTGAAATGTTTAAACGGCGTGCCAGCAAAGGACAGTACTTCCATCATCCTTATCTTGGTTGCCGTGAATTCATCGCAAATTTCGAGTGGCACGAAGGCGATTCGCCAAAGCCAAATGAATCGTTACTTGGAGCGCGCGACCTTGGTTTCATGCTTCACGATATTGATTTCAAGAACGATATGACTCCTAAGTTCTTTCGCGCCCTGATGAACGACGGCATCATCGACGTCCCGGCGTTTAACAGTCAGGAGGTGAAAGGATGATCCTCCAGAAACTTTGTGAATACTATGATCGCGTCGACAGCGATCCGACGCAGCCGATTGCTCAACACGGATTTGCACCACAGAAAATCGCGTTTGAAATCGTGATTGAGAAAGACGGAACACTATTTGACCTTTTAGATGTTCGCGACACTTCCGGGAAGAAGCCAGTTCCTGTTCGTATGGCACTTCCTTTTGAAGGACGCACGAGTGGCGTCAAAGCCATGTTCCTTTGGGACAAAGCCGAATACTTACTTGGATGGGTTCCTCGTGATCTGCTCAGCATACCCGATGACGAAACGGAGAAAGATTCCAAGAAACGAACCAAGAAAATAGACCGCATCGGATTGTGCTTCGAAGCAACCAAAGAGATTCACGAGAGTTTTGCAAGTGACATCAAATCCGCCGGCTACCAATGCCTGAACGAGTTTTTTCGCAAATGGCAGCCCGCAGAACTGAGCGAAAAACATCACGAGTTTTTGGAGAACATCGGAACGGGATTTGGAGTTTTTCGCCTTCGTTCAAAAACCGAACGCATTCACGAACACAAAGACTTAAGGAAAGCCTGGGTCACTTCTCAGTCGAAAGCAGACGAAGACGGGCAAACCGGAATATGTCTGGTAACCGGCGAGGAAGGCCCGCTTGCAAAACTTCATCCATCGGTAAAAGGCGTTCTTGGGGCGCAGACCATGGGCGCTTCAGTCGTCTCGTTCAACGATGACGCGTTCACAAGCTTTGACAAAAAACAAAGCCTTAACTCGCCGGTGAGTGAAATAGCTGCCTTCAAATACACAACCGCACTCAATTGGCTGCTCGAAAAAGATCGAGGCCGAAAACTGACCGTTGGCGATACAACCTGTGTTTTCTGGGCCGAAGGCGCGCCCGTGCTCGAAGACATATTCAACTTCGGTCTTGATCCGCAACCACAAGAAGACAACGACAAGGCGAACGAAGTTGGCAGCATGTTGCGCCGAATCGTCCAAGGTGAAGCTCAACCACCAAGCCCCGGCACCAACTTTTACGTGCTTGGGCTTTCACCCAACGCTGCGCGACTCTCAATTCGTTTTTGGATCAGCTCAACGGCCGGCGAATTAATCGAACGCGTCGCCGAACATCAGCGACGCATGGAGATCGTCCGAAGTGCACGTGATGGCGACTTGCTACCGCTGTGGCTGGTTCTGGCTCAAACAGCACGAGAATCAAAAGACATCGCCCCCCTGCTCGGCGGAGCAATTCTTCGTTCGGTCTTAACAGGCACTCGTTATCCCGAGTCGCTTCTTGCCGCACTCATTCGACGTGTTCGCGCAGAACAAGAAATTCGTCACCCGAAGGCCGCGATCATCAAAGCCATCCTAAACCACAACCATCAAATGGGAGTTACAGTCATGTTAGACACCGAAAGATCAGAAAGTTCATACCAACTTGGACGCCTGTTTGCGTCCTTGGAGCGGGCTCAAGAAGATGCCTTGCCCGGTCTGAACGCCACTATCAAAGACCGATATTTCGGTGCGGCGTCATCAACACCAAGCACGGTTTTCCCAAGGCTAATCCGCCTAAGCCAACATCACATTCGAAAACTTGAAGGAGGGCGCAAAGTTGTCGCTGAAAAAAGGCTCCAAGAAATCATGGGGCGCATCGACGCATTTCCCACCCATTTGAACCTTGCCGACCAAGGACTCTTTTCGATCGGCTACTACCATCAGCGGCAAGATTTCTACACCAAAAAAGAAGACAAAGCCGCTGCTAAGCCTTCCAACGAATAACTTTTGCAATCACGCCATTTTTAAAACAACTAATTCAATAACAGGAAACTAGTCATGGATCATCGTTACGATTTCGTTTTGCTTTTTGATGTTACCGACGGGAACCCAAATGGCGACCCCGACGCTGGAAACTTGCCTCGCGTCGATCCCGAAACCGGCCACGGGCTGATTACTGATGTCTGCCTGAAGAGAAAGATTAGGAACTATGTCGGGACTGTTAAAGAAGAGAAACCGCCTTTTGAAATTTATGTAAAGGAGCGCGCGGTGCTCAACAATCAACATGAACGAGCCTATCAAGCGCTGGAACTCGATTCCAAAAAGGCAAAGCAGCCACAAGTCGAGCAATGCCGAGAGTGGATGTGCCAGAATTTCTTCGACGTTCGTACCTTTGGTGCAGTGATGAGTACGAAAGTAAATTGCGGCCAGGTTCGCGGCCCGATTCAAATGGCTTTTTCCCGAAGTGTCGATCCTATTGTGTCACTTGAGCATGCAATTACACGTTGCGCTGTCGCAACAGAAAAGGAAGCCGAAAAGCAAGATGGTGACAATCGTACCATGGGACGAAAATTCACAGTCCCCTATGGCCTTTACCGTTGCCATGGGTTTGTGAACCCGTTCTTTGCTCGCCAAACAGGTTTCTCCAGCGATGACCTAGAACTCTTTTGGAACTCGATTGAGAACATGTTTGAACTTGATCGTTCGGCAAGTCGCGGACAAATGGCAGCACAATCTCTGATCGTCTTTGAACATAAAGACCCGCTTGGCAATGCACCCGCGCACAAACTGCAAGAGCGAATCACAGTGACGCGAAAAAACAATGATTCGTCCCCACGCAGTTTTGGAGACTATCAAGTCGTAGTTGACGAATCTGACCTTCCGGCTGGAATTACGATACACAAGAAGATTTAGTTGCGTTGATAAATTCTGGATTTCATATCGGTCAATATCTTGCCGCTCACACGGGAATTTGGATTTCCAATTGTTCATCGAAGACCAGCTACTTCCGATCTCCGCGTTGCAGCATTTGATTTTCTGCGAGCGGCAATGCGCGTTGATTCATCTTGAACGTCTCTGGGCTGAAAATCATTTTACGGTCGAGGGAAACCAGTTGCATCAACGCGCTCATGGCGAAGGCGATGAGAAAGGGCGGCCAAGAATTGAAAATGGAATTCGAGTTGAACGAGGAATTTTTGTTCGCTCGAGCGAGCTAGGGATCTGGGGTCAAACGGATGTAGTCGAATTTCATCCACCGAAATCACCTGCAGATTCTGGCAATGTAATTCCCATTGAATACAAACGAGGGAAGCCAAAAAAGAATGATAGCGATCGCGTTCAGATCTGTGCCCAAGCTCTTTGCCTTGAAGAACGGCTCGGTGTTGCCATCCCGAAAGGTTATCTATTTTATGGCAAGCGAAAACGGCGCACGGACGTGGAATTCACCGATGGGTTGAGAGATTTGACGCTAACGACGATCCAACGACTCCATGAAATGATCGCATCTCGCGTGACGCCAACCGCCGTTCGGCAGCCGAAATGCGAATCCTGTTCATTGATCGAGCTTTGCATGCCCGGCTGTATGCAGCGGCGACGCGGCGTGGAATCGTTTACAGCAAGGCAAATCGCGATCAGTTTAGATGCCGACGGCCCGTTGTCCGATGACTTCGAAAGAGATGACATTCAATGAAGAAACACCTCAACACACTGTTCGTCAACACCGAAGGTGCGTACCTAAAAAAGGAGGGCCAAGCACTCGTTGTTCGAATTGAAAAGGAAAACAAACTTCGCCTGCCGCTTCATAATCTCGATGGCATCGTTTGCATCGGTGATAATATCATGTGCAGCCCCGCATTGATGGGCGGTTGTGCAAAAGCCGGTGTCTCGATCTCCTTTTTAAATCCCTTCGGTGGTTTCGTCGCATCAGTCGTGGGATTCACACCAGGCAATGTACTTCTCCGTCGTCAGCAATTTCGCGAGGCCGATTGTGAATCGCAAAGTCTAGTGATTGCGAAACAATTTATCACTGGCAAAATTGCCAACAGCCGCAGCGTTCTGCTTCGCGCAGCTCGTGATTCGAAATGTGATGTTGCTAAAGTAAAGCTCAAAAAAGTGGCTAAGCAACTTGGGTTTGACCTGCAGTTTGTGCAGCAAGCGAAAAGCTTGGATCAGCTTCGAGGACAGGAAGGCGACGCGGCCAACAAATATTTCGGATGTCTCAATTCAATGATTTCCCAACAATTAGACGACTTTCGTTTTACCTGCCGATCTCGCCGTCCTCCCCTAGATCGAATCAACGCACTGCTTTCATTTCTCTACAGCATGCTTACTCACGACGCGCGCAGTGCCTGCGAAGCAACTGGGCTTGATGCCGCGGTTGGATTTTTGCACAGAGATCGTCCGGGGCGACCAAGCCTTGCGTTGGATCTCATCGAAGAGTTCCGCTCCTTTCTTGTCGATCGACTTGTCCTTTCCCTGATCAATCGCAAGCAGGTTTCCGCGAAAGACTTTGAAATCGCAGGCAGTGGCGCAGTGATGCTCAAAGACAAACCAAGGAAAGCGGTTTTGACTGCTTATCAAAAACGAAAACAAGACGTGATTACACATCCATTCCTTAACGAGAAAACAACCATCGGATTGTTGATTCATTTACAAGCCCGCCTGCTGGCTCGACATCTTCGCGGCGACATCGACGCTTACCCACCTTTTGTTTGGCGTTAGCCTTCATTGAAAATCGACCGTTCACAAATATGAAAGACAGAAAATGTACGTAATCGTAACCTACGATGTCTCTACGACATCTAAGGAAGGACGTAAACGATTGCGCCGTATCGCTAAGATCTGCTTGAACTTTGGTCAGCGGGTTCAAAACTCTGTTTTTGAACTCAAAGTAGATCCTGGCCAATGGGCGGATTGCAAACATCAGCTTTTACAAAATTCCGACGCATCTGAAGACAGCTTGAGATTCTACTACCTCGGCTCAAACTGGCAGCACCGCGTAGAACACCATGGGGCCAAACCGGCAATCGACATGGACGGCCCAATGATCATCTAATCGTGGGCGAACCATAAACGCTTGCCAAAATCCAGCAGGATCGCGATTCCCCAAAGCGTCGGCAAAATCAAGGGAATAATCTAAAGCTTTCCAACTCCAGTGAACTTAGCCAAAGTCCATCGACTGGTTCGCGATTCAAGACTTCTATCTCCTGTAACTTCAGTCAGTTAAACTAGGAGCGTCGGGGGGGGGGGCGCGGGCGGGGGGGGGGGGGGCAGGAAAAATGATA
>CAZPTT010000222.1:0-8094 GCA_964589435.1 uncultured Pirellulaceae bacterium
GGTTACGAGTCCTTCATTACCTCGCGCCTGAAAGGACTCGTAACCTCGTCCACTACCAAAACACCCGAATTAATAGTCTTGAAATGCCCGTTAGTATCGTTTGTTAAGAGTCCTTACATCTGCACATTGTGTACCGTCTCCATCGGTGGCGGAATTTGCGACGCTGGCTCATTGTTCATTTCTCGCATGTCAATTTCGATCCCCCGAGCAATCGTTGAGATGGGTACATCATTCGCGGATCCCTCAAACGGATTCTCACCAGTAATGCCGATTCGCTGCATCGTGTGAAAAACCCAAGCCACAATCACGATCGTTGGAACCGCCAGCCAAATGAAGTAGCTGCCAATAAGCGGATGACTCTCTTTTAATGTTTGGCCGATCTCTGCGAACTGTGGAATCACTGCCAACGGAAGCAACAGAATGAAAACTCTGACCAAGTCGTAGCCAACGGTCGAGTACTGACGGGGGTATGGAAAGTTCTTAATCCGTTCTGATTTGCCTTGCAGCGCGAACAGGTCTTTGAGCAAATCCTGAAACTTCAAAAAGGAAAACTCCCAAACGAACCCTCGCTCTTTTAGTTGTCGAATGTGATTCGATTGCAGCGCGAGAATTGCAGCGGGCTTGTTGGTCTTTTCCATCACGCGTTTGTATTCTTGCTCATCCAGCAACGGCGCCAGCACGTCTTCCAGTTTGTTATCTCGTTCGGGAATGCAGACTTTCTCGTACCACTCTTTTCCCGTTCGCTGGTCTGAGAAACTCTCCCACGGCTTCTTGGTTCTCATCGCAAACCGAAGCGCCGTCAGCCAAGCCAAATGTCGATGGATCAAGCGAGTGCGCTGCTCGGAAAGCTCTTCATCACTTGCCGCTTGATCTGCGTGCTGGTTTGTGATGAGGTCGTGCGTCATCATCGCAAACGTGCGGGACGTGTTGACAATCCCGCCCCAAATTTTCCGTGCTTCCCAAGCTCTTCCATAGGCCGCGTTGTTTTGAAAACCAATCAGGAAAGCGACCGCAGTTCCAACGAGGGCCAGAGGCGTCCACGGAATTTGCAACCAGTGCAGCCCCAACAACTCGTACAGCGCAGTCATCAAACTCGCGAGCGCAAGAAACACCAGCGTTTCATGCCGCGTCCAGATCAAGACTTCTTTGACTGTGTATTTGTAATTCGTGTACATTTCAAACCAACGGTAATAGTCGTAGACTCGCTGAAGCCGCTCCCAAGAAACTGCAAAGCCAGCCAAATGATTCTCCAGCACAAGTTATTGTGTTGACGGAATCTGGTGCGATACTAAGAGGTATCAACATTGGTCACAAGAACGCACAATTTGGACACGTAGGCACAGAATGGGAACCAAGGCAAATGCGCGGCATAACATTTATGATGACATTGCCTGCCCGGTCGAAAGCTACGCTCGAGTTGATCGGTGGCAAATGGAAGGGCATCATCCTCTACCACTTGCTGGACGGGAAACTTCGTTTCAGTGAATTGAAACGTCTGATCCCGTGTGTGACGCAGAGGATGCTAACGAAGCAGCTGCGCGAGCTGGAAGCGGATGGTCTGGTAACTCGAACTGTGTATGCCGAGGTGCCTCCTCGCGTCGAGTACGAGCTAACGAAAGTCGGCAAGACGCTCAAGCCGATTCTGCAATCACTTAAAAAATGGGGCTCAGGCCACGCGGTCAAACTGATTGCAGCCCGCAGTGCTTGAAGTTCCGCCAAGCTCTAAATCGGGAGGTTCGCTGGTGGCGTACCGATTTCACACCGGTTTCACAGTAGCAAAGCCCCAAACATCCTACCGATCAACGAATCCTGAACCTACTATCGGCTCACGAAAGCGAAGACGTTTTTGTAGACCTCGCCGAAACTCATTTGGTGGCGATCGAAATCGAATCCAACTCGAAACATGGAACCACCCTAGCTACTCAAACTGAGCGTTATCAAAATCGGCATCCTTATCCATCGAAAAATAGCGGGGCGTAAGATAGTAGGCCGTAACAAGTGTAGCGCAGTTACGGCAACTTCAGTTTGGGTGATAGGCTCGTGTTTTGCCGTATCATCGTCGCTGACGCTCCTTAATAGCGGCCGGCCTACAACCGCTCAGTTTGAGTAGCTACCAGGACTCGTGCCCTCGCCCTACGCGTGTTTTCCTGCGTCGGCTAAACTTTTCTTTCAATCTTGCCACTTTCTTGATGGCATTCGATGTGGAATTCCGCACTGGGCTACAGCCACAAATCGACCTGATCATTTTCTCCGATCAACCTGTTAGGCGGCGACGTATTTCGACGTCATCAAATTCAGTCCATATACACCATTCAGGAATAAGAAACATGAATTACAAACACCACATTTTGCCTGCCGTTGCATTGATCGGCTTGATGATTTCGGCCACCGCTACTGCACAAGAAACCCCAACCCCAGCGGCTGAAGCGACCCCAAAAGTCGAAGTCCGATTGGCCTCAGAGATTCCATGGCAAAAACTCAACCCAGCCCGCGGCGACGCGAGCCCACAAGCCGGAACCATCTGGGGCGATCAGACGAAGGATGGCGAGTCTGGCTTCCTTGTAAAATTCGTCGACGGATTTTCTTCTCCGCCTCACATTCACAACATCACTTATCGCGGCATCGTTCTCGCCGGCGGCCTTCACAACGACGATCCGAAAGCTGAACCCATGTGGATGAAAGTCGGCTCGTATTGGACTCAGCCTGCAGGCGAAGTTCACATCACTTCTTCACGCGGAGCAGGCATTGGCTACGTTGAAATTCAGTCCGGCCCATACCTCGTCAAACCCGAAACAGAAGCCTTCGACAACGGCGAACGCCCGATCAACATCGACTCCACGAACATCGTTTGGCTGGATGCGTCGAATACAACTTGGATCGAAGGCAAAACCAACGCGGACGCTGCAAAGAACGCTCAGATGACTTTCATGTGGGGCAGCCCTGAAGGCGATCAGGTCAACGGCACGATGCTCAAACTTCCTGCCGGGTTCTCTGGCAAGCTGAACACGGAAAGTTCATCTTTCAAAGTTATCGTGATTGACGGGCAAACTAAATTGCACCTAGACGATGGCAAAGACGTGAGAACGCTAACCGCTGGAGGATACTTCGGCACCGAAGGTAAGGCTTCCAACCACGTAACAACCAAGGACGGTTGCACCGTCTACGTCCGCACCAAAGGCAAGTACTCAGTTGTTCCAAAATAACAAGCGAGTTCCAATGAACCACCACGACTTTCTACCGTGAACCCTGACGTCGATCCGATAGGATCACATCGAACGGTACTCCACCGCATTAGCAACGCCCAATCCGACGCTATCTATTCAGTTGGATAGGCTGTCTTTGGTGACGTGAGAAAATTCAGCATCCAAAGAGGCCCGCGCAGTTTGGAAAACCGGTCAATTTCGATGATTGTGCCGGTCAAGCTGTTCAGCTTTTCCGGAGAGTTGCCCGAATTAGGCCCGGATCAAGGACACTTCTTCGTTTAACCATATTGCGTTAAACGAGAAATCGCGAATCAAGCCCAAACTATTACCGAGTTAAGATTTACCGATTAGGTCATGGATACCGGTCGCGGGATATTTCATAGCTGATTCGACTGCACTGAGTCGATAACTTCTCAAGGCTGTGGTCGCAGGAGAAAAGTGCGATCTTACCGAGATGCAGACCTAAGAATGATATTGATGGGAGCCCCCGTGAATCTAGTCCTTCGTCACGCAAGTCAACTCTTGAGAGTTGGTTGTCTATCGATGCTGCTATTGCCCTGCGCAGTCCTCACCAATCAGTTGGTACCTGCCCAGGCTGTCGCACAACAAGTTTCCACTCGCCGGCCTCAGCATTTTACTGGGGTTCAATTTCCGTCGGACAAACAACCTTTACCGATCAGCCGACGAAGACATTCCATCGGCTACTCGTTTGGAGATTCACCGGCTAATTCGGCTCAATTTAAAGCTCAACAATCCAGCCACAGGTCTCAACTTACGCCTGCCAGGCCGTCGACCTCCTCCCACAATGAACTCCAGCGCATCCCTCAGAGACAAATCGTCAATAATGGACATCTTGGAAATCGACCACGTCATGCGTACGCCGGATTTTGGCAGGAACCTGAGTCGGATACGAAACAGAAGGATGCAGGAACTGAATTGGAATTGAACTTTGGATCCGATGATTTGGATGAGGCGCAACCGCAAACGCCGATCGACGAAGAAACCTTAGAGGATGAAACTACGCAGTCGGATGACGACTATCGCTTACCACGACTTGCAAACGTCAAAGACCCAATCGGATTGACTCCGTTGATGCAAGTTCAGCAAGAAGACCCAAGCGGCCTGCTGGCACAATCTGAAGCGAATTATTCGCAACAAGCCAATCAGCTTTCTTACGCTGAGCTTTTCAACAAACCGATCATTCAATCAACCGCTCGATGGACGGCTCCAAATTTCTATCATCGGCCACTATTATTTGAAGACGTCAACCTCGAGCGGTATGGCAACCAAACGCGTTACCAAAACATAACATCAGCCGCCAAGTTCTTTGGCACGATTCCAACGCTGCCGTATCGTGTCGGTCAGAACCCAAGATGCCATCGAGACTACACGTTCAAACATTATCGACCGGGCGATTGCGTCCCCTACCAAGCCAGTCATTTCGAACTCAATCATCGCGGTGGATTTTGGCAGACGTTGGCGACGGCAGCCTTGATCATTCCCTAATCTGGCATTCCAACTCGAACTTCCGAGGATTCGGCAAGCAGACGATTTCTTTTTAATCGTTCAACCATTGGGCAACTTGGGTCAAGCCAATGACTGGATCGTCGATGGGCCAATATTCCAGACCGATGAAACCGTCGTGCCCAGCTTTTGAGATCGCCGAAAACACTTCTGGATAATTTATCTCACCGCGTGAAAGTTCGTGTCGACCTGGATTCCCTGCCGCATGAAAGTGCCCGATTTTTTGAATATTGGAAACGATGTTCGGAATCAAGTTTCCTTCACTGATCTGCTGATGATAGATGTCGAAAACGACTTTGATGTTGGAACAATCAACTTCTTCCACAATTTCAAACGCTTCATCGCTTCGAATCAAGAAGTAGCCGGCATGATCGACCAATTCGTTTAGCGGCTCGATGACCAGCGTGATTCCACTTGCCTCAAGCAGTGGAGCCGCCACTTTCAAACCGTCAATGAGTGACTGACGCTGCGATTCTCGCGGCTGCCCCGAGACGAAATCGCCGACCTGAGAAATCAACGTCCAGCAGTTGAGTTGTTTTGCTACCTCAATAGATTCGGCCAGGCCATCAAGATACTCCGTTCGTTTGGCAGGTTCGACGAGGCTGATAAACTTGGTACAGCAGGCAGCAATTTCAATTTCGTTGGCAAGACAAGCGTCAACAACCTTCGACAGATCTTTCTCCCACCAGCACCAAAATTCGATTGCCTTCATTCCACTGGCAATGACGCGATCCAATGCTTCCTCAATCGACAGCCCTTCTAAAACGGCATCGATGCAGACAGAGGGCTTCAAGTTTCCAAAATTCGGCACGGCAAATTCTCAAGTATCAAGATCGTTTGTTCTTAGGTCGCTGCCCGCTAGGTCGCAAAATAGACATAAACTCCAACGGCAAACAAAATCATCAAACCACCGACATACGGGGCCGGTTTCCATGGCGTCAAATCGACCAACTTGGCATCTTGCTGAGCATAAGGTGTTTCACGTTTCATTCCGTTCATCGCTAACAATAACTGGAACAAAATCAACGATACAAAAACGGCTCCCATAAAGTGAAAACCAGAGCCAAACGAAGATTTCAGCCATCCAGCTTCGCCACCTGGAAAGAACGTTCCGATTACCATCGCGACCAATCCCACAATTAAGGTGATGACTGCAGAAGTACCGTTGGCCGTTCTGTTGAACATTCCAACCAAAATGATCGCCAACAAAGGGATAAAATAGACGCCGTTGAGCGTTTGAAAAAATCCAAAAATTGCCTCGCGTCCGTAGAAAATATTGGGAGCGGCAACGACAGCAAAAACCGCAACGAGGAAGCTGCAAATTTGCCCCGAAAGCACGACCGTCTTCGTTGAAGCCGTCGGCCTGATAAATCGTTGAAAAACGTCAAGCGAAAATAGTGTCGCGGATGAATTGAGAACTGAGTTGAAAGTCGAAAGGATCGAGCCCACAACAACGGCCGCGAAAAATCCAAGCAGCCATTCGGGCAGAACTCGGCTGACCAACGCTCCATAAGCCCGGTCGGCGATCCACTTCCCATCCTCGTTCGTGCCGACTTCGGCAATCATCTGAGCATCTTCGGCACCAAGCACCAAATATGCAGCAACAATGCCTGGCAACACTAAAACCAACGGTGCCAATATTTTGAAGAACGCAGCGAGCAAGACTCCCTTTTGGCCTTCCGCCAGATTCTTGGCTCCAAACGTTCGTTGAATAATCTGCTGGTTCGTACACCAATAGAAGAAATTCAACAGCAACACTCCGGTAAACAGAGTCGGCCAATGGGTTCCCTCATCTGACTTTCCAAGCGACTGAAACGCATCCTGGTCGGCGGCTTGGATCTTTTCGAACGCTCCAGCGAAACCGCCTTCTTCGCCAGCCACTAGCCGAAGCGAAAAGAAAGTAATCATCAATCCGCCAACCAACAGGCCGGCCCCGTTGAACGTGTCCGAAACGGCGATCGCGCGCAAGCCACCCCAAATCGCATACCCGGCTCCGATCACCGCAATGAAAATGATCACAGCCCAAATCGTTTTGAGTTCTGCCGCCCGAGCCATTTGCTCCGTCACGACGGCTCCGTCGGAAGTATCAATGAAGCCGAATAATTCTTCTAAACCAAGCATCCCGTTCAAACCACGTGCCCCAAGGAACAACACGAACGGAAGCAGAATCAACATGTAAGCAACGATGAAAATCCCAGCGGTAATCGTCCTTACGCCCGAGCCATAACGCTCTTCGAGAAATTGCGGAATCGTCGCAATGCCGGATTTCAAATAACGTGGCAAGAACACCAGGGCCAGCACGACGAGCGACAATCCAGCAATGACTTCCCAACACATGACGGACAGACCTTCATCAAAAGATCCCGCGTTGAGCCCAATCAATTGCTCCGTCGAAAGATTGGTTAGCAACAACGACCCCGCGATAAAGACTCCTGTCAGACTTCGCCCCGCCAGGAAATAACCTTCATCGGTATCGATGCTGGTTCCACGCGTGAACCACCAAGTCAAAACGATGACTAAGACGGTAAAGAAAATGAACGTTGCGATCGTGGTGGTCATAGATGGAACTGGCTTTAAAAGGGCAGGTTTTGCGGTGGCAATGTGACAATCAGAATCGAAGTCACCACAGTTTGATGTAGTCCCGCCCAGCCGTCAATCAATCGCACTCTCTTAAGATTTTTAACGACCTAAATAGAATTCGGCTTAAACAGAATTCGACTCAATCGCAATCCGATCTTAGCCTTGCCGCAATGCATTAGTGATTTGCAAACGGATGGCTCGAATCGCAGGAAACAGGCCGCCGATCAAACCCATCGCAACCGCCAGCCCCATTCCTTGCAACAAAACCTTGGGACCGAATCGAAATGAGAACGTGATCTCATTGAACCCGTTTTGCGTCCCGCCTGAAATTCCATTGAGAGGAATGGTTGCCAGACAACCTAAAATTCCTCCCAACAAACAAATCACCAACGACTCCATCATGAATGAAAAGAGAATCGAACGCCGAGGAAAACCGATTGCCCGCAGTGCACCGATCTCTCGGCTGCGACTTGAAACAGCCGCATACATTGTATTAGAAGCAGCGAACATGGCGCCGATCGTTAAGAACCCGGCAATCAAATAGGCGATGACTTTGATCGCGACCGACGACTGCTTTTGGTTTTCGAAATACTCCGTTTCAGTAATCGCATCCAACTTAAATTGATCGTCATCCCTGACCCGTTCAATGATGGCTTGTCGATCCGCCTCATCAGGCACTCTCATGTTGATAACCGAAACTGCACCAACGAATCGCTGAGCAGCCGTAATATCACGCAAATCTGCCCGTTGCTTGAGTTCTCACCGACTTCGCACATAACGTGCGAAG
>CAZPTT010000223.1:0-7948 GCA_964589435.1 uncultured Pirellulaceae bacterium
TCAGTACGCACCGCACGGCTCAAATAGACATTCATCATTTGGTCGCCACTGTGGGTCGTGAAAATACGTTTCCGGTGCGTATCGGATTCGCCGCGAAGAACTGCCGAGAACGAACGACCATCCAGATGTTTAGGGACTTCACCACCAGCAACATCGATAAGCGTTGGCAGCAGATCAATCCAACTGACCATCGCATCGGTTTGGGCGCCCGATTTGATTTTGCCGGATTGTGCCACGATCAAGGGCACTTGGATGCCTTCGTCGTAGAGCGTCCATTTGCCAAACGGAAACTGGGCTCCGTGGTCGCTGGAGAAGACAAACAATTTGTCCTTCGACATGTGCTTGTCCGTTAGCTCTCTTAGTTCACCAAGATACGCGTCAAGGTTTTTGACTTCTTGTAGGTAGCGTGAACGCTGAACTCGTGTTTGAGGCGTATCGAGTAACTGGGGTGGCATCGACATCGATTCTGGATCGACTGTGGACTCGCTTGGCCACGGCACATGAGGATCCGAGACGCCGACAAACAATGCGAGTGGTCGTTCGTCAGTGCGTTTCTCAAGAAATCCTTCAACGGTCTTTCGAAGTTGCGGGATCTCCTTGTTGCCGTCGTGAACCTCGAAATAGTAGTCCGGTGCACTTTTGCCATGGGCGACTTTGCCAAACGCTGCCGTTTGATAGCCGAGTTCGTTAAGCACCTGCGGAAGCTTTAGAAGTTCCTGGCGAGGGTAAGTGTGGTTTTCTTCAGCTCCATTGCGAGCTGGCATTAGCCCTGTCAAAAGCGCAGCGCGACTAACCGCGCAGGACGGACTGGCGACGAACGCGCGATTGAAAGTCAATCCGTCAGCGGCCAATTGGTCGATTGCTGGCGTCTCAACATTTGTGCCGCCGTACAACGCAAGGTCGGCGGCAGAGAGGTCGTCGGCCAAGTAAACGACAATGTCTGGAAGTCGTTCTTTCTCTTGAGCGAACAACTGGGTTGGCAGGCCAACACCGACAAAGAGTAAAGCCAATAAGCTATTCATCAATCGTGGATTCATGGCAATCCTGTGCTTACTTGACTTCAAAAGTAACAGATCCACTGACTTCGTCAGTAACGATCCAGCGACCATTCTTCTTGGTTGCCTCGACCTGTTTCTCGCCAGCGTAAACGCCTTGGCTGCCGTCTGTCGCTGGCAAATCAACTTTCGCTGACATTCCTTTAGGCAAATCAAGTGACAGCACAAACGTGGCTTCGTTTTTCCAATCGATTTCAACTGAACCGCGCGGCGTCGGAACTTTGCCGCGAGCGAATTTCAAATCGCCTGGGCATGGTCGAATGATCGCGGACGTCCAACCGGGCGAACTGGCTTGCGCGCCAAGCACGAAGCGGGGCAGCAAATTCGCTGGAGCAGCGCCCCAGGCGTGGTTCCAGTCTTGGTTGGGTTTGTACTTCAAATCCCAAGCTTCCCAAGTGATGGTGGTTCCGCTATTGACCATGTGCTTCCAGCTTCGGTTGCCGTCTGCCGTGATCAGATCCAGAGCCTTTTGATCGCTGCCGTGATGAAACAGAGCTTCCATGAAATACTGAGCCGCATAAACACTGCAGTCCATGTCCTTCGTTTCGAGCCAAGCGATCACTCCAGCGAGTTTGTCATCGGGAACCAAGCCGAATGCCAATGGGAAGAAGTTTGCATGGACGCTGCTGTGGTCGGTGCCGATACCGTCGCGAAAAACGCCTTCAGGTTCATCGAAGAGTTTTTCCTGAAACGAAGCGCGGGCAAGTTTGGCGCGGGCTGCGAACAGTTCGGCATCACTCTTCGCTCCAATTGCTTCTGCCATCTCAGCCATCTGTTCTATTGCTTCGATATGGAATGCATTGACCACCGTGTTGATTTCGGTGAAGACAAAATCATCGCGTTCCTTCTGGGGCCAATCCACAATGTCATGTCGGCTTTGATCCAATGGGCCGCTACGAACAAGACCATCCTCACCGCTGCGGTTTATCAGCGTTTTTGATTTGAGGATTTCAAAGCGTTGCTTCAGCCAGTCTGTGTCGCCAGAATACATCCATTGAGCATGAGCCATGAAAACCATGTGCGGTGCCCATTCGGTCGGCCACGTTCCGTTTTCTATCAACCAGTCAAACGTTCGCGCCGCCATGGCGACGTTGTCGTCGGTCGTGTAATGGCTGAGCTGATTCAGGTAGGCATCCGCCTCGTAAGGAATTCGCTCGCGGTCCCCATCGACGTAGACGCCGGCGAAGGTCGTTGCTTTCAAGCTGTACTTGCACAGATTCCAGATCCTGTTGAGTGTCTCGTCGGAACACTCAAACGAACTTGCTTCTTCGTTCCAGGTAGACGAGTATGCGGCGCGACGGCGGATGCGGTCGTAGGGAAAGTCGGCTGGCAGGCCTTCGATTTCAACCCAGCGAAATGGCATGATTGATCCCCAAGCCGCAGGCGTTAGCACGGCAGGCGGATTCGCGTACACCAATCCGGCTTGTTCAACATTGCGGGCGATGATGGGAGTCGGCACAATCCAGTTGCCACGTTGCTGGCCAAGCCGAATCTCTGTCATTCCATAACGAACCGTACCAGGAGGCTTTGTGTCGATGCGGTTGTTCTTGAGTTTTTCACCAAAGTGAACTTTTGCTTTGCCGCGCCCTTCTGCAGGAACGGGCATGACGATGTTTCCAAAGGCAACTTTGCCAAAATCAATCAGCGTAATTTTATCGTTGATCCGCTTAATCTCGACAGGCTTTTCCGAGGTTAGTGAGACATGTTCCTCAGCCGGAACTTCGGGAAGTTCCTTTATGAAGACGTTTCGAAATCGATACGTTTGACCTTTCTCTCCGTGATGCTGAATGGCAATGTAGCCGCTGGCGTCAGTCGTGTCACGAAAACGCGTGGTTTGGACTCCGTTGACTTCGATCATGATCAAATCCTTAATGCAAGTGATCACAAAACGATTCCATCCGTTACGATTTAGCGCGTCAGCAATTTCTGGTTGTTTGAAGAATGCCTTGGACTCTTCTGCGTGTTCCAAAAACTGATCTTCGGAGCGGCCTTCCGTGCTGGGCCAAACCCAGCCTCGCCGCGATTCGTCATAAAGACCACCCGACCAGCGCCGATCAGACCCATCACATTCGGCTTGGTAGCCAAAGACTTTCTTTTTCGCGGCTTCATCGACATGGCAGCGGAACATCACACCCGAGTTGGATTTGCCTTCGGGCAAGTGGATTTCAACACTTAGGCGGAAATCGGAATACTTCTTTTCCGTTACCAAAAAGAACTTCTTGTCCGCCAGCAGGTGAATCTCACCATCGACAACACTAGCTTCACCATGTTTGTACGGGTTTCGCCAGCCGGATAGATCCTGGCCATTGAACAGCGGCGTGTAACCTCGACTTAGCATTGATTCGAATTCAAGTTTACCGTCGACCGAGGCAACGGGTTTCAAGATCGATTCGATTGAGGAATCTTGTGCCGTGCAAGTGCTGGCTGTCAAAATTGCTGCAAGCAAAAAAAGGATTGTTCGTGACTTCATGGCGTGTGTGGGCCTTAGCATTACTACTGGTGCAACTTCTAAACTTCAGCTTTCACGCATCGACTTGTGGTTCGCGTCCCATCCAAAATGGAGTGACGATGAACCATGCGATCGTGCCAGCCAAAGCAAGCCACTTCATTGGCTCGACTTCGATGGCTCCGAGAAAAAACAGAAGACTCGGAACCACAGTGACCGCCAAAGCGATGAGTGAAGCGATTTTCGCAGTTGAGTTCATTATTGAATCCCCGTTTTTTTTATTCGTCTGAACTAATTAATCGCAAATCCGATGGCGCTAACTCGTGGACTTGCCCTTTGCGACTTGGGTGACTTTGCTCAAAACAAAATAGATTACACCGCAAGCAACCCAGCATGGGATGACCGCGTACGCTGCAAAGATGCCTTGCCAGAAAATCAAGTACAGTCCAACGGCAACGGGCAACAACCAAGCAACCAAGACGGCGATGTTGATCGATTGTTCCGTCTTTTGAGCGTACTCGTCTTGCATTCCAAATTTCCGCAGCAGCCAATAGTCGACAAAGATCACGGCTCCCATTGGCCCAAGAACTGTTCCGTACGTTCCAACAAATCCCAGCAACTGAGCGGACAGATTGGGAAACGCTCCGGCGACGGTCGCAACTGCGCCGGCGATTAAGGTCATCACGGTTCGAGAGCTTTTGGGAATCACGCCTTGAAAAGCAAGTCCGGCTCGATAGATCGTTGGATTAGCGGTTGTCCAGCCCGCAATCACCACGCAAAGAATGCCTGTCCAGCCAAGAGCGCCCCAAGCGAGCGCGCCCGGATTCGCGGCGTGGTCTTGCGAAAGTTTGATTTGAGCTGCGAGCAATAATGCGGCTGCGATCCAAGCCATATAGTGCCCGAGGAACATCCCGATTGCCGGTGCCCAACCTGCGTTAGGACTTTTGGCGAAACGGAAAATGGACAGGTCAGCCATTCCGAAGTGCATGGCTCCATTGCACAACCAAGCAAACACAACGATCTGCCAGAACCCAAACGTCTGCTCGCCTTCTTTGGCTTGGACAAACTCAATCGCGTCGCTCCACCACTTTCCTTCTGAGATGGTCGCCCAGTCCGTAGCACCCATTTTGGTCAAGGACACGATTCCGCAAGCCGCGAAAATGGCGATCATCCAAGGGGCGGCGATGTTGGCAAAACGAGCGACGGTCGAGTATCCCGACGCTGCAACGATCGCGATCACGATGCCAACCAGCACTACTAAACCTGTAAATGATGGAGCACCAAGACCAAACGTTGCGTCCGGAACTTCATAGTTGATTCCGAATGGCACGCCAACCGCACTGGCTGACACGGTAATCATCGCTCCTGCCAGAAAGCAAAAAAGGACACCGTTGACGACGTTGTAAAACTTAACCAGTGAACCGCCAGCGATTCGTTCGAGCTGGTAGTACAACGTCATCCGTTTGGCGATCGCGATTGGCGTCACCAGGAATCGCCACGTCAGAACGGCAAGAATATTTCCAAGCAGTAGACCCAGAATCAGATCCTGCAAACTTGCACCGGCCGCCAGAAATAACGGCCCGATCATAAATTCGGTTCCGGCAGCGTGCTCGCCAGCGTACATTCCCCAAAATTTGCTTTGACCGAGTAAAGCTGATTCAGGGACAGGTTCCCGTTCAAACTCTCCGCCAGCGCTTGATTGTTCTTCCGTCACGAAATCATTCCATTGGTTGTGATTGTTCTGGGCTGATTGGCTGGATCAAGCCTGGGCTTAATCAAGTTCTCTGATTTTTCACCGCGATTCGATTGGACCTCGAGTTCGTACTGCTTAACTTCTTTCAGCCAGTCCATGCCAATGGGCACGCCGGCGATCAAACAGTAGTAGTCCCAAACCGCCCCAAACGGCATGGACTTTAGCTCTTCCATCAACGCCAAACGACTTGTGTAGTCACCTTCAAATTCAAAACGTTTCAGTTGTTCAACAGGTTCAAGCATTGCTGCCAGCAACGACTTGATCATGTTTCGCGTCCCAATTACCCAAGCCGCGACGCGGTTGATGCTGCCATCGAAAAAATCGAGACCAATGTGCACTCGGTTCAGATAATTCCCACGGACAATTTCCTGGGCGATGGCTTGAAGCTCATCCGAATACGTCACCACATGATCACTATCCCAGCGTACGCCACGGCTGACGTGCAGCAAGATTTCGGGAAGATACATCATGACACTGGAGATTTTGTCTGAGATGACTTCCGTGGGATGAAAATGTCCTGCGTCGAGGCAAAGTAATTTGCTACGCGACATCGCATAGCCAAGATAAAATTCGTGGGAGCCAACGACATAGCTCTCCGAACCGATTCCGAAAAGTTTGCATTCAACAGCATCGCGGTTGTGCGATGGGTCGAGCTCTTTCTTGAATACCTGATCCAGCGATTCAGCCAGACGTTCGCGAGGCGCCGTGCGGTCGGCCGGGATGTCTTTGAATCCGTCGGGCACCCAGAAATTTGTAAAGCATGTGTTTCCCAATTCCTTGCCCATTGCCGCACCAATTTCACGGGAGGCGATACCATGATCAATCCAGAATTGGCGAATTCCAGCATCTGGGTGGGAAAGCGTGAAGCCATCCGAAGCCTTTTCATGCGAGAAGAACGATGGGTTGAAATCCAGCCCCACGGACTGGCTTCGCGCCCATTCAATCCACCCTTGAAAATGATCGGGCCCAATTTGGTTTCGATCGGTCGCTTCGGTAAACTCACCGTAAATGGCGTGTAAGTTGAGGCGATGAGTTCCGGGAAGCAAGGAAAAAGCCTTTTCAAGATCGAGGCGAAGCTCTTCAATCGATCGGGCTTTGCCAGGATAGTTTCCGGTGACGGCAATCCCGCCACCCAGTTCCGTGGCATTGTGTTCGAAACCGCCTACGTCGTCGCCTTGCCAGCAATGGACAGATACGGGAATCGATTTAACCAATTCCAATGCCTTTACGACATCAACCCCGATCGCCGCGTATCGTTCTTGCGCCAACTCAAATGCAGATTCGGTTGCTGAATCGTTACGCAGTTTGGTCATTCAAATTCCTTTTTTTAGGCTCAGAAAATACCGTCAAGTTGAAATGTGCTCTGCCGACCCCACGCAAAGCAGTCTGTCCAATGCGACAGATAATTAAGAACATTCACATTGTTCTATCTTCAAAACGCTTAAGGTCCTTCAATTCTACCAAGGCCAAAAAATCCATGGCTCAATTTGGATTGTTGTTTTGCGACAAGGCTTAATCGGCAAAAGACTACCTTGAGTCGTCATTTCCGGTTTTTGCTCTCCCGATAATCACCCGGAGTGATGCCGACTTCTCGCCGAAATACCTTGCAAAAATTCGAAAGTGAGCTGAATCCCGCAGCGTAGGCCACGTACTTGATCGGAACATGCGTCTCGCCAAGCATTCGTGTAGCCCGTTGAATTCGACACGCAACTAGTTCCTGCAGAAGCGTTTTTCCTAAATGTTTCTTGAAGTGGCGTTCGAGCGTGCGACGCGTGACGCCGACATGTTTTGCAATCATATCGACTGACACACGCTGGTGGCTGTTGTTCCAGATGACACGCAATGCCTCGGATACTAACGGATCTTGAGTTCGAAAGGACTCTTCCTTGACGTAAAATGATTCGGCCGACGTTTGTGCTTGTTCAAGCGCACTGGCGATGATGGCCATCGCTTTCGCAGTCAGCATCGGTGCATCTTGCTCTGGGTGGTTCATGACAAAATCAATGACGTCTCGGTATTGCTGTACTGTGATGGCGGGTTGCCGCAAAGAAGTCAGCGGGCGGTCAGCACTAAAAAGCCCTCGCTGATGCCATTGGAAAAGCAAGTCTCCACCCAGCGAGATCCAATATTCCGTCCAGCCAGTATCGGCTTTAGGGCGATAGCGGTGCCAGACATCCGGAAACATCATCATGACGGTTCCTGGCTCGACCGGAAGCGCACCAGTTTCTCTTGATTCGAATTCTCCGTATCCGTCGGCAATGAAAACCAACTGGTACTCCGGCAAGACACGACCCGACGTCCAGGAAAAGTCATACAGCTCCGGATGGTTTTGTTGGGGATAGCCAGCCCCTGCACCAACAACATCGGTACCAGCACCAGTCACGTATAAGCCGAGTCGTGAAACGACTTCAGGAACTGGGAGGTAGGCGAATGTGGCGGTGTCTGATTCCGTCATGTTTTTGAGTGGGGTGAAACTGAATTCGCCCACAGTTGAAGCTGAAAACATAGGGAAATGAGTTTTTAACGCCGTTATCGTAGCATGTGTCGGCAATTCAGCGTGAACATTGTGTTGTTGTTTTGCGACAAGTCTAAACCTGAAGAGTGAGCTACCCGAGCCGTTTAGCTTGGGGAGTTTCGGGGAGCGAATTGGATCTGAGCGAATTGGATCTGAGCGAATTGGATCTGAGCGAATTG
>CAZPTT010000224.1:0-5021 GCA_964589435.1 uncultured Pirellulaceae bacterium
GACAACACCCGCGCGCATTTCCGATGTCATGTTGAAGATCTTTGATCCTTTGTCCGTCCAAATTCCGGCCGACAATCCATACGGCGTGTTGTTGGCCTTCTTGATGACCTCAGCCACCGTTCGGAAAGTTTGAACCGCCAGCACGGGGCCAAAAATTTCTTCTTGAGCAATTCGATTGGACTGAGCAACCTCAGTAAAAAGGCTTGGGCGACACCAGTAGCCTTTTGACGGAACGTCGCACGATGGCTGATAAAACTCAGCACCTTCCTGCTTGCCAATTTCGATATACGACTCAATCGTCTTCAACTGGCTCTTCGAATTGATCGCACCAACGTCGGTGTTTTTATCCAGCGGATCGCCAACGATCAAAGTATCCATCCGATGTTTAAGCTTGCGAATGACTTCGTTGTAAACGGATTCCTGCACGAACAGGCGGCTACCTGCACAACAGACGTGGCCTTGATTGAAGTAGATGCCATTGATGATCCCCTCGACGGCTTGATCAATCGTCGCATCTTCAAAAATGATGTTCGCCGCTTTGCCGCCCAACTCCAAAGTGCTGCGTTTTGATGATCCAGCAATCGCCGTTTGAATCAGCTTGCCGACGCTCGTTGAACCGGTAAACGCGACCTTGTCCACATTCTTGTGATTGACGATCGCGGCTCCCACATCGCCGTGTCCGGTCACGATATTGACGACACCAGGCGGCAAGCCCGCTTCTTGAATAATCTCGGCGAGCTTAAGTGCGGTCAACGACGTCGTCTCGGCTGGCTTTAAGACAACGGTATTTCCTGTCGCGAGCGCGGGAGCAATTTTCCAAGCCGCCATCAACAGCGGAAAGTTCCAAGGAATGATTTGTCCCGCCACGCCCAATGACTGTGGCTGGCGATTGGGAAACGCAAAATCATGTTTGTCGGCCCATCCGGCGTAGTAAAAGAAGTGCGCTGCGGCCAGAGGGATATCCACATCACGCGATTCTCGAATTGGCTTTCCGCCATCCAGCGTTTCAACGACGGCAAGTTCTCGCGCCTTCTCTTGCATCAGTCGGGCGATTCGAAAGATATACTTGCCTCGTTCTTTGGCAGGCATCTTCGACCAATGTTTGTCATAGGCAGAGCGAGCCGACTTCACGGCTTTATCGACATCGGCAGCGGTCGATTCGGTGATCTTGGCAATCGTTTTCTCTGTGGCTGGATTTACGGAGTCAAAAAACTCTCCGCCAGCCGACTCCTGAAACTTGCCGTTGATAAATAGCCCATACGAATCCGCCAACTCGACATGGCCAGTGCTTTCGGGCGCGGGATCCAACTCCCATTTCACTGCTGGTTCATTCACGATCTTGTCCATTGATGAATCCGTACGTTTCTTCCTTCGAAAATTAAATCGCTTCGTTTGCCGCTAAGAAACGTACTTGCGACAAAACCCATTGCTCGCCTAATTCGCCGATCTCTATTTAGTCGACCGCAAAGTAGTCCGCTGACTGGTAAGCGCCCGATGTTTGCTTGACGATTTGCATCAACACGTCGTTGGCAAGTGAACTGGCTCCGAATCGAAACCACTGATTGTTTAGCCAATCCATACCGAGCGTTTCCTTTACCATGATCAGATAATGGAGTGCCAGTTTGGCTTTCGAGATTCCGCCGGCAGGTTTCATGCCGACCATCTCTCCGGTTTTGAAATAGTGATCGCGAATGGCCTCCAACATGACCAACGTGACGGGCATGGTCGCCGCAGGGGAGATCTTACCGGTTGAAGTCTTGATAAAATCTGCACCTGCCGCAATCGCGATATCACTCGCGTGGCGAACCTTATCGAGCGTGCCAAGTTCGCCTGTTTCTAAAATTGTCTTCAGTCGAGCGTTTCCGCAAGCCTCTTTGACCGCAGCAATTTCATCGTAAACGTACTGGTAATCGCCCGCGTGGAACCGCCCGCGAGAAATCACCATATCGATTTCATCAGCTCCATTGTCAACCGCCAGTTTTACATCCGTGAGCTTGATCTCAAGTGAAGAATTCCCGCTGGGAAACGCGGTCGCAACGGAAGCAACTTTGATCCCTGAACCGGCGACTTCTTTGGCAGCCAGTTTTACAAAATTGGGGTAAACACAAACAGCGGCCACGGCCGGCAAGCCATCCACTGCGTCATGCAGATGCTGGGCCTTGTAGCAAAGTTGCTTGACTTTGCCCGGCGTGTCCATCCCTTCAAGCGTCGTTAAATCGATCATGCTGAGCGCCATTTTCAAGCCCTCCATCTTGGTCGATTTCTTGATGCTGCGCGTTGTAAATCGGCTGGCCCGCTCGACGACGCCGACTTGGTCAACCGTCGGCGAGGTTTTGGGGAGTGGCGAATTGGCAAAAGAGGAGTTGGCGATTGACATGGTCGTTTCTTACAAAGACAGAACAGCGGATCGGCGGCTATTCTAACATGCGGCCAGTGTTTCGAAACAACGGGAATCCGACAATTGATCAGATTGCAAAACGAATCGAGCAGTCGAATCGGCCCGCTGAACATCGGTTAGGCTGAGCCACAAGCATTTCACTCGCCGTTGAAGCTGGTAAGGAGAGTCGACAATTGGAGTGCAAGCAAGTGTCCAAGCGCGACCTAAGTTTCCGTCTTGCTCCGCTGCTTCGTCACGCGTGAACCAGCACCGGCCGCGATTGTCTCCTTGTCTTTCAACGATGAAGATTCGGTGGAAGGAGAAAATGCCCGTTCCAATCGCTGCTTGGACTCTTGTAACATGCGTTTAACAAACAGCCACATGACAATCGTCACACCGGCCAAAAACAAGGCGGCCAACAAAGCCAGCCGCCCCAACTGGCGGCTCAGATCATTGGCAGGTGCGACGATTGAAGCATGGTCTTCAACCGCGAGCACAATTAGCCCTGTATCAAGTCGCCCGACTTGTGACGTATCAGGCTTTCTGACTCCGTCCTCATCGAGCACCATCTGATTCTCAATTCCAGCGGTTCGGTGATCCTCCATCGTGACTTCTTTTTGCGCAACAATCGAAAGCCGGTCATAATCAAACTCTTTGCCTTTATCCGTCTCGCCTACCGGATCGCGAAACAACCTCTCCTTCTCATCGAATTGAGTCAGGTGGACTCGGCAATCACTGAGTACCGAAGGGATTTTTCCGTCGGCTTCCAACAGTTCTTGAAACAGAGGATGCTCAAGAATTACCCCAGGATTCGCTCCGGTTCGTGTGTCGACCATCATCGCGTAATGTTTGTTGTAATTATTGAACTCAACAAAATTTCCAAGGTTAACCGAGACAGCCACGATGCCTTCAACAGGGCCGTTTTGTTTAAGCCTCACCGGTGCCGAAAAGGCAACCTTCCAAGTATTCGACTGTTCCGAAATGAAAACCGCCGACAAGTGAGGACTCTTGATAATCTCGCGGCTCTCAAGTTCGTCACTGACTTCGTAAACCGCTTCTCCATCGACAATTCTCTTCAAATCACGATCGCGTCCAGTAAAGTAAGTCCGGTAGGAATAGTTGCCGCCAAGCGTTTTGTTTTCGCGTGGGAACGCCGAAGCAATTTGATTTCCAAAACGATCGCAGACAAACCAACTGGCCGCGACCGGAAAATCGCCCGTCCGATCAAACAACCGTTCTTCCAAGAACTTTTGCAAATCATCTCGCAGCGGTTCATCTCGAAACTCATGCCGCAGTTGTCCAATCTCTTCGTCTGACTCAACACCTTGCTTCGCGTTCTTATACGGATCGGCCAAAGCGATTCGAACATCGTCCATTTCCGGATCGTTGACAACTTTTGCGAAAGCACTTTGAAACCCCTGGTCTCTCGACAACTGACCAACCACTCGAAAATACTCATCAATTTGTTCTGCCGCACTCCGAGCGGCCAACTGTGCAGCAAATTCGTTGCTTTCAATTGACTTGTTGGTAATCTCATCCTTGGTGCGCTGGACGGCTTGACGAAACGCGTACCAACCAAAGAAGGACATAACGCTGATCAAGAGCAAGGGCCCCAACAACCCCAGTACCATCAACGGCTTGCTGGCTTTGGAAATTTCTCGCTGACGCAGCGCCGACAACAAACTCTGAATGTTCCTAAATCGCTTCTTGGGGTCGGCGACAATGCACCGATCGATAATGTCTGCCAGCGCACGATCCACGCCGGCGACTGACCGATGCTCCGTCGGCTTCGGTGCGTTTCGGATCCCTTTTTGATATTCGATCAAACGCTCATCGATGTTGTCGCAAACTTCAATCTTGTTCGCCAACTGTTGCGAATAGTAAGGCGGCTTTCCGGTCAGCATGCTAAACAGCAACGCTCCCAAACCGTACACATCCCAGCGAGCGTCTGGCGCGGCCTTCAGATCGGCTTGCTCAGGAGCCATGTAAAACAGCGTCCCCAATGCCGATGAGTCCTCAGTGCTCATTCGCGATTGACCAAAATCGGCGACTCGCGGCTTTCCATCTTGATCAAGCAAGACGTTGCCGGGCTTCAGATCACAATGTAAGACACCTTTGCCATGCAGGTGCATCATTCCAGTCGCCACTTCTTGAAATAAATCGATCGCCTCCGCAGTCGGCAAACCTTTGGATTGGCTCAAACGATCTTCGAGTGAGCCATGTTCAAAATAGTCCATCACGTAGTACGGCGGATCGGCATCCCAACCAACGTCAAGTAATTGAACCACATACCGATCAGCCGCCAACACAACAAGTTTCTCGACTTCTCGGGCCAGCAACTGCACGTCGGACGACGAACGACGCGTGTAGAACTTGATGGCAACACTACGCCCCATGTTCAGATCGATCGCCGACCAAACTTCGCCATACGCGCCGCTGCCCAGAAACTTTCGAAGCTGATAACCGGGAACCTGAGCGGGCGGCCGCGTCGGTTCGAGACTGAGCTCACGAGCCTTTCGTTGCTCATCGGGAGATTGATCTTGGGTGCGATCGAATGACATTTAGTAAAATCTTACCCCTATCTAAAATGCAGCAACCTAAAAGACCGTAACGTAAAAGGTAGCAACGTAAACCGGCAGCAATT
>CAZPTT010000224.1:5121-7749 GCA_964589435.1 uncultured Pirellulaceae bacterium
AAAACTAAGTAGCAAAAAATTCGTTGCCAACCACTTCTTTCAATCGTTTTAATCTCATAGCGATCGGTGCTCTTCAATCGTACGGAGAATCTACCTGGACTTCCGGGCCCAGCTCTCCGTGTTTAACTGCTCGCAGCGTCACAAGTAAAGAGACAACCAACAGCGCGATCAAAACTAACTCGATTGCGATCAAGGCGCCAAAAGGATAACGCGACGTATTCATCGTCACTCCGATCGCGATGATCGCAAAACTACCAACGTAGGTCATCGGTATAACCAACAAGGAAATCCAAAAGCGATAAGCGAACTTGTCGATCCCAGCTCTCGAAACTGCCTTGATCGTCGTCCACCAGATAAGAGCCATCATTGCGCCAAACCCAATCGAGGCCAATATCGGCCCGGCCTGATCGCCCCGATTTTCAACTTGAATTGCTATCGCCATCGGTATTTGCACCAGAAAGATTAGACTAAAAAAATCGACGGTATGGACTTTGACTGGGCGATTCTTCAAACGGGCCGCACGATCGATGTAACGCAAGATCGCTCCCGCAAAAACCAACGGTAGTGCAACTGCAAAAACGAACAAGAATACCGAAACCAACTGCAACAGAAATTACCCGTAGTAAATGGATTTGTGACTTTAGTAGCGTCGTCGAATTGAGTTCTTGCAACTTGCAATCACTCATTCGCTGTTCTTCTCTCTCAACCTCGACCATTAAATGATATCGCAAGTCATATTTTCCGTTAGTACATTGCCTCGCCTCTCGATTCTTTTTCTAACAGAACACAATCGAAAACGAACCGTTGTTCGAAATCTTCCATCTTTTTTCGGCCAAAGTTTTGAAGCCCAACGATTTACTAGCAGCAATCTGAAACAGCAAAGAATAAATCCGCCTACCTTTGCTCATAGGACAATCGGCTGCTTCATCAAAACTCGCCAGCCTTTAACAGTCACGACAAACATCGTCTGATACGCACACGTGGATATTCAATCTGTCATGGCATTCGCTTTGTTGGGGAACCGATCAATATTTTGGTGTGGATTGGCACGAATAAAACGGTCAGTGGAGTCAAATGACAGATAATTTGACTTGGCAATCTTGCAGACGAAAATTGAACACTTAGAACTAGTCGCGTTCTTCCACGTCGCGCAGAACCAAGAATACAACTCGCTCATTCGGAACACACCATGAGATCCATTTACAAAGTCGTTTGCTCGTGCATTTGCCTTTCCATATTGCTGACTTATTCAACAATCACGTCCGCAGCGCTGCAAGAAAAAGCCACCGAAAAAAGTGACTCCAAGATCAATTCCGGCTTGCTTTCAAGCTTGAAACTTCGCAGCATCGGCCCGGCCTTCATGTCCGGTCGGATCGCCGACATCGCGATTGACCAAAACAATCCCAACATCTGGTACGTCGCCGTTGGATCCGGCAACGTCTGGAAGACCACCAATGCCGGAACGACGTTCGAGCCGATCTTCGAGAATTATGGTTCGTACTCGATCGGCTGCGTGACGATTGACCCTAACGACAGCAGCACTGTTTGGGTGGGCACAGGAGAAAACGTCGGCGGTCGTCATATCGGCTTTGGTGACGGTGTTTATGTCAGTCATGACGCCGGGAAAAGCTTCAAGAACGTCGGCCTTAAGAAATCAGAGCACATTAGCAAAGTCATCGTTCATCCAGACGATTCCAACGTAGTTTTCGTCGCTTCTCAAGGGCCACTTTGGTCAGGCGGAGGCGAACGAGGATTGTACAAATCAAAAGATGGCGGCAAATCTTGGTACAACGTTTTGAAGGCAGGCGAATACACTGGTGTCACTGATGTTGTGCTTGACCAAGACGATCCAGAGATCATGTACGCGGCAACACACCAGCGTCAGCGATCAGTTTGGGCGTTGCTAAACACAGGGCCTGAATCTGGAGTCCACAAATCTATCGATGGCGGTGAAACCTGGAGCGAGTTAACGTCAGGCTTGCCGGGCGGTGACATGGGCAAAATCGCCCTCCAAATATCTCCGCTAAAATCGAACGTCGTTTACGCAACAATCGAATTGCCCAATCGCGAAGGCGGATTCTTTCGCAGCGAAAATCGCGGTAATAGCTGGACAAAGATGAGCGACTATGTCGGTGGTGGAACAGGACCACATTACTATCAGGAAATCTACTGCGACCCACATCGCTTCGATGTTGTCTATCACGCCAACGTTCGACTTGGTCGTACCGAAGATGGCGGCAAGACATTTGACTCGGTCGCGAGCAACTCAAAACATGTCGACAATCATGCGGTCGCATTCAGCCCAACTGACCCCAATTTTGTCATCGTCGGCTGCGACGGCGGGTTATACAAATCGTATGACTACGCCAAAACGTACCAGTTCTGTAGCAACTTGCCGTTGACTCAGTTTTACAAAGTCGACGTCGATTACGACTATCCGTTTTACAACGTTGTTGGTGGAACCCAAGACAATAACACTCAATACGGACCGACTCGAACACGCAACGTTCAAGGCATTCGAAACGCCGATTGGAGAATCACCATCGGTGGTGACGGTCACGACAACGCGATTGATCCCGAAGATCCAAACGTGATGTATTGCGAATCGCAGCAAGGCTACATCCGTCG
>CAZPTT010000225.1:0-7581 GCA_964589435.1 uncultured Pirellulaceae bacterium
GGGATTCGCATCGGAATTGTTGCTGACTGCCAACTTCGCATTTTTTCTCGTCGCTTTCTCGTTTGCGATTGGAGCTGTCAGGAGTCGTTTTTGGATTGCCTCAGCAGCCGTTTCCGCTATCTTTGTCTCTTTCCAAGTGTACGAGTGTTCAGCCAATTGGGCTGTTTCTGCGGTCGCTGAAAAACTCTTTAAACTACTGGTCGTAGACTCCTCTGAGACTTACGACGCAAATTGGATGCAGAACCACACTTCAGAATTTACAAAACTGCTCACGTATTCTTGGACTCCCGTGATCTCGTTAGCCTGCGGATGTTTGGCGAAGTGGAAGGAAAAGCAATCGGAACCAGACGCAGGGTGGCAACGCAATGCGCGATAAATCGGTAACGCCTTGTGTTGCATTGAGTATTGAATAGATGGGTTCGTCTTTGACAGAATGTCGATAGGCTTGGCTAGTTAATCGTAGAGAACAACGATCGTGCATGACGTCATTCGTTGGCTTGTTGATCGTTTTTGTTGTCCGCTTGTTGCGAGTTGGTGCTCTGTATTGTCTGCGCTCCTACCCGACATCTCGGTTCAAATATTTAGCGTTCGAACATTTAGCGTTCGGTTTTGCTCCAAAGGATTCAATTACGATGCTGCTGAAAACCATCACCATTGGCTTGTTGATTGTTGTTCTCTGCCAAGAGCCAGACAACGGCAGCATGCCTTTGAAAACAGAGAAGCCTGAAGGAGCGAAATTTGTTGTGAAGCAGAGGGCCCACAAGCCGGCTATCGCCATATTGGACGGCATTCAAGCCCGCTTCGAGAAGCTCAAACCTGAAATGAGAGACGACGAAATATTCAAAACACTCGGCCTTATTGAATATCGAAAGTACCTGCGGGAAAACCGTCGTATTCAGTTGGATGGTGCAGGAGGAAATTGGCAAATATTCCTCGACAATCATGGTGGGTATTCACTTGCATTTCGAGATTTTCTTGGTGGCAAAGGAGCTTGTTACATAAAATTTCCGGGTGACACGCGATGGCGATCGAAGAGAACTAACGCGAAACCAATTGACTTCACCAAAGTCGACTTAAATAAACGAAATTAGCCTATTTGCAAGCGCCGTATTTCAAAATGATGCATGCGAATCCGGACTAGCGGGCGCTTTTCAATATTTGGATCATTTGTCTGCTTTGGTTATCTTGTCCGTTTTACAGTTTCGAAAGAGTTGTCCGTTGTCACAGAGTTCTATGTCAAGCAAATTTGAACGACTGACGCGAAAACCGATCGTCGCTCAATTCCTGCGTCAGCCCATTCTTTGCCGTATCCTATTGGCTGCCGTGGTTGGGATCCTTTTGATGTCCATGCTTTCCGTTTCGGTTTGGAGTTGTCCGGTGTTACGAATCTGCAAGGTGCCCTGTCCAGGTTGCGGGTTGACTCGGAGTATGAAATTTTTGCTTTGTGGGGATGTGATAAATTCCATTCGGTATCACCCTCTTGGCTTGGCTGCACTTCTTTCTGGCATTGTGTTGACTGCGGGCGCTATGCTTCCCCGTCGTGCGCGAGTTCTTTTGGCCCAATTCGTTTCCCCAATTGAACGTAAGATTCGTCTACATGGTGTTTTGTTAATCGCACTTATCTTTTTGTGGATTCTACGAATTCTTGGTAGTGCAATGGGTTTCATTTCTCTTCAGCATCTGTCAGGTTGAAGCGAAATTGAGGTGGAGTATTTAAGCTTACGTTTTTTGAGGAATCGAACATGATCTACGTTCTGATGGGACTTTCGTTGATTGTTGCCTTGGCCAGCCTTGGGTGTTGGATTTACACGGTGGTCGTCGCGTTTCAAAATGAAGACACGATCATCGGAGTTGTTTGCTTGTGCCCGTTGATCGGTTTCATCATGGGGTTTGTCAAAATGAAAGAATGGGGCCACGAAAAAGTCATGGCTGTTTGGGGTGTCTGCTTCGCAATTAATCTTGTGCTACAAGTCGTCGCGGGCGCACTTGCGCCAGCCGCGCTCTAACGAATTTGGCAGCTCTTTTTTAGGCACTTCTGGGTGAACACCCCCGGTAACGATCCAGTTCGTACATCTTGGCAATGACTACAGGCTCACATCCCTCCAAAGAAGCCCTCTCCGGCTCCAACTTTATTCCGACCGTCAGTCGGTTTGTGCATTTTCCATTTGTTGGCGGCTCCATAGGGTTTGTCGCGTACTTTCTTGGTGCGTCATTTCTCGATACGATTGCCATGTCGAAGCTCGAACCGCCGATTGATACCTATGGTCAGCAAGCCGGCATGATTTCTGCGCCAATATCAGGGGCAATCTGCTTCGCGGTTGGAATAGGATTCGCATTTTTCGTAAGTGGTTATCGCTGGTTTTCCGTTGTAATGATTTTGGGTGTGGCGATTCTGGGAGCGGCGTCGACGTATTCAATTTGGTACAGTTGCGGAATCGGTAGATGCAGTTCGGAAGTGGTGCTCTACTACCCCGTTGTTGCGATTTGCGCGGCGGTCGTTGTGTTTGCGACGATACTCGGAATCATCACAGCGGCGTTTGGTAAGAACTCACGCTCGAAAATCGGGTGACTCAGGGAGGTGCTATCGCCACCCTTGTGATAGTGATCCGAGTTGGATCGTCGATTCGGTGATTACGGGCGCTATTCAACTTAACTACTTTAATTCTGCAAAAGGAATCTTTAAACGATGCATCGAATTGCACTTGGCTTACTGTTAATGGCCGTTGGATTGTTGAGCGGTGGCTGTGTCCCCAGTTCGGATTCTTCAGTTGTTCCTAATTCCGCCCAGCCTGTTTCCAGAATTGCCCTAATTAGCATCATTTCAGATCCCAACTCCGATCTGCAGGAAGTGAATATGGGACTTACTTTCGCTGGGTTCTGTGTCGATGAGGGCTATGACGTCAACATTTTTCTAAACGTAAAAGGTGTCAAGCTTGCGACTGAAACGTTTTCTACGGAACTCAAATTTGGGAAACACTCTCCCCTGAAAGAGCAGTTAGTCGCGTTAGCAGAGCGTGGAGTTCAGGTTCACGTCTGCCCCGTGTGCATGAAGGATTTTGAAATCGCGAACGACGAAATAATCCCCGAGGCGTTCGTGACGGATAAGCCCAAACTGTTTGCGAAGCTTGGGGCTGACACGATGGTGTTTACCTATTAGACCAAGTGGAAATTGAATCGCGAGTTTAGAGAATTTATGCAAATGAAATTGCTGAAGGGGTAGCTCGTCGGGGTAAGAATCCAAAACCGTTTGGCCAACCTCTACGATTTATTCGGCGGCCAATTGGTTGCGAGCCAATCACATTTGACGCAGATATTGTTTTCGAGACCACGCTTGAAATCACATGACTCGTCTCCCTTGGGTAGTTGCAATTCGAAATGCGACTTAGTCTCCGCCTGGAAAAACAAAGCTTTATCGGATTCTCATTCTATGAACGAAGCGTGTCCTTTCTGCGGAGCTGAGGCCTCACTAGATACTAACGGCGATTGCAGTATGTGCAGGCGCAACGTGATCGCTGTCGAGAAGGACGCAGACGAGGAATTGCAGTTCTATTGCGAGGTTTGCGACGATTTTTTTGAGTCACGTCGAGACGAGACTGGCTACGACCAAGCTCGCTGCCCCAAGTGCGGTGAACTTTGCCTGACACCTAATTTCCATGCGGGAGATATGGCACGATCTGATCGCTCAGCTACTGTAGGATTAGCTTGGCTGATCTGGCTGCTTCTGAGTGTATTGGCGAGTGGACTTGGATGGATGATATTATCACAGAATTGAAGACTTCCTCGGATCAGGCTTACGCTGATTACTTTGCAGGCTGTGCATGAAAGAAACCGCTTACTTACTTCAAGCCACGTTGATTTGCTTTTGGTGGTTTGGGCTCGCTATTAGTCCAACCTTCTTTGCTGCGTTTCAGTTCAGTGATGTCTCGCCAACTGCATTCTGGGCCTTCTTCGCACCGGATATTATTCTGATTGCGGCGTTGTCGACAGTACGCGCCTATCGCAAGAGTGTCGCGATTGAATACGTGGTCTTGGGAGCCTTTGGGTATGCAGCCCTTTACTGTTTGAACGCGACACTGCTCACCTTCAGTGGCTACTTGCCGACAGCTTTGATGCTTGTGGGCTTGGCGTATAACGGGTTTCTCTGTTTCAACGGTTCGTTATTTCGACCTTCGTCAACGGGTATAAAACGTAACGTCGCAAAGACGCTGATTCAAATTGTTTGCATTTGGATTCTCGCGCTTCTTGTTATCCCGTATGTGATTCTCGATGCATTCAAGGCTCAAGTCATGCCAAGTCTTGAAATCTGGCTATACGTCGGTTCGTTTCTGTTTGTTTGCTTTAGCGCACTTGGATTAACTAGTTCATATTTCATGGTTCGAGATGGCGGTGGGACTCCGCTTCCACTCGATCAAACTAATAGACTGGTTGTGTCAGGGCCTTATCGCTTCGTACGCAACCCGATGGCGATTGCAGGCATTGGGCAAGGCATCGCAATCGCAATTGTTTTTCAGTCAGTCCCGATATTGGTATACTCGTTCTTGGGAGCATTGGTTTGGCATTTGGTTGTACGGCCAAGCGAGGAACTCGACATGGCCCAACGATTTGGTGAAGCTTACACGGAATATCGCCAACGCGTTTCCTGCTGGGTACCAACTTTCCGACGACGCGCCAGGTAGTAATATAATTCACGCACAACTGAGTTGGAGTTGGCCGATATGTGGATTTCGGTTTCGGCTAAGGCATTGATGATATGTTCAGAATGACCAATCATGGACTTCACTACAAGAACGTTTTGCCAGGATTCAAAATATCGCCTCGGTTAGCTTCGTCTCATTTCCAATTGGGAACTCATGCAAATTCAGCTTAAGCATTTCTTGATCGGAACAGCCATCATCGCGGCGACTTTAGCGATCACTCCCTTGTTGACGGCTTTCTTGTTTGCGGTCTTGCTGTTGTTTTGTTGCGTGGATGCGATCATGCCGAAACGACGGTTGCCTCGTCAATTACCCAGTGATACCGAGCACCATGAAGTCGTCGAGTGGGAGCTCCTTTCACCGCGACTTGGTCTAACCATCTGCTTGATACTGTTTTTGTTCTCGATTGGGTTGCCGATTTTTCAAGTGCTCGCTTACACATCAACCGGTTGGTATCTACGGCTTTGGTTGGTTCCTCAGCTCTGTTGCTTTGCCGCTTCACTGTGGTTACTGTCTTTCGTCAATTTTGACTCCCACGATAGATACGAGTATCGTGTCATTGTCGCGATTGTGTACCTCGTTTTCGTCCCAGTCACCATTGTTGGTGCGCTCGTCTGGCGCATTTTTCTGATATGAGACGCAGCAAACGCTTCAGAGTAGAAAATGCCAAAGCGATGACCTGGACTGTCAAAGCATAGGTTCAAGGGAGCCCATGGCTGCCCGCCCGATCGTGGCAACTTGCAATTCTGCCATGCTGATTGAAGTAAATCCGTCGATTCCCCAAAGGATCTGAACGTCGAAGATTCCACTCGGACACAACTCACTCTTCGTCCAATCGTTTATTCGTGTGGCGAAACCATAAGAGGTCGAATTTGACGAATAGCATACGATGGAGACGAAGCCGGGCAACGGCTTTGGCCTGACGCAGGCACCATACCAACTAGAAACCTGTTCGGCCTTGCCCTTGCTCCGAAAGTTCAAATGGGAAGCTTGATGCCAAAATTCTCAATATCAACACTACTCTGGAGCATCAGCGTTTTCGCGATCCTCATGGGTGTGGTCATTACGCGGCGAACACTTTCTAAGAGGGAGGCTTTACTCGCGGCTGCGACGCAAGAGATTTCCACTTACCGCGATGAATTGGGAATTCTCGACGTATCTGATTCCGAGCAATGCTACATCCGGCACTTCAAGGATCGTTACACCTCCGATAGAGAATTCCGTTGGCGAATCCACCTGCCACAAGCTGCGAATTGTAAAATTCTCTACGCTGTGGGAAAGCTTCCCGCCGAAGGCCTGCCCAGTTCAGGGAAATCGATACTGCCAAGTGGGCTGCCCAAGAGCGCCGCCGAACTTGTTCTAGTTGTCGAAAGCCATGAGATTCTCGAGGGTGGGCCTTGGAATTTCGAGGCAAAATGTTTCCACGAACTTGACAACTCACGGACTACTCAATTCTTTAGGTCACAACCAGCAGGTTGGCTGCCTTGGCTTCGCGGTGCAAAGTGCACTTACGAAAATCCACCGTTGGATACGACGACACAATTCGATCTCGATGAACCGTTCATGATCATGAAACACTACACGACGAATGAGTCGGGAGAGTTGGTAGGCTACATGTTCTGGGTAGATCGGAATTCGACGAGCCCAGGTCTCAATTAAAAAGTGCCATCGTTCCTGCGCGGTCGCGAACCTATTTTGTACAGGTTTTTAATTTACTTAGCTTCGCCTATCGGGGATCATATTGAATCGCCGACTCGGCACCTCGAACCCAATCGCTTTATCTACAAATGTCAGCTTGTCCGCATTGTTTCGAATCGTTGCCCTACATAACAGATGCCTATTGTCCGTATTGTCGAGAATCTCTGCACGAGCAAGACGAATATGACAAGGCCAGTTCGGACTTGGCGCCCGGCCACGCGAAAGATTCGAAAGTTGATGACAATCCTTACGCAGCACCTTCCTCGGGCAGTTCAAAAAGTAATCACCAATCGGATGTGATTCTCTACACCGAGTTGCCCCAGGAATGCCCAAGCTGCCGCAAGAAATTTGGCGAGGTGAATTTTCGTCGTCGTTTTAAGCGAAAGATGCGATGGACAACCATCTTGTATATGTTGTCTGTCTCAATTGGTGGCTACTTGTTATTTGCATTCGTGTTGCCTTTAATTTTGTTTTGGCCGATCTACTTCATGGTCATGATCACTATGTTGGGGAACGCAATGAAGTGGCCCAAAACCGTAAAGATGTCATGTTCCAAGTGCGATTGGAAACGAGGCTACAAAGTGGCTAGTACCGGCGCGAAACAGAAATGACAACTAGAACTAGGTCATCATCAGGCCTAAGTTGACCAGCCGACGATGCATACAAGTGCTAACCGTCTCGCACTCGTGGACGCGCTGACGCAAGCGAGAGCTTGGCGCCTGTCAAATTGAAAAACGGATGAAAATGGATAACCAAGCGGGTCGCTTAAATTATCTGTCAAGTTGCTTTCTAACGGCTGTGTGCTCGTTTGTCGGTTGTGTGTTTGGAATTCTAGCGGCTTGGTTGGTGGTGAATGCCTATTGCCAGAAGTTAATCGCAGACTCAAGCGATCCGTCGACTGGAGGTGCCGTGGGCTATATTGCCGTTTTTGCTCTGATTTTTATTCTGCCAATTGGCGCTCTTGGTGGATTGTCTGCAGGTGCTTTGATCGCGGAAATTGTCGCCGTGCTAATTGCCGGCAAGAACCCAATAAAGTAGGAGCTTTCCTCCCCTGAGCCAACCGATACGCCCCCTTCATCGCACAACCCAATCGTCATAAAATCCGCCACATGGCCAAACTTTATTTTTACTATGCGGCGATTAATGCCGGAAAAAGCACGACTCTATTGCAAGCCGCCTACAACTACGA
>CAZPTT010000226.1:0-7336 GCA_964589435.1 uncultured Pirellulaceae bacterium
CCACGTTGATGTCTCCGTTTTATTTGGTCGAATTAGCATTAAGCCGATGCGTTTTTGTGAGGTCATGTTTGAATCTAGACAGATCCGCCGCCATAGAAATCCAAAACGATTCTCGAACTTAGTCCGTTCAGTCAAAAATCAAAGTAGTATTCAATAAAGAGCACTCTGTCGATCGGCTCGAAGGCAGCGCGATACAAGTCGCCTTCCTGGCCGTCCAATCGAGATTGAGAAACGTAAAATTGTGAAGTCTCAGAATTGGTTTGCACCCACCATGCACTAGGCGGCGGCTGCACTCCTTCACGATGCCACTCTTTGACGAATAAGTCTTCCTGCGTCTGAACCAGCTCAAATTCACTGGATACAGCTTCAAATACATTCTCGGACGCGTTTCGAATTCGGAATATTGCATACTCGATCGAATAGCGGCCTGGTTTCCCGGTCAAAAGGTAGCCTTGGATCTGGGCATTCGCGTCCAGTTGAATCAGACGATCGGCCAATGTGGAAATAGTATCGGGCCAGTTAGCCTTGTTTTTGATCTCACCACGAATCGTTTGATCGGAAAATGGAACGCAGCCAGCGTATGGGCAGGTTAAAAGAAGCAAAAGGAAAAATAGCAACCTTATTTCGATTTGATTGGTGGTGTTCATGTTCGACTCGAGGTTACGCTACTGGACTGTCGGCAAGTTAGCCATCAGTGCCATGATAAAATAAAAGGCTGCGTACCCGACTAAACATCGCCGGCTGTTTCTTAGCAATTCGTACCTTTCTTGCTTTTCAATTTTCATGCAATCTATGGCAAAGCCGCCAATCAAGCCGAGAGTCGGCAAAGCAATGATCACCACCGTTACAAAAACAACATTGCCGTGCGTCGTCCCCAAAAAAAGAAAGCCTTTAGTGGCCGATTGCAAATCAGCGACGGTGTAGCCAATCGCGATGCCCCACAGTAATCCTTGAATCAGGAACCCATTCCCAATCGAAGATTGCAAGTTGTTTTCATCATCCATTATTACTCCATGCAACTTCTACGACAAAGGGGCCCGCTCTCGTGAGAGACTCTTTTCGAACTATGTCGCAGTCTAAAAGCTTCCATTTTATGCGTCGCATTCTACTGCGTGCAATCTTGGCCTGGCGATTGCCTCGCCTTCCAATCCTCCGATCTCAAATAGAACCGCAAGACCCACTGCAGGCTGCGGTGCCTGATCGCAGTGTTCGCACGTTCAAAAATCCCGATCCTGCTAGGTCTGTAATTCAGTTTCTCCAACACACGCAAGCAACGCTTGTTGCTTGAGAAACAGTCTGAAACGATCATGTCGAATTGTTTCTTGGAAAATAGAGAAGTAAACAAATCGGATAATGCCAACACGATGATGCCTTGCCCCCAATGTTCGGGTGTCAAATTCCAACCGCAGTAACAGATCTTCTGCTGATTCAGCTCATGGTGAAGTTGGCTGATGTGCCCGATCACATCGCCATCTTTTAAAATGGTCGTGCAGTTAAACTCCATCCCATGATTGGCCTTTTGCCTTTGATCACTTGGCTTTCCGAACAACGCTTCCCGCAAATCATCAATGGCGTTTGCCGTGAGGCGGAATTGATGCGGTTGAACAAGCGGGTCCGATCGGATACGCATGATTTCCGATAGGTCTTCCTCGATTGTGTCTCGAACTGAAATCGTCATCGTTGGATTCTATCGTGGCGAATCGGTTGGAGCAAAAGCCAATCGAGTTTGCCGCATTCAAAAGTAGTATTTGAACGCGCTCATTTCAGGAAATACGATCGATCGCAGAAGGCGGATACTTCTGGCGGTTATTGCGTAGGGTTTCTTGGGAATCACTTCTTACAGTGTTCAGGGAAAGAACCACCAGGGCAATCGTCAAAGCGAATTTGATGAAAAACAAGCTGAGAGCAATGGTGAGCGCCAACAAAAATGTTTCGACTACTGCAAATCCTGACAAGAGAAACACATAAGCAATTCCACTTAACGCGATCATTACCCCAGTCATAACCAGCAGCATGTTGTCGTGATTCTTGCGATGAGTAAGCATCAGCAGCGACAGGTGGGCGAAACAATAGCAAGCGACCAGCAGCGCGACGCCAAGTCTTAGCCTGCCAAAGGCCTGTTGAAATCCTTCAAGCTCGATAAAGTTGTCAAAGCAAAACCAGGCGGTCGTGACGACTGAAATCGCGATGCCAAGTATTGGGATCAACTTCGGTTTTGATTTGGCGATTGGAATGTAGTTCAGCAAAACGCCGATGGAACCTAGCATCATCCAAAATGGGAAATGGGTGAATGGTTTCCATAAATCACCACCGGAGTAAATGTCCAATACAACCGCGACACCCCAAGTCGCCGCCATCAACACGATGCCTAGCAGGCCGTAGGAGATGTAGTCGGTTCCTTGAAGTTGCGGCTGATTTCTTGACTGTTTCGGTTCCATGATCGGCTTCCCGTTTGTTTCAAAATACCGAAGCCTTCAACAGGTTGGCTTCTATGCCAAGCCACTAACGCATAGGCCGTGCCAAACTGATTTACGTCCGTTTTGGCGGAGAATAGCCTGCGAATTGCCCGTCTAGATCAATCGATGGACATGATTTGTCCAGCCAACGTACAACGAATGCGCTGGGAAGCAGAAGTTGAGCAATGCAATTTGTAGCGGAACTCGTCAAGAGTTTTGTAGACATTGCTCGAAAAAGTCTTGACTACTCTGGCTACTCCGAACCTCCGCTACGTGGCAATGGCCCTATTCCGCGTTTTGACGCCGCCGTTTCCATTCCGCAAGCATCTTTGCGAATCCTTTGGAAGCAACTTCGTCAGACGGCTCTTTGGGCTTCGAAGCCTCATAGAAATTTTGCACTTCATCCGAAAATGATTTGACCGCGGATTTCCATTCTGACGAACTCAATCTGAAAACACCCAAGTCACTACTGCGCAGTTCCACAATATCGCCCGCATGCACGACATCAAAATTTGTTCCGTTCGGGCAACCGACAATCTGCACGTCGGCTTCCCCGATGTCGTACATTGAATGGCCACAACAAGGAAACAGATTCTCGTGTACGTTTGAATCAAGAACGTGGTCGGCCTCAAGCGATCGCAGCAGATAAATTGCCGCCGCACTGACGGTGAAGTCGCCATCGTCAACGGTCATCAGTGTTTTACCGCCGATTTCAAAATGAATCGGAGAATGAGCACAAAGATCGTTGGGGGTATCAACTCCATCGTCGCGTATCCAATGCAGCCGAATTGGAGAAATGCTAATCATGATTCAAAAATGCCATGGAAACGGATACAGCTTGGCTGCGAAACACGATTTTTCACGGCGATTCATTACGGTAATTTTGTCTGGCGTCGATTTACTGACCAAGAAGTTGGCTCGTGTGTTCGTCAAATTCGGCTGATGTTCGGAATTCGAATAGTGGTCGGACATCCATTAACTTGCCGTCGAGAAACCAGGCAGCCTCACCGTTACCGTGAAAAAATGTTCCGCGTTCTTGCATCTTTTCGTTCCATTCCACATTGCGTTTCAGGAAGTCATACCGAATGTCGGTGCAGTCAACGTAGTGGAATTGGATTGGGGCATCTTCGTGATTTTCGCAATACTCGATCGAGAATTTAGCGTACTTTCGTAACGCCATTTTCGAGGTAAGAGACCAATCCACATCAAAAAACACAATCGACCGGTCCGCTCTTAGCGCATGTTGGATGATTGAATTCGCATCGGCTGAAGACATTGGGGGAATGCCTTCAAGCTGATCGACCAACTCCTGCGCAAACGATTCTTCAGCGGAAGTTGCAGTCTCCAGTTCCGTTTTGGCTGAGTTCCAATGCGAGAACACGGATGCTGCGATGACGGGGATGAGAACTAACACGATTCGAAGAGAAGTTTTATTCATGGTCATTAGACTTCGTTGGTTAGGTTTGAGTCCCGGAGCGCACACAATTGTTTAGTTCGAGCATAGCAAATTGAAAGTGTCACGCGACTTTGCAAATAAATTGAGAATTCTCAATGCCAGTCTGACCCGCATTTTGCGCACTTTTTTGGACAGGTTTGATCTCAATTGTTTGCGGCAATGGGCACACTGCGGAAACCTTCAATAAATTCTATGCGCTGTCGCCCGGCATTTTTTCTGTTTCAAGTGATTGACGTAACTGCTTACGAATTTTCCACCAGTCGTTTCCAAAGAATATTGCTGCCCAAAAACAGAACGTGACTGCGATACCTGCGGCAATTCTCAAGCCAAAGACATCGTACTTTTTGTAAATTGCACCAACAATCGGATTCATATAGAGATTGGTTTCATTCGCCAATGCTGCATCTATTTTTGCCTCGGTGAGCCAACACAATGCGACGGGTACCAACGCACCCACTAGCCATATTAGAACGCTGTTTCTCGCCCGGGTCGGACGCTTGCGACAGCCCCGGCATACCCCTCCGAGCTTAGAGAGTATCTTTGTGTTCACCAAAAGCCCACAGTTTTTGCAACGCCCTCGAACAATTGCCATAATTTTGGGCCTCCAAGTGATTTCAATCGTCAACGACTACTCGTTCTATTCCGTGATGTGATAGTAAGCCCAAGCCAAGTTTATTTTAACTTGTTGCTCAACCTCCCGGTCAAAAGAGTCCATTATCAATTGCTCCGCATCGCGGGTGTAAAACATATTTCCCAACGCGAGCGCGCCTGCGGAACGAATGCCAGAATCCGGGCTTTCCAGCATTGATTTCACATGTTCAAACGCGTGTGCATGAAAGTAAGCTCTGATTTCAATGCTGCTCTGATCCTTGTTGGATCGGCCTGCAACTGCTTCAAGGTACAACGCTAACAGTTCCGCAGACGCCAGTTTGATTGAATCATCGTTATCATTGAGGAGTCCCATGACGGATTCAATAGTGTCGATCGTTGGTTGCCGCAAGTTTTCCTGAGAAACTCCTTGAGACGAGACAACTTTTTCGCCATCAAACTGGTCAACTAGGTGTGAAAGTCTTGCCTCAAGTACATCGGTTCCACAACCCAGATGGAGAGACGGACTCCAAAGGTAGTGTTTCTCCCAATACCAGGTAACCGGGTGCTGCTTTGACTTCAGTCTGCTCGAAATGCTAACGTGGTCGACATACCAGCCCAAGCAAATCGCAACGATCGCCACTAAGAAAAGCAATGAGGTGATGCGAATGCGAAACATTTGATGAGGCAAAACTATGAATTTCTGAGGTGTACTTCCTGGATACCACAATCGCTAATGCGTCACTTTTAATTTGTAAAACGTAGCGGTAGCACGCTCATTAGGTTTCCCCGTTTTGTTTTGGTTATACACACCGGCTTTGAAGTACATGTACTGACCACCGGCATCGTATTTACTTTTCGACATGTCGACGACTTGCACCGCGTCTTCTTTGCCTTCTCGGCGAATCGTGACGGTTAACTCATTGCCAACAACTTTGATTTGGTAGCCCCATTTTTCGCCCAGCTTTATTCCGTCTTCCGGCTCCACGACTGCTCCGTCTTGGGTGTAGTAATCCGGAATATGCGTGCCAATGATTGGGTAAAGCTGATCGTCTTCCCCGACGGGTTCATGTGCGAGAAAAACAGATCCACGCTCGTGATGCGGAAACTTTCGGTAGTACAGTTTTGCTGGCTCGTCATCGTTGGCATGAATTTGTCCCACGATCACGCGTCCCTGTTGCCAAACGGCGCCGGTGGTTGTCACTTCATCAACCGTTAATACGGCGTCTAATGTGCCATCAACAGCAAATGCTTTGAGCTGGTCAGCTTTAGGCGCTGTGCTCAGTACCCAGTTGTTTTTGTTAACTGTTTTGCCGGGCCCGTAAGAAGGGATGCTCGTGTCTCCTCGGCGTCCCATTTCATGCAATTCACTGCGTGTGTATGTGGTGTTTTTTGAAGTCAACACACCTTTGATCGGCGAGCTAAAAACGACACCATCACCCGCTTCATTTACGTAAAAATGATCGGCGAGCATATACCCCCCGGCAATCTCCTTCTCTTCGATTTGAGTCGCTTTGCCGTTACCGGTGGTGTCGATCGGCAAAGATATTTTCCATCCTGATAGGTCAAGCACATCGGCTGGCTTCGGTTCCTGAGCAAGAGCCGTCGCGCTCATAACTGAATTGCTCAAGGCAGACGCAAGAAACCCAAACATGGCGAAGCGGAAGAAGGCTGATTTCATAGGTGTCGTATGAGTTTAGTTAATGGATGACTAAGCCAGGTGCTCTCGCGAATCGGAGGCCTGACTGTCCGGCTTGGAGCAAAATGAAATTTGCAACAACGAAAATGATCGTAACGAGCAAGTCTGCCACTGAAGGCGGCGATCCAATACCGAACGGACGAGTGGATTAGAACGGACTCAGTTTGAAGTGTCAAAAGCTGAGGCTAACGATTCAGGACAACTGCAAAATCTTGACCGCACTGCAGGGAAGATGGATCGGAATTTCGACGAGTCAATGGTGCCGGGTTCTGGGCCGTGACAAGTATCGCCGCGATATTGGACATCGCGTTCAAATTCACGTTGTGCGGTGGCGGGGATAGACAGGACTACATTGTCTACTGCAGCGTCTGGCAAACACGGGCAAACACGGGCAAACACGGGCAAACACGATGAGATAATATCAGCGGCGTCGCTGTCGGATTGAACGCCAGCGAGTTCACGGACTCCGTCGGCACCGCCAGTCAACTCGATTACGCGTCAGTGCCGTTCCAGCAACTCTGAAAGAGTGAGGTAACGCATTAACCAAGTCGCCGATATGTTGCATCACCGCCAAACTACGATTGATGTTCGCCATAGCCCACACGATAGTACCAGTCGATTGAATCCAAGCGATTTGTGATGTGCAGCATCGTGCCGGATGCCTTGGCGCTACCGTACGGATCGCGACGACATTTGCCGTTGATTCGCTCGCCAAGTTTTAAGTCGATCCACGAAACGCAGTCGCATTCGGGCGATAGTTGCAGGCGTACATGAAGAGGAGTCAACGTTTGGTCGGAAATGAACAACGCCAAACCGATCAATTCGATTTCGCGGTCACCAGTTTTGCGGAATGAGGCAGGATATATGCCATCAAGGCTCTCGTGTCTCCATTCAGAATGGATTTCACGAAGGACGCCGGGCAAGAAGAATTCGAATGAGGAGAAGATATAACCACTATCAGAAGATGGGAGGATGGAATCGCCAACGTCATGCGACCGAAGCATGGGAGCAAGAAGCTCGCAGACGCGTTGTTCGGGGACGGAGATGTTGGTCAACGTGTGCCCCACCAAAAAACTGCGGTCGTGCAACGGAAGGTTTTTACGACCCCCGTCCGCCACGAAGCGAACGATGTAAGTG
>CAZPTT010000227.1:0-7330 GCA_964589435.1 uncultured Pirellulaceae bacterium
TAACAAGTTTGATCCAACTTCCCCCTTCGGCGGCTACAAAGAAAGCGGCTTCGGGCGAGAGGGTGGATTGCAAGGGCTGGCGGCTTACTTGGACTTCTAACTTTTAATCTCGCAATTTGCATGTCTAAGTTGGCATTCAAATTAGGCGTCGGTCAGTCGCAGCAAGGAGTACCCAGTGCTGTGAAAATTAAAATCATCTCGAAATAAAATTGTAAATTGTCATGGCAAAATCTGACGAACGAATCGAAGTTTTGAAAACTTACAAGGTTTTCATCGGTGGGAAATTTCCACGCACCGAATCGGGGCGATATTATTCTCCGGAAGCCAACGGCAAATCACTAGGAAACGTTTGCCTTTGTTCACGCAAAGACGTTCGGAACTCTGTGGTGGCTGCCCGCAGTGCTCAAGCCGGCTGGGCGGGCAAAACGGCCTACAATCGCGGTCAAATTTTGTACCGGATTGCAGAAATGCTGGAAGGCCGAAGCGATCAGTTTGTCGCAGAATTGCAGACTCAGGGCTTGACCGCAGCTGCGTCCAAAAAGGAAGTTGCGGTAAGTATCGATCGGCTAATCTATTACGCTGGCTGGTGTGATAAATACCAGCAGATTTTTAGCTCAGTCAATCCGGTTGCTTCTTCGCATTTCAATTTTTCAGTTCTCGAACCCACGGGTGTTGTGTTCGCCGTTGCATCGGAGGCAAGTCCTCTGTTGGGCTTAGTTTCTCTAGTCGCACCGATCATTGCAGGCGGAAATGTTTGTATCGTTTTGGCTTCTGAGTCGAAACCACTTTCCTCGATTACGTTTGCCGAAGTGCTCAGTACATCCGATGTGCCTGGTGGAGTTGTAAACCTGTTGACTGGTTCGACCACCGAATTGGCAGAGCATTTTGCCAAGCACATGGATATCAACGCAATTGCGTATGACGCTGCGGACGCCGATGCGGCAGGCAAGAAGTTGTTGACACAAGTCAAACAAGATAGCGTTGGCAACCTTAAGCGAGTTCGGGTTTTTGATTGCGATTGGGCGGCGGCTGAGAACGAAAACCCGTATTTGATTTCCGATTTTTGCGAAGTCAAAACGACTTGGCATCCGATCGAGAAAATTACGGCATCTGGATCGGGCTATTGATCTCAATCGACGCAAAAAAAAACGCATCGCGTTCGCGATGCGTTTTGGATTTCGTTTTGGATTTCGTTTTGGATTTTCGATTGCCGCTCTCGAGGGCAGGCCACATTCGCCCTCGTGTGATCGGCTGCATCGTTACTTAGTTCTTAAGCGTTGATCTGCGGAGGAATCACGCCGTAATATTCCATGAATTCGACGATGCCGGGCAACCAGGCACTCATCGTGTAAACGGCGTAGGCAACACCGGCGATGACCAAGGCGGTGAAGGCGAACATGAAGAACGATCGAACGGCTTCTTGGTTTTTCTGACGGCGAATATCCTTGATTTCTTGCTTAACAGATGCGTGCCAGTACTTGGTGGTGCTTAGTTCTTGGTATGCCATGAGAGTTTCCTTGTGGGTCGGTAAGTTTGAGTTGGTTTTGAAAATTTGATTGGCAGAAATTGCCATTCGGTATTTAATCAGTCTTGAAAAGGTTCACGTAGATTCAATTCTGCAGAATTGAGTGTTGCTTGTTTGAATGTTCTTTCGTTGCTGCACGGTCGAGAGCCGATTCCCTGTGCTGCACTTGTTCGTTTGGAAGTTCTTCTGTCAAGATTGACTTTGAAGGGCCAGGCACTGGGGGCATGATTTTTTGGTCGGACTCGGCTTCGAAAAGCCTTGAGGCAAGTCGATCACGCGAGTCGATTTCGAATGCTTTCGCGGCGAATATGTTGGCGGCTTTCACTTCTCCCAGACCTTGGAAGTGATAGGCTCGTAGTGCCTGGGCGAAACTTTCATTGGGATGTTGGTTGCAGTAATTATTCAAACGGCTCATCTGACTGACATATTCTTTACCTTCGTAAAACCTTCTAAAGTTTCGGATTACAAAGTACCAATCTTCACGGGGACTAAGCTCGGTTCCTGTCAGAATTGCGTTGGCCGAGGCTTGGTAGTCGCCCATTGCAAATGCGATTTGCGAGCCGAAGAGATGGATCAGTCCATTTTGCGGATCTTCGATAGTGGCGTGGTGCAACGACCGCATTGCCGCTTGGTAGTTGCCGGACTTGAATGCGTTTTCCGCCGTTGATTGGAATTGTTTGGCGGCGCTATTGGTGGGTACGACGGTTCGGAAGTTCGCCGCGTCGTTGTTCACGAGGGGCTGTGCAGGCAGAGGTTGTTGGCCATTCCAAACATCAACCAGCGGCCCGCCTGTATTTGGCAAAACCATATTGGGCGATTCAAAGCCTGCTGCTTGATCGCCGAAGGCACCTGCGAATTGCTGTTGAGTGAATTGTCGTTGAATACTTCCCAGTGTTCCCGGAGCGATGTCAATTCCAAAGTTTCGATTTTGCAAGGTGATTCCAATGCCTGCAGGGGACAGGGAGATTCCGGTAAACCCATTGCTGCGACCGTTATGGTTCTTTCGGGAGTGCTGGTTTCGTTTTCCGTGGTGCTTGTCGGCACCGATCAACTGGGTGCAAACGACTAGGCCAAACAAAAATACGAACGTGAAACTGAATGTTCTTTGTATCGAGATTTTGAATTGCATCTGATTCCCCTCAATTTCCTCTGCCGTTGGATGATGCAAGAGGGATTTGCACAAGTCGTGCCACATGGGAAATAGACGCAAAAAACCGAAGGAAATGAGGGCTTTTGCAGATCGCCTGTGGCATTTATGAAACGTCGCCCAAAGTGATGTTGAAGTTTTGATTCGTGTTGTCGAATCGCAACAGCATTGCCGCACTCGGAATTTTGGTGGCCTTAATTTCGCTGACCTTAATTCGCTGATCTTACGAACTCAGGAAACTCGGCAAGTACGATGGCCGGAAAAAAGTTTTGAGTTGCAGCGATTCAAGTTTCGCGCAACTGCGCGCAAAACTGAAAATCGTTGCCTTGAGAATCGTGCTTCAGCCACTTAGTTTAGTTGAACTAGCGCGCGTTTGGTTCGTGCCATGTAATCGAGCTAAAGATCAATGATTATTACAACAAGAGAAAGTTAAATCAGAATGATTCGACAGAAGTACGCAGCAATGGCTTTGCTACTTGTAGTTACGGCTTGTCTCCACTCGCAGGTTTGCGCACAGGTCGTCTACTATGAGGCGACAGGTGATTTTTCGATCAATTCCGAACCTGTTCGTCAATTTACCGCGTTGTTTGGCATCGACCCTAATGCAGAAAATCAACTAGAGAATGAACCCGGTGGCCAATTCTCGTTAACGTCCGCATCACTGACTATTGACGATGGAAACATTGTCAATTACGGCTTCTTGGATCAAGTCGATCTTGGCTTCAGGCTCAATCAGAATATCGTTTTGGGCGGTGACGATCTGAGCTTTCAATTTTGGTTTGTCCGTGAGGGAGCAGATCCAACGATAGCCCGTCAATTGGAATTGAATCGTTACATGGACGGAAGCGTCTTTCGGCGGTCGGATTTCCGAACCGACGACGATGTCAACGTGAGTTTTCGAGTCGTGTCAGTGCCAGAGCCGAGTTGCGTATCGTTGATTTGCCCGTTTGCGATTGCTTATGTCTCGCGGCGAAGAAGAAAGCGTGCCCTGCAATCTTGTCATTAGGTTCGGATGAATCCAGAGGAACCGCTCCCGGAAATCCAGATGGTTCTGGGGCAATGCGTGAGACGTTGATCGAGCGAGTGGAGCAAGAAAGCCGCTTGTATCCAAATGGCGTGGTTTTCTGTTGGTGCACAATTTTCTGTTGGCGCAGAAAAAAGAACTGTTTCTCTGGGATACGGTTATTTCAATGGGCCGTTGAGTACAGGAGAATTGAGCGGAGGCAAATCAGAGCTTGCTTGTGGGACTAATCGGATGATATTGTCGCCACCAATCTCTTCCAACGATCCAAGGATTGAATTTTGGCCTGAATTCACTTTCCCGCTGTCGCCTGGAGGAGTCGGTTCTTCGACGGCAGGTCTCGTTGTCGGAGCGACTTGTTCTTTGCCGAGCACTGGCATGAGTTTGTTCGCAAGTTCGTAGTCCGGCCTGATCGCCAATGCTTTGACGAAATCGGCTGTGGCGGCATCGGCGTAACCAAGGCAACCATAGTGGAACCCGCGAAGCGTTGTCGCAGCATGGTCATTTGGAAACTTGTCGATGAATGCGGACAAGTTGTCTGTTTGCGAAACGTAATCATTCTTGCCGTAGAATTCACGGAAGTTCTTGACGACATACGACCATTGATCCGATGAGAGCAGCTGAGTTGCCCTTTCTAGATTTTGAGCCGATTCAGAGTAGTTGCCGGCAGCAAATTGAGCGTGCGACGAGAAAAGCATTGCCTGTCCATTTTTCCCGTCCAGCAACACGGCTTCCTTCGACAATCGAGCCGCTGTTTGGTAGTCGCCGGTTCGAAATGCTTCTTCGGCGAGTTGTTGAGTTCGCAGCGCGATTGCTGAAGTCCGAATCAAAGGAAACTTCCTTGCCAGAGTTGGGCTGGTGGCTGCTGTCCCGTTGGCTGCCATCCCGTTAGAGACGCTGCCGTTCATCAAGCTTTCAGTCGCGATTAAATCTGAGCCGCGCAAACCAAGGGAAGGCTGGTAGGGGTTGGGCAAGTAGTTGCTCGGATTGACGCCGTAGCCGGCCGAGTTGTAGTAGCCAGAGGAATAGGGGTTGGTCGATGGATTGGCATAGTAAGTCGAGGGGTACGTGCCGTAGCCATTTCCGTAATAGCCAGAGTAGTTGGAAAACGGCAAGCTATTGTAGACGCCGGTGGGGCGGTAAGAACGCGTTGCGGCTGACCCGATGCTGATTCCAAAGTTTCTGTTGGAGTAACTGTAGCCCAATCCATAAGGAGAAATCGAGAGGTTGCTAAAGCCACGATTGTTGAAGCCTCGATTGTTGAAGCTGCTGTTACCGCGACCCCCATAGTTGTAGCGGCTAAGGTTATTGGAATACGTCGGGCGATACGAACTCCGCGTCGAATACGAACTCGCGCCCGGACTGCGGTAGTTGTTGTGACTTGAGCCGCGGTTGTGGCTCGAACCCCGGTGATGGCTCGGGCTTCGATTTCCGCTTGTACCTCGATTGGCGCTCGATCCGCCACTGCGTTGCGGGCTGCGGCTTTTTCCACTCGACCCTCTTTGCATCGAAGTGTTCTTTGGGAAACTGGAGCGCGACTTACCCTTGGATTGCTTGAAGGCGTTGGCCGAATCAGAACAGAATGCCAAACAGGCGACCGCCGCAAAGGCGAGTGCCGAGCCACGTAGCAAAGATTGGAAAGAGGTTAGTCGTGCCATGTCAGCATTCCAAAATAGTTTCGATTGCAAGAGCCGCACCAAACGCGGTCTTTCCATTCTAACCTAAGCGTTGTAATTTTGGGTGGATCGCCGGAATGACTAGATTTCGCGGGTCAATTTATGTGTTCTATAACTGGACATTTGATTGACTCGAAGCGAGTCGCGATGTCACTTGGCCAGATGAATGGCGTCGCCCAACTACAATCTTGCCAGAGCATTGGCCAACAGACTCAACCCGGCAGGTTCGACGTCGCTTCGATCAAGTTCTCGCCTATGGCAAGAATGTCCAAATCGTTGCTACATCAGTCGGATTGCAGGCTCGCAACGAACTTGCCAAGGTTGCATCGATTCAAAATCTAAATCCAATCGCCGATTGTCTCGAGATCGAAACTGAGCGAAGTGCTAAGTTGATTGCGATTGATTCCGCCGTTGACGGCTCGTGCGAACACTTTGTCGAAATCCGTGATGCGTTTGAAATAGTCATCGTTGAACATCCAAACGGAAGCGCCATCGCCATTGAGGAAATCATCATCGGCGGTGTCCGTCACGTACGCCAGGTCATCGCCGCCGTTTCCATTGGCTTCGATGGAACGGAAGCCGGAGGCGAATAACCTCATCGAATCGTTTTTCAAGGTTGTACTTGTCGAATTCATAAACAGCGTTTCAGCACCTGCCGAACCAATGAGTCGGGCGAAATCTGTTCCACCTCCAGATGATGCCGAGTAGTTGTCGAAGCCTTCGGCAAGGAGCGTCAGCCCAGTACGGCTGAGTAAACCAAAGCCAGGTCTGGCGACATAGGTTTCATCCAATGCCGTACCGACCATGTTGACATTGTCGATTCCACCCATCGCTGTTGCATAAACGGATCGAAACCCCGTCCCAGTGAGCTTGGCAGATGAAGTTGTGAGTACGGCAAGATCCTCGGTGATATAGAGTTCGTCATCACCAGATGAATCATTAAGGAACAAGTTATCTGATCCCTGAGTCGATACCGATTTTGCGTCTGAGAAGTTGACGGCTTTGGCGATGGAATCACCCACTGTCGTCGAAGCGAAATTAGGCGTCATGACAAATTTGTCATCCGCGGCCGAGTCCCGCAACGTCGCTTGATTGGTCGTGCCGGGCAGGACTCTGGCAGTCGCAGTGTTGAAACCACTCGAAAGAACGTACTGTTCGCCACTAATCAAGTTCGCCGAATCGACGTCGGCGGAGAAGACGTTGTTGTCACCCGGCGCCGTCATAAAGACTTCGTCATTGCCAAGCAACGACCGAAGCGAGATTCGTGGGAATCCAATCGCATTGGCATACGGTGCATCGTCGACTAAGAGGTAGGCATTTCCAGGTTGAGTGAAGAAGAAATCATCGCCCACTGAATCATGCAGGTTCGCCGAGTCATCGCCACCGTTACCCATTGCGGTAACGATCGCAAAATCCTGAGCCAATGCTTGCTTCCCGTCGACGACCAGCGTTGCACCCTCTGGGCTTCTGAAAAACTGATCGGCGCCGGTTGATCCCTGCAGAATGGCTCGGTTGGTTCCGCCCGCAATTCCATACGCCTCCATGTTTTCAAAGTCGGTTGCGTTGAACGTGAACCCCGTACCTAGCAAAGTGCCAATTCCGTTTTTCGACAGAAAAATGTCATCGCTATTGGTTGCGTTGATGATGGCAAGATCTTCACCGCCTTGATTGGCAAATGCGCCGACGCTTTCGAAGTCACTGCCTGAAAATGTGAATCCGTCGCCGGTCATTTCAGCAAACGTAGCGTCTCGCCTGAACGTGTCGTCGCCTGGAGAATCAAGGAACAGAATATCGTCGATTCCTCCGCCGGCGAATAGTTCGACTGTTTCGATATTAAAGATGTTGGTTTCCAACTGTGAATTGATGATCTTCGTAAGCCCCAGCCGGTTTACTACCGAATCATCAACATCACCGAGATTTACCTGAATCGTGTCATTGCCGCCTAGGCCATCGATTTCGAT
>CAZPTT010000228.1:0-7038 GCA_964589435.1 uncultured Pirellulaceae bacterium
CACCACCGCCGCCGCCAAGTCCACCACCGCCGCCGCCACAGCCGCCAAGGCCGAGGCCTTGTCGCATCACGGGAACTGCAGAGAACACGGCTGGCATTTCAATCGCCAGCGGTTTATCCGTGTTGTTCTTCACGACCATGTTCGCCTCTGCGGCGCTCTTGGTTCGGATCACAACTTCGATTTCGCCGCTGGTGATCGCATTGAACATGCCAACGGATTCGAAACCTTCAACGGCAGATTGCGTTTTCGCAATGGTTGAAAGGCGTCGCTTGGTCACCAGTCGCTCTCGCGCTGATTCAGTCTTATCGCTCTTCTCGACAACGTCGTCATCAGCGACGCCCATTGCAGAAAACGAAACGACAGTCGCAACTGCCATCGCAAATTTGAACCAGTAACTCTTGATTGATGTCTTCATCAAAAATTCCTCAACTATGAAAACCGATGTTGCTTGCCCGCACCGGTCAGAAACCATCTTCAGGTATATTCTTGCTTGGAACTCAGCTGAGTCCAATCTCAGTTGCGATTGAATCTAAGGGCGCCAGCAAACCGGCGAAATCCTGTGACCAATCGACTCTTATTTCATTTCTAGGATAGTCGGAAATCATCGGCAATCCAAGGAATTTTTGACTTTCAGCCTCGATCCATCGAATAAGTAGCCAATGAGTCGCTGGTGGCAAATCACTCCCTACAACTGGCTCGAATCGACATCTTCCAACGCAAGCCGTGGTTTTCTGGGGATTCTGAGCTATCCCAAGTATCGGACGATTCGATCGGCCACCGCACTTGCCGAATCTAAGTGTTGCTTGGTCAGAATATTCAGGCTGAACCAACAACCAACTGGCCGTTTCAAAGCCATTCCTCCGCACCCAACCGAAACAGCCTTTCGACATCCGACAAGCCGATTAATCGGCGTGACCGTGCCCCACGACGCTGCCGCCCCAACCAATGAAAAAACCGCATGCCAAAGACACGCGGTTTTCGTAAGTAAAAGCTGCTGGTGGTCAAGCTGATCCCGAAATCAAGTTCCTTGGATCAGAGCTTCGTTCGAAATTCACTTAAATCAAAGTCGCGATCACCAACGCCACCACGCTCATTAGCTTCAGCAAGATGTTCAGCGACGGGCCGGAAGTATCCTTGAACGGGTCACCCACGGTATCACCGACGACGGCGGCCTTGTGGGCTTCGCTTCCTTTTGCCAACTTCTTGCCATCGACTTCGTAACCTTCTTCGATCATCTTCTTCGCGTTATCCCAAGCTCCACCGGCGTTGGACTGAAACAGCGCCATCAATACTCCGCTGACCGTTACACCAGCGAGCAATCCGCCGAGCATTAAAGCATTGGTGTTTTCACCCGGGAAGAAGTAAAGCGGAACGAACCCGAATGCAACCGGCACGAGCACGGCAATCAAGCCGGGAAGAATCATCTCACGAATCGATGCCTTCGTTGAGATCGCCACGCACTTGCCGTATTCAGCTTTGCCGTCGGCAGCATCAAACACGCTTTGATCGTCCTTCGACCATTGCTCGAAGTCCTTACCTTCATTCTTTTTCATCACATTCAACGCGGCGCCCAACTCAGGAATATCCTTGAACTGACGGCGAACTTCTTGAATCATTGCCATCGCCGCGCGACCGACAGCGTTCATTGAAAGTGCAGAGAACAAAAACGGCAACATCGCACCAATGAACAACGAAGCCATCACGAAAGGATTCGTAATATCAATCGCGTCAATTTTTGTCGTCGGATGCGTCTCGTTGTAAGAAACCATAAAGGCGGAAAAGAGAGCTAACGCAGTCAAAGCCGCTGAACCGATCGCGAATCCTTTGCCAATCGCAGCCGTTGTATTTCCAACGGCGTCCAGCTTGTCCGTTCGTTCGCGAACTTCTTCTGGAAGATCGGCCATTTGAGCAATGCCACCGGCGTTGTCAGAAATCGGGCCGTAAGCGTCGACCGCCAATTGAATCCCTGTATTGGAAAGCATGCCAACCGCAGCGATCGCGATGCCATACAAACCGGCGAATTGATACGCACCAACAATTGCAGCGGCGATAATGATGATCGGCCACATCGTCGACATCATTCCAACGCCCAGACCAGAGATAATGTTCGTGGCGGAGCCGGTTACCGATTGCCCAACGATTGATTTAACAGGGCCCGTTCCAGTTCCCGTATAGTGTTCTGTGATTTTTCCAATCGCCAAACCAGAGGCCAATCCAATCAGGATCGACCAGAAAACTCCCATACTGGTGATGACTTTTTCGTCACTCGTGCCAGCGTAAATTGTCCATTGACTGGGCAACATCCACATGATGATGAGGAAAGTCAAAACCAGCAAAAGACCTGCCGAACCAAACTCACCGAGATTCAAAGCGTGATGAGGGTTTCCACCATCTTTTACTTTCACGAAAAAAGTGCCAACGATCGAAGTGATAATCCCGACGCCTGCCAACACCAAAGGTAGTAGAACCGCCGACAGGCCTTGAAAGCCGTCGTTCTGAAATTCCGCCAACTCGAAAAAGGCGGCTCCCAGAACCATCGTTCCAATAATCGAACCGACATACGACTCAAACAAGTCCGCTCCCATACCGGCCACGTCGCCAACGTTGTCACCAACATTGTCGGCAATTGTTGCCGGGTTAAGCGGGTGATCTTCTGGGATGCCAGCTTCGACTTTTCCAACCAGATCAGCACCAACGTCAGCGGCTTTTGTGTAAATACCGCCACCAACTCGTGCGAACAAAGCAATGGAAGACGCACCAAAAGAAAAACCGGTCAGCACAGTAATGACGCGCGTCAATTCCGTTTTTGAATCTAAGCCAAACATGTTTCCGTAAACAAGAAACAAAACGCTTAGTCCAAGCACACCCAAACCGACAACGCCCATACCCATCACGCTACCGCCGGCGAAGGCGACTTCTAACGCTTGGCCCAATCCAGTTCGTGCAGCGTTCGTGGTGCGAACGTTTGCTTTGGTCGCGACTTTCATTCCGATGAAACCGGCGAGCGCTGAGCAAAATGCGCCAAGTCCAAATGAAAGCGCGATCAGTGGCGAAGAAGCATCTCCTTGACTTAGACTCGAGTATCCCAGAAGAGCTCCCACGGCTAAGACAAACAGAAACAGGATTGAGTATTCGGCTTTCAGGAACGACATCGCACCTTCGGTAATGTTATCGGCAATGCGAGCCATTCGATCTGTGCCGACTTCCTGTTGGGAAACCCAAGTCGACTTCCAGTAGGTAAAGCCGAGCCCAACGATTCCCAATACTGGAATCAAGTACGACAGGATTTGGAAAATCGAGCTCGCTGGTGGACCTGCTTTGGGAGCAATGTCGGGAGCGGCTTGAATCGTTGGTGTCACGACTCCGGCTTGTTCTTGCGCTGAAGTATCGCCGCTGGAGTCTTGGAAAGCCCAAATATTGCTTTGGAACGCTACCAGGGAGAGGGCGAATGCAGCCAAAAAGATTGCAGTGATCGAACTCTTAGAGAGCTTACGGGACATGCTCTGATTGCCTTTAATTATGTGTTTGGGGTTGCGAAGTTGCTCTTAATGGAAAGGGCTATTAAACTGAGTTTGCTTAAATTGGAAAAGTCCTATTAGGCAAAATAAGCCATAACCCAGAACACCTGACCCTGAACATCTTGGCCAACCTCGGAAGGCTGGGTAAGTCTCGGGCACCGAGGCCAGCACAGACCAACGAGATGTCCGCAGTGGCCAATCCGCAGCGACTTTAAAAAAGCTCCTTCTGATCGATAACCGCATAGTGTCCAAACGGTGGATGAAGACGAAACGACAAAGGGTTTTGCCCTCCATGCCCTTCAGGTAGTCGTCAACTTGCCGATCGTCAGAATCAATTGCCGGTGAACCCGCGCGGAATTGACTCAGCTCAGTTTCGTAAACCCACGCTGCACGGGGCGACGAGAACGCAAAACTCCGAGTTGCAGCCGAGCAGCCTCCTTCTGAATTTGTGTACTGTTCTGCACTGGGGACATCTGCAAATCATCGAAATCATAGGATTCGTTCGGATTTGGGTCCCTCCCAATGGATTTAGAGATTTTCTGAAGGACGTAAATCAAATAGAATTCGAGTTGGAGCAATCGGTTGACTGATGTTGCTGAAAGCAGATGAGAACTTTGACTTCAGAACGCGGTTCTACGGCTCCGGTGGCGGCCTTCGCCATTCAACCAAAAATACGCCAATTATTCGGGAGAACGTCGATGCAATCGACTGGGATTTTCAAACTAGAGCGCATATTCGTTTTCGCAATCTTCGTTTCGTTGATAATGAGTGGATCCAGTTGGGCTCAGGACAATCCGGGCAGCGACGATCTGGACAAAGCCTTTGTCGACAAGGTTTCCGCCCAAACGCTGAAAGAACTCGACGCAGTCGTCAAATTGTGCGAGTCGGCGATCAAGAAGGGCTTGGACGAAAGCGGAGTCGTACAGGCCAAACGATTGGCGGCGGCGTCTTTGTACGAACATGCCGACCAGCTCTCTCAAAGAATTTTCGCCTCGAAGGGGCAAGACCGTCGTTGGCGAATGTTCCGCAGCCAAGCACTCAGCCGACTGAAGAAAGCCATTAAGTTGCAGCCAGAAATGTCAGAATGTTATCTGATGATTGCCAAGCTCAACGGTCTGCCCGGCGGTGATGAAGACGCGGCGTTAGATGCCGTCGATAAAGCAGTGGAACTTGCGGGCGATGACCGCGAGCAACTTTCGGGTGCTCTTTATATTCGCGCCACCATGTCCGACGACGAAGAATCGCAAATCGCGGATTTGAATCAAGCGATTAAAATCAATCCGGAAAACATGGACGCGATTCGTACCCGCGGGGTCATCTACCTGAAGCAGAAAAAAACCGACGAAGCGATGGCTGACATCAAGGTTTGGCTCGACAACGGTGAAAAGAACACGGCCAACTACCTGGCGGTTGTCACCATGCTGATGGGAATGGGCGAAGAATTTGATGAAGCGCTGCAAGACGAAGCCCTCGATATCATTGCCGACGCCATCGAACATGATCCCAAAAATGTCCAACCACATATTGTTCGGGCTCAGCTTAATGTGATTCGTGAAAACCTTGATGAGGCCATTGAAGACACGAGTCGGGCGCTAGAAATTGACAAACGGGATCTGCGAGCTTTACTTCTACGGGCAACTCTTTACTCAGAACAAGAAAAACTCGACGAAGCGTTGGACGATGTCAACGCCCTCTTAAAGATGGAGCCGAACCTGATTCGCGGAATCGAAATGCGCGGACGAATCTTTTCTCAACAAGAGAAATTCGCTGAAGCGATTGAAGACTTCAAAACGCTTTCAGTTAACGACGAATCGAATCAATTTCTCAAGCGACAATTGGCGATGCTGTACAACGCCGACGATCGCCCCAAAGAAGCCATCGAGATTTACAACGAACTGCTGAAACTTAACCAGAAAGACAACTGGGAAGGTAAATCGAATCCGAAGCAGTTGGTTTTCATGTCGCGCCGAATGGGAACGCTGCGTGGCCGAGGCGATGCAAGGCTGTCTACGGGCGAACACAGAAAGGCGGTTGCGGACTATGACGAAGCGCTGAAATTGCAATATGCAATTCAGAAGATTCAGGAAGAAGAGGAGGGCGAGCCAATCCCAGAAGATGACGGCGTGCTTAACAACCTCGCCTGGGTTTTGGCGACGTCGACTTTTGAGGACGTACGTGATGGTAAACGGGCGGTTGAGTTGGCTACCAAAGCTGCGGAGGTAACCGAATTCAAGCAGGCTCATATTCTGAGCACGCTGGCTTCGGGCTATGCAGAGATGGGCGATTTCGAAAACGCAATCAAGTGGATCGAAAAAGCTATTGAACTCAACGCCGAAGAAGGCACCAATGAAGACCAAAAAGAAAGCCTTCAAAAAGAATACGAAAGTTACAAAGAAAAGAAGCCTTGGCGTGAGATGCAGGACGAAGGCAAGTCGGCTGAACTAGCCAAAGGCAAAGACGCCGACAAGAAGGCAGACGACGATTCCGACGAGAATGAAGAAGACGAGAATGAAGAAGACGAGAATGAAGAAGACGAGGACGAAGATAAAAAAGATGGCGACGAAGAAGATTCGGACGGAGATGAATCGGAAGATGACAAATCCGACGACGACAAATCAGACGACGGAAACGAATGAATCCTGTTAACCGTTCGGCAGCCTGGGAATTGATGTGCGAGTTCACTCAATCCGAAGGACTACGCCGACACATGATGTGTGTCGAAACCGCCATGCGGGCTTACGCTAACCAATTCAACGAGGATGTTGAAAAGTGGGGCGTCGTTGGTTTGCTTCACGATTTCGATTATGAACGTTGGCCGACGGCTCCGGATCACCCGCTCGAAGGATCAAAAATCCTGACGGAAAAAGGTTACCCCGACGACGTCATTTACGCGATCAAATCACATGTCGATGCGGTGCCGGATTGCCCTCGCGTGTCACGCTTGGACAAAACGCTTTTCGCCTGCGATGAACTGTCTGGTTTCATTTCAGCAGTGGCTTTGGTTCGTCCAGCCGGAATATCGGGAATGAAGTCCAAAAGCGTTCGTAAAAAGATGAAACAGAAGAGCTTCGCGGAAAAAGTCAGTCGCGAGGACATCATTGAAGGTGCAGAAAATCTTGAAGTTGAGTTGAACGAACACATTCAATTTGTCATCGATGCGTTGTCCGCCAATGCCGACGAACTTCAATTGAACAAGTCGAACTAACCACTTGCTTTTCGAATCTGCCAAGGCAGGGATGTTAGTTCAGACACTTCAAACGGTTAACTCTGTCGACTGGAACCACCAAAAATCAAACGACCGAATTGGCACAAGCTGACTCGATCAAGACCACCAACATCTCCGTTGAATACAAAAGGCCAACATGGAAATCCAAAACTCCGATCAACTGACGACCAAGAAATGTGTCCCTTGCGAAGGAGGGGTCGATCCCTGTCCGCTTCCATTTGTCCGGGAGCAGCTTGAAAAGATTCCTGGCTGGTATCTGACCAACGAAAATCAACGCATTCGCAAAGACTGGAC
>CAZPTT010000229.1:0-6990 GCA_964589435.1 uncultured Pirellulaceae bacterium
CTTGCGTGAGCATGTCCGTGCTGAAAAAGACCGGGCGGCTTGCGCCACTCCGCTAAGAACTGGATATACCGGGCGGCCTGTTCTGCTAGGAATTGAAGTTGGTTGAGGCTTCTGGGTGCCATGCCTCTCGCTTGCGTGAGCATGTCCGTGCTGAAAAAGACCGGGCGGCTTGCGCCACTCCGCTAGGAATTCAATAGCCACCGCCAATCGAATGGCCGAGCTGCCAGCCTGGTGTGCTATAAAATTAGCATGCCATTCAATAACCACTTTCGTCATCAAACCTACTCTGCTGACGTACCAGGCGCTCACTACGTGTTGATGGACGCTGACTTTCCATTTCAAACTGGCACCGATCAATATTCTCAAGAGATGACACGCGTTTCTAACGCATTGGCCGATCACGTCGATGCGGTCTACCTGATTCACGGAACCTTTGCCGGCAACGATGCACTTGGATGGACAGCTCAAATAGAGAAGTTTTGGCCGAAGGTGGCCGAACATCTACGTGTGTTAGGGAAAAAACTATTTGATGTGTTGGCAGATGACACAGGCAATTTCACAGAGGAGTACGCGGCTGAGCTGGCCGAAGTTCTCAACTCTCCGAACCAGGCTGATGACATATCTGTTGCCAAGCCCACTCCCAATGTTCGCCGATTCAATTGGTCAGGCGAGAACAACCACGTTGGCCGCGGCGTCGCTGCGATTGAGCTACTCGATGAATTGTTAACTCGACAAGAATCTTCGTCCGAAAAACGGATTCTAATGTTGTGCCATTCGCACGCTGGCAATCTAGTCGCGATAGTTACCAATCTGATCGGTGCTGAGAGATCCGAGCGAGTTCGCTTCTTGGAAATACTCAAACCCATTTTTCGCAGCGGAGAAGAGCAGCAACAGCTAAGCCGTGTGGCTGACGCATTGGAGGACGAGACGCGGCGACGATCGCTTCAGCTTGATATTGTCACACTTGGATTGCCAATCCGTTACGGCTGGGACACTGGTGGTTATCGAAATTTGCTTCATTTTGTGAACCATGTGCCAAGACCAGACGAGCCGGTTTTCTTGTCGCCGGTACCAAAGATTAACTCGATGGATCTTTTGAAAATGGATGGCGATTTTGTTCAGCAATTTGGAATCGCTGGAACGAACGTCTTTCCTTATTTGATGGATCTTCGGTTGATGGTGGCGGAATACAAACTCGGAAAGTTATTGCAACCGTTTGGGAGAACCGATTTTTGGGAGCACATCAAAATCGGAATGCGAGTCGCAGATGAAGGGACAACATTGTTAGTGGACTATGATGACACGGATGGATTGGCGCATCGACTAGCCGGACATGGAGTCTACACAGAACGTCAGTGGTTGCCGTTTCATTTACGGGAGACGGTGAAGCGGTTTTATGGAATATAATTGTCGCGAAATGGGCAAACCGGCCACTCTCGGATAACAGTTTTCGGCTAGTGGCTCTTCCGATCTGAAATGATTGGTGCGATGCTCTCGCTTGCGTGAGCATGCCCACGCAAGCGAGGGCATGGCACCCATAAAAACCAGTCAATTCAAGGCGAACCACTAAAGCACTTCTTTCAGGAATCGGCCGGTGTGGCTTTTCTTAGACTTCGCCACTTTCTCAGGTGTGCCCGCGACCATCAAACAGCCGCCTTTGTGTCCGCCTTCAGGGCCCAAGTCAATCACGTAGTCCGCAGTCTTGATGACATCAAGGTTGTGCTCAATCACCAGAACGCTGTGCCCATTATCAACCAGTCGTGTCAGGCTGGTCAGCAAACGATCGATGTCAGCGAAATGCAAGCCAGTTGTCGGCTCATCGAGGATATAAAGGTTGTGCTTACCACGCTTTAGCTTTCCCAATTCTGACGCAAGCTTGACGCGCTGGGCTTCGCCACCGGAAAGAATCGTGGATGGATGTCCGATCGTCAGGTAGCCCAAACCCAACTCATACATGACCATCAATTTGCGATGGATCGTGTTTTGATCGGCGAAGAAATCCACGCCTTCTTCGATCGACGTGTTGAGAACCTCCGAAATGTTTTTGCCGTTGTAAGTGACCTCGAGAGTCTCCTGATTGTAGCGATCGCCTTTACAAGTCGGACAGGTCACTTCGACATCAGGCATGAAAGAAAGTTTGGTGACGATCGTTCCTTCACCGCTACACTCTTCGCAGCGACCGCCCTTAACGTTGAAGCTGAAGCGGGAGGTTGTGTACTTTCGCTTTTTCGATTCTTCCGTTTCGGCGAACAGCTTGCGAATGTTGTCGTAGAAACCAATGTAAGTCGCCGGGTTAGAACGCGGGGACCGGCCGATCGGCGATTGATCGATGCTGATCACGTCGTCGACAAATTCGTGTCCCACCAGTTCGTCATGCTGTCCAGAAAGAACACGACTGTCATGCAAGACGTTGTATAGTTTCTTATAGAGGATCTCGTGAACCAGAGAACTTTTTCCAGAGCCACTGGCTCCGGTCACGCAGACGAATTGATTCAATGGAATTGCAACGTCGAGATTTTTCAAATTGTTCTCTTTGGCTCCAGTGATCAGTAACTGCTTGTTGGACGCTGGGCGTCGGTCGTCAGGAACGGCAATTGATTCACGTCCACTCAGGTAGCGACCGGTGATTGAATTCCTCGCCGAGAGAATTTTCTTGATGGAACCATCGACAACGACTTCGCCTCCGTGAATTCCCGGCCCGGGTCCAATTTCAACAATATGATCGGCACTGCGAATGGTGTCTTCGTCGTGCTCGACAACGATGACGGTATTCCCGAGGTCACGCAATCGGCGCAACGTCTCGATCATCTTGACGTTGTCTTTAGGGTGCAGCCCGATGCTCGGTTCATCCAAGACATAGAGCATCCCCATCAGGCCTGAACCGATTTGCGAACTCAGCCGAATTCGTTGGGCTTCGCCGCCTGAAAGCGTGCTGCTGCGACGATTGAGATTGAGATAATCCAATCCGATTGATATTAACAGTTCCAGTCGAGTGGTGACTTCGCGAAGGATAATTTCCACGACGCCTTTTTGTTTGGCTGTTGGTTTGACTGACTTAAGGAATTTTGTCAGCTCGACCAAATGCATCTGTCCAATTTCAAATAGGTTCTGTTTGTCGACGGTAACCAATCGCCTCGATCGCTTCAGCCGCGCCCCTTCGCATTCGGGGCAAGGATGCTCAACCATGATTTTCTTCAGATAGCTATCGATGCCTTGGCTGCTTTGCCCTTGTTTCTTGTACCATCGATACGTGTGTTCGATTTGGTTGATCACACCACGAAAATTCGTTTCTTTGCCTTCGCTTTTGTGAGCTTTTCTGACGCCCGGCGGCATGATAATTTTGAACTTCTTGCCTTTGGTTCCATACAGCAGTAAGTCGATCACTTTCTTGGGAAGTTTTTCGTAGGGAACATCCAAACTGAATTTGAACTTCTTGGAGAGGCTGTAAAGCATTCGGCCGCCCCACGTGTTTTTGTCACAGTTCATCGCTTCTTTAACGAATGCGCCTCCGTTGAGGGTTCGCGTTTCATCTGGAACCAGTAGCTGTGGGTGGACGCGAAGTGTCGTGCCGATGCCAGTGCAAGTCACGCAAGCCCCGCTGGGATCGTTGAAGGTGAAATTGCGATGGTGCATTGTGCCGGCGACGAGCTTGTCTTTGGTGCAGCCGAAACCTTTGTAGAACTTCGCTGCTTTGGCCTTGGAGATTTTGCTGGTGATTTCAAAACACAGCAGGCCGTCACCAAGCTTCAGTCCGTGTTCAAGCGAGGTAATGATTTGCTTGTCGATGCCGTCTTCGATGACAAATTGATCGACGATGGCCTCGATGCGATAGTCTTTTTCTTCATCGAGAGAAACGTCGCTGCCGAGGTCGGTTTCCTTTTTGTTGATTCGTGCCCGCCGGTAGCCGTTGATTCGAATTTGTTCGAGCAAGAATTCGTAGTCCTCGCCGTAGATCTTGAAGACCGGTGCGCGGACTTCGACTTCGGTTCCTTCCGGAAGTGCGAGCATGTGTTCCATCATCTGATGAGGCGTCCGTACCTGCACTTTGGATTCGCAGTACGGGCAATGAGGCGTTCCAATCGACGCGTAAAGCATCCGCAGGTAGTCGGAAATATCTGTCATCGTGCCGACGGTCGATCGCGGATTGCTGCCAATCGTTTTTTGGTCGATCGAAACCACTGGCGAAAGCCCATTGACGAAATCAACATCCGGTTTTTTCAGCTGCCCGACAAAACGCTTGGCGTAAGACGACATCGAGGCGAGCAGCCGCCGCTGGCCTTCTGCGTAAACGGTATCGAAAGCGAGGGAAGACTTTCCGCTTCCGCTGACACCCGTGACGACGATCATTTTGTCGCGAGGTAATTGAACGCTGATGTTCTTCAGGTTGTTTTCACGCGCCCCTTGGACGTCAATTGTTTTTTGCATGGGAGGGTGTGAGAACCTTGGGGGAAGCTGAGGCAAGTTTGAATTAGTTTTAGGCGAAGAGTATTTTCGGTTTGGCCAATCTTCAGCTCAGGTGTCGAAATACGTCCATCATTCCAATTGCAAATAAGACAAACGACATGGGTAGTCCAATTGCAAGTTGCAAAATAAATGTGGCGCGGGTCGAATCACTTTCGTCCCATCGTTTTACAGAATAGTCGAGGGGGGAAATTAACTTTCCCGTTAACAGCATCCAGCAACAGAAGATCAAACCTGCCAACGGCATGACGACGAAAAATAGGCTACCAAGCAAATTCATTGGCCCACTGTATTGCAAAATCGGCTTACATGGTTGAACAAGTGATCAACGTATTATGGACTAGATCCGGTCGTCTTGCAGCGAATCAACAGTAACTCAAGGCAAAGAAAAAGACGTCTGGCGAGCAAGCGGTTCGAACCTGCTCAGTGCCTGACGCCCAAAAGTTTGTTGTTTTTTAGTCAGCGTTAAATTTTTTTCAGAGTGACCGAAGCACGCTGAGCGTTTCTGTCGGTTCTGGTCGAACTGTGTAATCTGCATTGAAATCCGCGGAACGAATTGTCCCGGATGCGTCCACGACAAAGCGAGCTGGGATCGGCAGTTCCCACTTTGGATTACCGTTGGATCGTTCGATATCAATTCCGAATTTCCCGTAGACGTCCTTCAAGCCATCCGGGAATCCATGCTTTAATCCCAATCGCTCGGCATACTGATTGTCTTCATCGAACAAGATTTCAAAGTCAAGCTTTCGCTGGGCGATTAGCTTTTTGTTGTCGTCGACAATCTGAGGAGAAACTGCGACCAACGTGGCACCCAGATCTTTGAACTCTGCGACTACAGCGTTAAGAGCATCCAGCTCAAAATTGCAGTAAGGTCACCACATGCCACGAAAAAATGTGACAACGAGCGGTCCGGATTGAATCAATTGATTCGAGTTGACCATGACGGCATTGGAGTCCGCCAGCGAAAATTCTGGCATCGAATCACCGATGCCAGGGATTTTTCGTTCTGGAATGGAAGCTTGAACATCCGCAGTTGCGGCGCTCATGATCGCGACCATTTCGGGTGTTGCTTTGCCAGCGGACTTTTGTTTGTAGTCGGCGATTTTTTCTTTCAGTGTCATCATAGTTCTCAACAATGGCGGGTTCGTGGACGCAATATTTAAGACAGACGGTTCTAGGATAGACAATCTGGCCAACACAGATCTTACCGCTTGGATTGCAATTGTTTGCCTTGTTTGCGTGCTTCGGCCCAGGTTACGTCGAAGTCGATGAAGCGTTGGATTTCGGTGGCAGTTTGTAAGTGTTCCAAGAGCCTCAAAACAATGGTTCTTTGTAGCTGGTGATGAAATGGGACGCCAAACAGATGCCCCATCATGAATTTTAGAAACATCGCCCGAGGTGGTTTGGCGTGTTTCGTTACATCTAAAGCAACGGTTGGAGAAACGGTTGGGATTCCTCGACGCTCGATAGCGCGCTGAACCAGCGCGATTGATTGATGGCAAATTGGTCAGGCGGGAGCCGCTAGGACGGCGTCAGGTTTTTCGGCTTCGATGGCGTCAGCGAGATCTTCTGCCAGTGTTTTTTCCAGTCTCGTCGGATCCATGTTGTAGCCGATGAAAGTATAGAAGTTCTCGGTTAACCCACCGATCACGCCTTCGTCGGTAAGCTCTTGAAGTCGCTGGATTGGGAAGATCACGTTGAGGTCTTGGTTGGCTCCAAACGTTGGATACTTCAATTGGTGAATTTCAAGTGATTCGACGTGAGACTGTGACGGCACGCGTCGGAAAGAATAGTCACCTACTGGGTGCACGGTGTCGAACGGGAGGCTGTTCTTGGGCTGCACGCCCGATGTGCTGACAAAGCAAATCTTTGATTCGGTTAGTGGCTTTCCAAGTGTGGCCAACGGAATATGTGATGCTTTGGTAATCATTGAGCCCGGGTAGCGCCCGTTCACCGTCTCCCAAAGTCCCGGACGTAGTTGTTGTGGTTCGGTCGACATGTTTTGCGTTTCCAATCAGTTTTTGTTTCGCACTTTTTTGCTTCGCACTAAATGCAGAGCTAACAATAATGCCATGCTTGCGGCAAAAAAGTGGTCGAATTAAAGATTACCGTCGTGTATCCATTCGCCTGATTTTTCGGCGAAGTAAAAGTGGAGATGAAAGTACAAATGGGCCAATGTTGCCGGGGCTTGTTCATCCAGTGCTGAGAAGATGAACTCTCGATTGGTCGCTGGCATGTCCAATAGCAACTTAAGTGCTTCCACCCAAGACTTGTTGATTTCTTCGGCTCCTTTGGCATCGTCGCCATCACCGAAATGCAGTCGCACGTATCGAATCAACGCAGCCTTATCGTTGTTCTGCACAGCTTCGTTTAGGTATTCCAACGACATCGAATGCACTCGCAATTTGATTTAAGAAAACGACTCTGTAGAAGTCGCGTTTCCACGAAAGAACCCCAAGACTTGATTTCGCTATTCAAACTGAGCGGTTGTAGGCCGCTATCAAGGAGCGTCAGCGACGATGATACGGC